>DATJEN010000297.1:0-36979 GCA_035496575.1 Pirellulales bacterium
AGTTCGGATTGCAGGCTGCAACTCGCCTGCATGAAGCCGGAATCGCTAGTAATCGCGGGTCAGCATACCGCGGTGAATGTGTTCCTGAGCCTTGTACACACCGCCCGTCAAGCCACGAAAGTGGGGGGTATCCGAAGTCGCTGAGGTAACCGCAAGGAGCCAAGCGCCGAAGATAAACTCCGCGATTGGGACTAAGTCGTAACAAGGTAGCCGTAGGGGAACCTGCGGCTGGATCACCTCCTTTCTAAAGGATTCCTGCCGCGCCGATGGTGTCATCGGCCGGTTAAGAATTGTGGAGACAAGTTCTTGTGCCAGCCAGAGGTCTGCTTACGAAGTAACGCAAGTCGCTTCGCAAGCAATCTGCCGAATTGAATTGAGAAGCCCGTCGCGGGGCTAGCCAAACCCGCGGCGGGCTTTTTTTGCGCGCTCAGGGTGCCACTGGCTCTGCCAGTGCTGCCCCACCGGGTGGCCCCGACAAGTTTGTTGTGGTCGCCGCAGGCGACAAGAGGCATCACATGGCGCAAGAGTCACCAGCAACCTCTTCGCGCACCACCTGGGTTGGAAGCGCACTTTCCCACTAGCCGGAAGCGTTAGCGCCCGGTTCCGCGCGGATGGCCGTCCAGCTTCGCATACCGTGGCGGCTTTGCAGCACCACTCCACAAACGCCGGGGAAGCGCGAGCCGAAGCGTGTAGTCTGCGCCGTGTGCGCTTCGAAGCGGAACCGGGCGCAGCGCTTCCGGCTAGTGGGGAAGGGTCATGCGCGCCGATGCCGGCGCGCCGCGTTGGCGCCAGCGGCGCTTATGCCGCCTTGTAATACCGCTCGACGATATCCGGATTGCCTTGCGCCGCGTCGGCATACCAGATGTTCAGAATCGTGTTGCGCACGCCCACCTCGCCGGCTAGCGTCGTGCGGCCGTGCCAGCTCTTGAGCGATAGCGCGTTGATCACCGAAAACGCATAGGCCACGTTCGGCAAAAACGGCGGCTGCTTGGCCACCTCGAATCCCCGTGGCTCGCGCAGCAGATGCAACGGGTTCAAGCTGCGGCGATAGAATTGCGTGCCCAGGTGTTGCTGCGTGCGATCGGCGGGCAGCGCAATTTGCATCGTCACGATCTTCTTGCGCGTGTCGGGGTGAGGCTTGATCGAATAGCCGCTTGTCTCGCGAAACAGCTCGGGCAACGGATACGCCGGCACGCGGCTGGCTTTGTCTTCCGGAAGGTTGAAACGGAACGCAAGCCCGACGCACAGTTTTTGAAATACGGCGTTCTTGAAGTCCGGCGCGCCCAGCGCGTCGCGAATGCCCTGCCACAGCGAGCGCTGCCGGCCGCTCAGGCGGTCGAGCCAGGCGTCGGTCAATTGAAACCGTCCCCGGTTGCTCGCCCCTTCGGTCGAATGTTTTTCGTACGCGAACGCCTCGTACTGGCTGTCGTCCGGCAGCAGCGCGAGCATCTCTTGATACAGATCGCCCGGAAAGATTCCATGTGCGATCACGTGCGGAAACGGGTCGTGCTCCTCGGGCGCGGATTCGATGGCGGCGACCATGTGAGCCAGCGCCCGATCCTTGATTTCGTCGCGAATGTGATCGTGCAGTTTCATGGGAAGCGCAAGCTCCACGGCGGGTGCAATGGAAATGGCAGCAGCGGCCCAAAATTGGGTGTCGGACTGTAGCCGCTAGCCCTCATCCGAACAAGATCAGACCGACGCGGCTTCGGGATCGCGGCTAGCTGAACCGCCTGGGCGGGCCTGGAAATCGCGGGCCTGGTCTGATAGTTTGGCGGTTTCCGCCCTGACGCCAAATCACTGTCATTCCATGCTCGCAGCCCAGCAGCCGATTGCCGGAGTCACGCCCGCCCAGACGCGCGAAGTGACCGTGATGACCGTTTTTCCCACCCTGGGCGCGACCGGCGCCGGCCGGCTTATCGGGCGGCTCTGCTCCCTGCGAGCCGGATACGGGTTCTTCAATATCGGAAAGCTGTTCGCCTTGCTGCTGATCCCCTTTGCGATCGGGCTTTTCGTCGTCAGCCTGCTGCCGGGCATAATCGAGCGATACAAGCTGACCAATCGGCGAGTCATCGTGCAGCGCGGCTTGCGGGCCATCGACGACCGCTGGGTCGACTTCGACCGCTTCGATGCAATCGACATCGAGGTGCTACCTGGCCAGGAGTGGTTCCCCGCCGGCGATCTTGTGTTCCGCCGCGGCGCGATCGAAACCTTTCGCCTGGCCGGCGTCTCGCGGCCCGAGAGCTTTCGGCATACCTGCCTGGCTGCGCGGCGCGGCTACTTGGGCGCGCGGCAAAGCGGTTAAAGCCGACTGGCCGAACTTACGCCAGCGGCCGATCCGCACCCTCTGCCAGCCGCACGAGCATCGCGCGCAATCCCTCTGCCGCAACTGAGGCCGGCATCGATGCCAGATCGAGCGCCTGGTCGGCCGTTTGTGATGGGTCGAGCGGCAGGTGGATGAACGTGGCGCGCGTCTTCAAGTTCATGCGCTCGGCAAGGTAGCACGAGAAATAAAGGGTCGCGTTGCACAAGTACGTGCCGGCGTGGTAGGAAACTTGTGCGGGAATGCCGGAGCAACGCAACAAGCCGGCCCAATCGGCAAGCGGCAGCGGACTTCGATAGGCAATGGGTCCGCCTTCCACGAGCGGTTGAAAAGTGTCGGGCGACTGCGTGCTCGAGCCGCCCACGTTGATGCCGATCGCTTCGAGCTGCACGCGAGTCGAGCCCGGCGCCTGGCCCAAGTGAATCGCAAAGTCGTGATTGGCCCGCAGGTCGTTGGCGAGCTTTTCCTTGACGGCCGCGAAGTCGACCGGATACAGCCGCGTAGTGACGCCGGGTGCGCCCGGCAGATTCTGCGTTAGTTCCACGAGCGCGAGCCAGCTCGAATTGCTCCGCCAGCGATCGTACGGTTCAAACGCGGTCAGCAGTACAGAGGTCATTCGCCAGCAACCCAGGCCGCTCAGGTATCCGACCGCAATCGTAACGGAGTCATTCGCGGCCCGACAACCAGTTCGCCACGGGGGCGAACTTTCCCTCAAGGTTCGCTGAAGTGGCTAATTTGGTTTACAGCGAACGACTGAGCCCGCCATAATCGAGCAGCTTTGACCCCGCCATTGCTTAAGTAAGACCATGAGCACCGCCGAGACGATCCCTACACCGCCCGACCGCCTGGTGTCGCTCGATGCCTATCGAGGGCTGACGATGCTGGCCATGGCTTCCGGCGGACTGGGGTTGCACCGGGTGGCGCAGAGCTTTCCCGATAGCCCGACCTGGAAGTGGATCGGATATGAATTTGAGCACGTGCCCTGGATCGGCTGCTCGGTTTGGGACCTGATCCAGCCATCGTTCATGTTCATGGTTGGCGTGGCGCTGGCCTACTCCTATGCCAGCCGCAAGGCGCATGGACAATCGTACGGCCACATGCTCAGGCACGCGATCGTGCGTTCCATCGTGCTCGTGGCGTTGGGCATCTTCTTGCGCTCCGATGGACGCGCGAAAACCTACTTCACGTTCGAAGACGTGCTGACGCAGATCGGGCTGGGCTACACCTTCTTGTTCTTGCTGTGCGGACGATCGGCAAAAGTGCAGTTCGGCGCCGCGCTGGCCGTCCTGGTTGGATACTGGGCGTTGTTTTATTTCTACCCGCTGCCCGCGGCCGACTTTGATTACGCGTCGGTGGGAGTCTCGTCTAGCTGGCCGCATCTAGAGGGCATGGCCGCGCACTGGGACAAGAACACCAATGCGGCCGCCGCTTTCGACCAGTGGTTTTTAAATCTCTTTCCACGCGAGAAACCATTCGTCTACAACGGTGGCGGCTATTTGACGCTGAGCTTCGTTCCGTCGCTGGCCACGATGATCTTCGGCCTGTTGGCCGGCGAGCTCTTGCGCAGCCCGCGCGCCAGCGGTCAGAAGCTCGCCTGGCTTGTGGGGGCGGGCATCGCGGGCCTGCTGTCGGGATGGATCCTCGACGCCACGGGCATCTGCCCGATCGTGAAGCGGATTTGGACGCCGAGCTGGACCTTATTTGCCGGCGGCTGGACCTTTTTGATCCTGGCCGCGTTCTATGCGGTAGTGGACGTGCTGATGTATCGTCGCTGGACCTTTCCTCTCGTCGTGGTGGGGATGAACTCCATCACGATGTATTGCATGGAAGAGTTGAGCCATGGCTGGTTTCATCGCACGCTGAAAACCCATTTTGGCTCTGGAACCTACGAGTTGCTGGGCAAACCCTACGAGCCGTTTTTGGCGCGGCTGTGGGTGCTCGTGGCCATGTGGCTGGTTTGCTACTGGTTGTACCGGCAGCGCATCTTTATTCGCATCTGAGCGGCGGCTGCAAGTTGGGCTGGCCTCTGCCGGCCGGCCATCGAACAATTCGTCCATGTCCTTCCAGCAGCCACGCCTTCGCCGAGTCGACAGCTTTCCGGTCAGCCAGCCCGGTGGCGAAGTTGTGTTCGCGCTGCGCGATCCGGAAGGATTTGCGCAGCCGATCGTGGTGCCCTATCCTGCCGCCATGTTGGCGGCCCTGATGGATGGCTCGCGGACCCTCGCGCAGTTGCAGGCAGACTTCCAGCAGCGCACCGGGCAGGCCGTCGCGCCTGACGATATCAACGGCCTCATCCAGTCGCTCGACGACCGCTGGTACTTGGACAACGAGCGGTTTCGTGCTCGTTGGAAGCGCGAGATCGAGATCTATCTCAACAGTCCGGTGCGGCCCGCCGCGCATGCCGGCAAGGCCTATGCGGCCGAACCGGACGCGCTGCGCGCCCAGTTCGACGAGCTGTTCATGTCTGAAAACGGACCGGGCGCTCCAAACTTCAACGCCGCGAGCGGATCGAGTCGCCTGCGCGCGATCATGGCGCCGCATATCGATTTCCACCGCGGCGGACCGACATTCGCCTGGGCTTACAAGAAGCTGGTCGAAGAGTCGACAGCCGATGTGTTCGTGATCTTGGGCACCGCCCACAATCCGACGAACAGCCTGTTCTCGGTCACCAAGAAGGACTTCGCGACCCCGCTGGGCACCGTGGAGACCGACCGCACGCTGATTAGCCGCCTGGCCGCGGCGCTCAAGACATCTTCCGCGGGCGGCGAAGTGAATCTGTTTGCCGACGAGCTAGCCCATCGGCAAGAACATTCGATCGAGTTTCAAGTCGTGTTCTTGCAGTATCTGTTGGGTGGGAGGCGTCCCTTCAAGATCTTGCCGATCCTGGTGGGCTCTTTTCATCCCTTTATTGCGGCCCAAACGGCGCCTTCCGACTCGCCGGCGGTGAAGGCCTTTGTCGAGTCGCTGCGGCAAGTCGCGGCCGCGCAGGGTGAACGTGTCTGCTTTATTAACGGCTCTGATTTGGCGCACATCGGGCAGCGCTATGGCGATCACGCTTTTTTGGATAGGGAGCGGTTGAACGTCCAGGCGCAGGACGATCGAGGGTTGCTCGATGCGGTTGCCGCTTCCGATGCCGAGCGATTTTTTCGCCACGTCGCGGCTCACAAGGACCGCAACCGCATCTGTGGCTTGTCGCCTACCTACACCATGCTCGAAACGCTTGGGCCTACGCGCGGCGAGCTCTTGCGGTATGACCAGGCAGTCGAGCTCGATGGAACGGCCTGCGTCAGCTTCGCCAGCATGGCGTTTTATGACGCGGCCAGCGACCGGACTGCGTAGCCCCCTTGTCTGCCGCTTTCCCTCACTTCGCGTTTGCTCTAAAATCCGTGGCGCAGCCGTCGGCAAGCTCGATCGTCGGTAGCTCTGCTTAAGAAACTCGGAGTTCCATGGCCGCGGTGACCACGCAAAAAATCCATATCATCGGAATCGGAGACGACGGCCTCGATGGCGTCGTCTCGCCGGCTCGACAGTTGATTGAGCAGGCCCAACTCGTGATCGGGGCAGAAGCCACCCTGGCGCAACTCCCCCGGCTCTCGGCCGACAAGCTCGTGGTCGGCAACAATCTGGATCAGGTCATCGAGCGCCTCTCGAGATCCGGCAGCGAACGAGTGGTGGTGCTGGCCTCCGGCGATCCGCTGTTCTATGGCGTGGCCCGTTATCTATGCGACAAGCTCGGAAAAGACCGTTTTGAAGTCGTGCCGCACGTCAGCAGCATGCAGTTGGCCTTTGCGCGCGTGAAAGAGAGCTGGGAAGAAGCGTTTTTAACGAACCTGGCATCGCGGCCGCTCGACCAGGCGATCGAAAAGGTTCGCATCGCCGCCAAGGTGGGACTGTTTACCACCGACGAAGCCCCGCCGCGCGCGGTGGCTCGCGCGCTGTTGGACCGCCGGATCGATTATTTCTCGGCCTACGTCTGCGAGAACCTGGGTTCGCCCGACGAACGCGTCACGCAAGGTGAGCTGTCGGAAATCGCGGCGCAGGATTTCTCGCCGCTGAATGTCATGATTCTGGTGCGACGCCCGAACGTGCCGGACCGGCCCAGCGAAGCGATCGGCCGCCGGTTGTTTGGGAACCCCGACGAAGCGTTCCTGCAATCCAAACCCAAGCAGGGGTTGCTCACACCGGCTGAAGTCCGCTCGCTCGCGCTGGCTGAAATGGATCTCGGCCCCACGAGCGTGGTGTGGGATATCGGCGCCGGCAGCGGGTCAGTTGCCATTGAAGCAGCACAAATCGCCGCCGGCGGAACGGTGTATGCCGTTGAAATGGACGCGGAGGATTACCAGCTCATTATCGCAAACGCCGAACGCTTTGGCGTCGCGAATTTGACCGGCGTGCTGGGCCGAGCCCCCGAAGCCTGGAAAGACTTGCCCGACCCGGACGCGATTTTCGTGGGCGGCAGCGGGCGCGAAATCAGCCACGTGGTCGAGCTGGCCTATGCGCGCTTGCGCCCCGGCGGCCGGCTGCTGGCCAGCGTGGGCAGTCTTGAAAGCCTGTCGGCCGTGCATCAAGCGCTCAAGCGGGCCGCCAACGACGTGAATGTGTGGATGCTCAATATCGCGCGCGGCACGCATCAGTTGGAACGCGTGCGGTTCGAGGCTCTCAATCCCACGTTCCTGCTGAGGGTGGTTAAGCCCGCAAGCGCGCACAGGAGCACGGCGCGGTGAGCACGATCGAGTATCCACGTTTGGACGTGATTGCGGTTGGCGCGCATCCCGACGACGTGGAGATCGCCTGCGGCGGCACCTTGGCCAAACTCGCGCGGCAAGGCTATCGGGTCGGGATTATCGATTTGACCGATGGCGAGCCGACTCCGGCCAGCCCCGGACCGGAAGTCCGCCTGGCCGAAGCCAAAGCGGCGGCCGAGGTGTTGGGGGTTGAAGTGCGCGTGCAGCTCGATATGCCCAACCGCAGGCTGTTCGATTCTTTTGAGGCGCGCGTCGCGCTGGCCAAGGAATTTCGGAAGTACCGCCCGCGGTTGGTGCTGGGGTTCGGCGAAAAAACTCCGCTGGCGTCGCCCGACCATTGGCAGGCCATGCAAATCACCGACGCGGCGATCTTCTACGCGCGGCTGACCAAGTGGGACGAGTACTTCGACCATCTGCCCGTACACACGATCTCGGCGCACCTGTACTACACGCTCGGTTTCGCAACGCTGCAGTTGCCGCTGGCGGCCGGACACCTGGTCGTCGACATCGGTGACACGCTCGATACAAAGCTGCAGGCGGTGCGCTGCTATGCCACCCAGTTTCCCAAGGCCAAGGAATTCATCTTCGAGCGCGTCCGCGCGGCCGCGCTGCACGACGGCGTGGCGGCGGGCTATGACGCGGGCGAGCTCTTTGCCAGCACGCGCACGCTCGGCACGCGCGACCTGGTGCACTTTTTGTTTGGCCAGGCGCCCGGCGACGAGCCGCGCAAGCCTGAAGTGCGCTAGCTGCTATTTGTGGCCAGTGCGCTTCGCGAGCGGCCGATATTTTCGCAGCGCCTCGAGAAGCGCTTGCATGTCGGCAGGCAAGGGAGCGACGAATTCCAGCCGCTCCTCGCGTTTGGGATGCTTGATCTTCAGGCGCAGCGCATGCAACGCCTGCCGCTCGATGAGCGGCGTTTCGTCTCCAGCTTGCCGGCTGATTTCGCCAAGCGTGATCATCGCGCGACCACCATACAGTCGATCGCACAGCACGGGACAACCGATGCTCGCCAGGTGCAGTCGAATCTGGTGCGTGCGGCCCGTTTTGGGCATGGCCCGGATGGCCCCGAAGCCATCAAAGCGCTCCGCCACTTCATAAAACGTTTGCGCGTGGCGCGCCCTTGCATCGTCACGTCGCACCGCCATCTTTTCGCGCTGATGGGGATGCGCGCCAACCGGCAAATCGATGACGTCCCGGTCGCGGTCCGGCGCGCCGGCACAAATCGCGAAATACTCCTTCTCGACGGTGCGCGCTTCAAACTGCTCGGACAGCTTCAGATGGGCAAAATCGGTCTTCGCGACGACGATCACGCCGCTCGTGTCGCGGTCCAGCCGATGCACGATGCCCGGCCGCGTGGCTCCGCCGGCGCTGCTGAGCCGGTCGAAATGAAATTGCAGGGCCGAGGTGAGCGTGCCCGCCCAGTGCCCCTTGGCGGGATGAACGACCATCCCGGGCGGCTTGTTGATGGCCGCGATGAACTCGTCTTCGAACAGAATCTCAAGCGGGATTTCTTCGGGCTGCGGCCCTGGCCTGGCCAGCTCGGGCAGCACGATGCGTACGCGCTCTCCTTCGCGCAAATGATAGGCCGCCTTGACGCGGCGGCCATCGACCGTGGCGCCTGCCGCATTGATCACCTTGCGCAACAGCACGCGGCTATAGTTGCGCAACGCGGCGGCCAGAAATGCATCCAGGCGAGCACCAGCCTGTGAGCTATCGACCACGAGCTCGACAGGCGTCGCCGATAGTTCTTCGCCTGCCATGGGCCAACGAGCGTGGCGAATGAATGCTCGCGAAAGGCGCGCGAGCCAATTACTTGGTGGGGGGTGCCGGGGATTCGCTGGGAGGCTTGGCGGGATTCTCGCTTGCGCCGCCCGGCGGGGTTGTCGCCTCCTTGGCCTCTTCGCCGCCCTGCTCTGTCGGCTTTGCGTCTGTCGCTGCGGCGCCCTCGGCCGGCGATTCGTCGGCAGCGGTCTCAGCCGCTGGCGCTGCTGATGTACCTGACTTGCTTTCGTCCAGGATCGAAGGCAGTTTCAAGCCGCCAGGCTCGAGCGAATCTTTGAGAAAATCGGGCCGCGCCCCAGGCGTGCCCGGCTCATTGGACATGGGTCGCGGCGGCTCATATTTCGCAAACCAATCGTAAAACTGCTTGGTCTCGGCCCGCTCCAGGTCCTTGGCGCGCTCGAGTGCCGGGGCCGCATATGGACTGTCGGGCCAGCGCTCGGCAAGCGACTGGTATTCTTCGCGCGCTTTGGTCAATTCCTGGCCCAAACCTTCGCGGGCGCGAGCCAAACCGTACATGGCGCGCTGACGCAAACTGGGCTCGTCGCTTTCGAAGAGCACGGCTTGGTAGGCGTCGATCACGCGGCGGAGCTCGTCTTTGGCGGCCGCCTTGTCGCTGAACAAGCGGTTGGTGCCATCATCGAGCTCGATGTCGGCCAGCACCACGCGCGAAATTTGTCCCACGCTTGTGCCGGGATAGCGCTCGACGATTTGGCCTAAGCGCTCGCGCGGATCGCGCTCGTTCATGGCCTCGAAGTATTCGTTCCAGCCGTTGGCTTCGTGGCGGCTGGCTTGGGCCGAGTAATAGCTCCAGGCAAAAAGCACGGCTACGATCGCAATCAGGCCGGCTAGCGCTGCGCGGCTATACGGCCGCGCCTTCTCTCCCCAACGCGCGAGCGAATCGGCCAAAACATTGGTTTGCAGCTCGTGTCGGCGCTCGGTCTTCATGCGTGAACCATCGGAGGCGGCGCTCGCCCTCGATCGGATCCGTCGAGAGCGCGATCAAATGCGCGGAAAGGGCTAAGCCGGACCTGAAGTATAGGACCCCCAAGCAAATGGGGTCAAGGCCGCTAAAGCTCGCCGCCCAGACGCCTTAACGCGCGCCAGTCGCGTGTGCGCCGCCTACAGCGGCCGACGAGGCAACTGCCGCGGATAGGGCGCCACTTCGCGCTCAGGCAGTGGCTCGTCCAGATCTTCGGCCCACGCGCGGCGCTCCTCGGGCGTCGCATAATAGCGCAGCCACGTAGTCGGGTCGCCACCCACGTCGGCGCAATCCCAGTGCAAGTAGTTGGTGGCCGAGTCGATCTTCTTTTCCGAGCACGGAAGAATGTCGCGATAGATCAAGCAGTACAACTCGCGATCGTTCAAATGATCGGTGAACTCGAGCACGATGCGGCGGCCGAACATGCGATGGATCGTTTCCCATAGCCGTTCGTGTAATTGAAACTCATCCAGCGTGTCCGGATGAGGCAGCTTGAGTTCGGGCTCGAACCACTGGCTGATCGGCAGAATGGGGGCCCGCTCCCAGGCCAACATGGAAGCCAGAAACTCGTTCTCGACCGGCGTCGGCAATTCTTCCACGTTGACGCTTCGAATCGACTCGTCGAAGTAGGGCTCCAATTCGTCCCGCAATTGGGCATTGCGCAGCAAGTGCTCGACTTCGTCAGGCAACGGTTTGTGGTTCGTGGACATGCGAGTAGGCCTTGCTGCGTCGCGTTTGATGCTCGACTCGAAATCAAGTCACAGTCTTGACTCTAACAACAAACCACAAGCGATCAAGTATAATCGGGCCCACATGTTGAGCAGTTTGCGCGCGTCGCAATTCACGACCGATACGACTATGCATCTCATGCCGGCACAATCGTCACAACTGCTAAACTCACTCAAAAATTGCCTCAAGGGCGAGCTGTATTGTGACGAGTACACGCGGGCGCTCTACAGCACCGATGCCAGCATCTATCAATTGATGCCCGCCGCGGTCGTGGTCCCGCGCACCCGCGAAGACGTGGTGTATGCCACGGAGGCCGCCATCGAACACGGCCTTTCGATCATCCCGCGCGGGGGCGGCACCAGCCTGTCCGGGCAATCGATCGGCACCGGGCTGGTTCTTGATTTCAGCAAGTATTTTCGCGACATCGACATCGATCCCGACGCGCGCACCGCGCGCGTGCAGCCGGGCGTCGTGCTCGATCAGTTGAATGCCGCGGCCGCGGCATATGGCCTGCAATTTGGTCCCGACGTGGCGACCAGCAGCCGGGCGAACATTGGCGGCATGCTGGGCAATAACTCGGCCGGCGCGCGATCAATCTGGCACGGCAAGATGGTCGACAGCGTCATCGAAACCGACGTGGTGTTGTCCGACGGCAGCACGGCTACGTTTGCCCCGCTGACGAGCGCGGCTTTTAACGCGCAACAATCGCGCGCCGATCTCGTCGGGCAAATCCATCGCGAAGTCGCTCGTATCGTCGATACGAATCGGCAGGAGATCATCGACCGCTTTCCCGCCATATTGCGGCGCGTCAGTGGATACAACCTCGACGAGCTCGTGCCCGCCGCGAAATCGCGCGTGCCCGTCCCGCGCTTGTTAATCGATGCACTCGCCCGCGAGCGGGCTCGCTACCCGGGAGCCGAAATCAACCTTTCCAAGTTGCTGGTGGGCGCGGAAGGTGGTTTCGGCACGGTGGTCGAAACCGTGATGCACCTGCTGCCCCTTCCGAAAGTGCGCGGCATTCTCGTGCTGCACTTCGACTCCATGGCCAACGCCGTGGCTTCGGTGGGCACCATTTTGTCGTGCGAGCCATCGGCTGCCGAGCTGTTGGACGGACTCATCCTGCGCTTGGCGGAGCGCAGCCTGGAATATCGGCACTATCTCGATTTCGTCGTTGGCAAGCCGGAATCGCTGGTGCTGGTCGAGTTCAATGGCGAACACCAAAGCGAGGTGGAGTCGAAAGTCGCGGAGCTCACGGCAAAGCTCAACGGCCAGCCCGGCCTGTTTCATATACTGCCGGCTCTCGAAAAACATTTGTGCGATCACGTCTGGGCCTGTCGCAAGGCCGCGCTGCCGCTGCTGTTGGGTTTACCCGGCCAGCGCAAGCCGGTGGCCTTTGTCGAGGACGGCGCGGTCGCGCCTGAACATTTGCCGCGGTTCGTGGCGCGTTTCGGCGAGATCATGGCCCGTCACCAGACCGAAGGCGCCTTTTATGGCCACGCCTCGGTCGGCTGCCTGCACATCAGGCCCATGCTCGATCTGACCGATCCCGTGGATCTCGATCGGCTGCAAAAAATTTCGGAAGAGACGTGCGCGCTGGTCATGGAATTTGGCGGCGCGATGAGCGGCGAGCATGGCGATGGCCTGGCGCGCAGTTACCTGAATGAGCGGCTGTTCGGCCCGCGCATCTACCAGGCGTTCCGCGAGCTGAAAGCTGCGTTTGATCCGTCCAATCGCATGAATCCAGGCAAGGTTGTCGATGGGCCCAGCCCGGTCGAAAATCTGCGCTACGGCGCCGGGTATCGAACGCTCGAGCTGCCCACCACGTTCGATTTCTCGCGCGAGGGCGGGATGGCCCGCGCGGCCGAGCTGTGCAACGGAGCCGGCGTGTGCCGAAAGCTGCAATCGGGCACGATGTGTCCTTCGTTCATGGTCACGCGCGACGAAGAGCACAGCACGCGCGGCCGCGCGAATGCGCTCAGGCTCGTGCTCTCGGGCGCCTTGCCCCCGGCAGAGCTGACAGGCCAGCGGCTGTACGAGACCTACGACCTGTGCTTGCAATGCAAAGGTTGCAAAGCCGAATGCCCCTCGAACGTCGACGTTGCCAAGCTCAAGATGGAGTTCTTGCACCATTACCAGCAGGCCCACGGCAGCACGCTGGGCGCGCGAATGCTGGCCCGGCCGGGTCGGTTGAACCGCTTGGGTTCGGCGCTGGCGCCCTTGTCGAACTGGCTGGCGCAGGCGCCTGGCGCGGCGTGGTTGGGAAAACGCGTGCTGGGCATCGATGCTCGGCGTCCCCTGCCTCGCTTCGAGCGAAATCATTTTCGCAAGTGGTTTCACGCGCCCCGTCCGTCGCACAATGGACGCGCGTCCGCGCAGGGCCGGGTCGTGCTGCTCGATGATTGCTTGACGAGCTACTGTGAACCGCGAGTGAATCGGGCTGCCGTCACGGTGCTCGAGGTCGCCGGATTCGAGGTGGTTTTGGCGGGCCTCGATTGCTGCGGGCGCGCGCTTGCCTCCAAGGGGTTTCTGACACAGGCCCAGCAACTCGCCCGGCGCAACATTGCCCGGCTGCTGCCGTGGGCCGAGCAAGGATTGCCGATCGTGGGCTGCGAGCCGAGCTGCCTGTTGATGCTCGTCGACGAGTATCCGGACCTCGTGCCGGGCGAAGCCGCGCAAAAGGTTGCCGCTCGCGCCGCGCTCGTGGACAGTTTTCTGGTCGACCGCGGCGTCGAGCTAGCGCTTCGTCGCAGCGAAAGCAACGTGCTACTGCACGGCCATTGTCATCAAAAGGCGCTGGTTGGCGTGCTAGCCACGCAGCACGTGCTCAAGTCAGCCGCGGCTGCGGTTGCGACAGTGGATTCTGGCTGCTGTGGAATGGCCGGTTCTTTTGGCTACGAACATTACGATACCAGCATGGCCATTGGCGAGCGCGTGCTGTTCAAGGCCGTGCGCGAAACCGCGCACGACGAAATTATCGCTCCAGGTTTTTCTTGCCGGCAACAGATCCTGCACGGCACCGGCCGCCGCGCATTGCACCCCGTCGAGTTCCTGGCGCAGCAACTAGGGCCATAGCATGAGGCGGGCTGAATCTCCATGAACTACTTTGCCCACGGACGCGAGTACGTGCACGATCCGTACTTTCTGGCCGGCACGGCGGTGCCGGATTGGCTGAACGTCGTGGATCGGAGCGTGCGCGTCCGCTCGAAGCAAGCAATTCCGTATGCCAGTTCGGACAATTCTCCCACCGCGGCAATCGCGCGCGGCATTTTGCAGCACTGCCGTGATGACGCATGGTTTCACGCGACTCCGGCCTTTGCCGAGCTATCGTTGGAGCTATGCCGCATGCTGCGCGACGCCTTGCCGCGTGACGACGGATTTCGGCCGCACTTTGTGGGACACATTCTGGTCGAGATCCTGCTCGACGCGGCACTCGTGGCCGAAGACCCTGCTCGGCTGGAGCGATACTACGAAT
Organism: Pirellulales bacterium; assembly: GCA_035496575.1. Lineage (GTDB taxonomy): Bacteria > Planctomycetota > Planctomycetia > Pirellulales > PALSA-1355 > PALSA-1355. The sequence goes on from DATJEN010000297.1 coordinate 14,031, forward strand.
CGCTCGAAGCCATCGATCCGACAGCGGTCGAGCTGGCCGTGAACGCAATGGCAGCGCGAAGCACCGACCGCCTGAAGCACTTCATCCCGCTGTTTTCGCGCGAGCGGTTCTTGTGGGACTATGCCGACGATGCCAAACTGTTGATGCGCCTAAACCAGGTGATGCGGCGCGTTGGCCTGCCCATCTTGCCGAGCGGCACGGAAGCGGTGTTCGCAGTCGCGCGCGAGTTGGTGTATCGCCAGGCGCCGGCTTTGTTGGCGGCCTAGAACCCCACGATTGAATCTGCAGCGGGAGTATGCGGCATGAAGTTCGGTATGAACTTGCGGTTGTGGTCAGGCGAATTGACCGATTCGCTTTCAAGCGTGCTCGAACAACTAAAGAAAATGGGCTACGACGGAGTCGAGTTGCCAATCTTCGATCCCGATCCTAAGAAGTTCGCTGTATGGGGCAAGCGGCTGGATGAATTGGGGCTGCGCCGCACGGCCGTAACGATTCGTGGCGCGGCCGACAATCCAATTAGCCCTGACACCAAGGTGCGCGCGGCGGGCGTGGATGCGATGCGGCGCACGCTCGAATGCTGCCAGGTCATCGGAGCCGAGACGCTGTGCGGTCCCTATCACTCGGCCATCGGCGAGTTCAGCGGCCAAGGACCTACCGCGGACGAGTGGAAATGGGGCGTGGAAAGCCTGCGCCATGTTGCGGAGCATGCCGCCCAAGCCGGCGTGATGCTAGGTCTCGAATACTTGAATCGCTTTGAGTGCTATTTCTTGAACTCCGCGGCCGACACGGTTCGTTTTGTGCAAGAAGTGAACCATCCCAGTTGCCGCATGATGTACGACACCTTTCACGCGAACATCGAAGAAAAAAGCCCTGCCGATGCCATCCGCGCCTGCGCTCCGTACACGGTGCACGTGCACATCTCCGAGAACGATCGCAGCACGCCCGGTCAGGGGCAAATCGCTTGGGACGAGACGTTCGCAGCGCTCAAGCAGACAGGCTACGACGGCTGGATGGTCGTCGAGGCGTTTGGACTCGCGCTGCCAGAGATCGCCGCCGCCACGAAAATCTGGCGCAAGATGTATCAAAGCGAGGAGCAGTTGGCTCGCGATGCGCTGGCCTTCATGAAGAAGCGCGTGGCGGGTGCCAAATAAAGCCAATCTTGCCCGGCTTCGCGGCATGGCCGTATAGTGCGCGTATGGCCGCCAAGCGCAAGTCCGCCACCCGGGCACGACAACCAAAACCGCTCGCGGCTGGCTCTGCAGCCGAGGGGGGGCTATCGCTGGCAGAGCTCGGCCAGGCATTGGCCGATCGGCTCGCGCGCGGCGACGATCCTTATGCCGAGCCCTCGGACGAGCCTGTCGAGACCCCTTCTGGTGTTCTCCATGCCCCCGAGGCCGATGCGCGCGACGCGGCAAACCGCTTCGAGCTGAGCCCGCGCAGCATTTTGGAAGCCTTGCTCTTTGTCGGCGGGACAGCGAGCGAGCCGCTCTCCGCGACGCGGATTGCATCGCTGATGCGTGGCGTGCGGCCGGCAGAAATCGATGCACTTATCCGCGAGCTAAACCAGGATTACCGCCGACGCAATTGCCCGTACACGATTGCCGACGAAGGAGCCGGCTATCGGCTCAAGCTGCGCGAGGAGTTTGCCCGCTTGCGCGATCGCTTTTACGGCAAAGCCCGCGTGGCAAAGCTTTCGCAAGCGGCGATCGAGGTGCTGGCTGCCGTTGCCTACCGCGCGCCCTTGACGCTCGAAGAGATCAGCCGCCTGCGCGGCAAGCCGAGCGGTCCACTGGTGACACAACTCGTCAGGCGGCAACTGTTGCGCTTGGAGCGAGATCCCGACAAGCCGCGCCGCCCCCGCTACTACACCACCGACCGCTTTCTCGAGTTGTTCGGGCTGGAAAACCTGGAGGAATTGCCGCGCGGTCACGATGCTTTGGGGCCATAAGCTTGTCGGGCTGCCGCGAGGGTTTCGATATCCTGGCCCGTTTGCGGGACGGCTCAATTGCGTGGTAAATCGCTCAACAGCAACAACTTGAGATTGACTGCCTCCTTGCGCAGACGCTCGGATGCAACATTGATAGAATAATGGGCGGCTTGTCCCGCGCCAGGCGAGTGGCCTCGAGCGACTCGTCCCAGTGGCGCGACACGGATTTGCCGGCATGTGGGGCACCTACGGGTGCCACGCCTAAATGGAATACCAGCTGGCTGGCGGTCCTCAACAGCTTCCCTCTGTGGAAGCTTCTAGGCTCGTGGTCAATACGCCCTCGGCCCCTACCTCGCGAGAACGCTACCTGGGCTTGAGCGCATCCGCGCCGGTGGTTGCGCCTTCGGTTTTGCTGTGCGACTTCGGCCATCTGGCCGATGAGATCCGCAAGCTCGAAGACGCTGGCGCCAAGACCTTGCACCTGGACGTGATGGACGGCCACTTTGTTCCGAACATTACCTATGGGCTTCCGATCACCGAAGCGGTTCGCCGCGTCACGTCGCTTCCGATCGAAGCCCATTTGATGATTTCCGATCCGGCGCACTATGCCCCCTTGTTCATTAAGGCCGGCGCGGATGCGATCACCTTTCACGTGGAGGCCGCCAGCAATCCCGCCTCAGTTTTGGCCGAAATTCGCGGCCTGGGGGCCGCCGCCGGCTTGGCGTACAACCCGCATACCCCCGTGAGCTCCATCGAGCCCTTTCTGACGGAGTGCGACCAGGTGCTCACGATGAGTGTCGAAGCTGGATTTGGCGGCCAGGCTTTCGAGCCCGTCGCGCTAGAGAATCTGCGCCGCTTGAAAGCACTCGTTGGCCGCGACGTGTTGTTGGAAATCGACGGCGGAGTGAATCCCGACACGATTGGCTCGTGCGCTGAGGCCGGCGCCCAATTGTTTGTCGTGGGCTCCGCAATTTTTAAATCTCCCCCCTACGCACAAGCGCTAGAGCGGCTTACGAATCTAGCGCGCTCGAAAACGAGGACATAAAACAGCACATGGTCCAGATCGTGTTGATTCGCCCGGGCTCAACGGATTACGACGAGGAAGGGCGGATTCAGGGCACTCTCGACATTCCGCTCAATGAGCACGGCAGTCGCGAAGTGGAAGAGATTATTCGCAACGTGCAAAAGCTTGGAATTGAGGCGATTTATTGCGGCCCCTGCCAATCTGCCTGCCAAACCGCGACCGCGCTCGCAGATGCCTTGGATTTGAAATTGAAGAAGATAGACGGTTTGCGTAACATGAACCAAGGTTTGTGGCAGGGTTTGCTGGTCGAAGACGTCAAACGAAAGCAGCCGAAGGTCTTTCGCCAGTGGCAGGAGCAGCCCGAGATCATCTGCCCTCCAGAGGGGGAGATGCTCAGTGAAGCTCAAGAACGAGTGGAAGGGGCGCTGGGCAAACTCCTGAAAAAACATCGCGAGGGTACGATCGCACTGGTTGCGCCGGAACCGCTGGCGAGCGTGGTGCATGCATTGCTCGTTGATGGCCAACCGGGGGCGTTGTGGAAAGCTGAATCCGCGTGCGGAAAATGGGAGATAATTACGCCCGCTCCCGAAACTTTGGCCCACAGCCAATCGTAAAAATTTGACCAAAATAGCGGCGGCGGCATCTAACCGCTGCCGAATGATTTAAGTTAGACCGAACATGCGATTAATGACCGCTGGGGGAGACACGTCATTGGCAACTTCAATGTCTGCCACTCAAGTGTCATCTGCCGTCCAAAACGTGCCGCCTAAGCGCACCAAGCGCGGCGTGCCCGAAGGCCTGTGGCTGCGCTGCCTGGGTTGCCAGCAGATGATCTTCCGCAAGCAAGCGGAGCGCGCGTTGGGCGTTTGCCCTGAGTGCGACTACCACTGGTACGTTTCCGCGCGCGACCGCATTGACCAGGTTCTGGACGAAGGCACCTTCGAGGAGTGGGATGCCCAGCTCGAGCCGTCCGACCCGCTTGGGTTCGCCGACAAGGTTCCCTATCGCGACCGCCTGAAGACCGAGCAGCAGCGCACCGGATTGACCGACGCGGCCCTCACCGGCACCGGCATGATTCGCGCCCGCCGCGTGGCTTTTGGCGTCACCGATTCCGCCTTCATCATGGGGAGCATGGGCTCCGTCGTCGGCGAACGCTTGACGCGGTTGGTCGAACGCGCCACCGAAGGGCGCCTGCCGCTGATCATCATCAGCGCTTCGGGGGGCGGAGCTCGCATGCACGAAGGCATTCTGTCGCTGATGCAAATGGCCAAGGTCTCGGCGGCCTTGGCACGCTATGATCAGGCCGGCGGGTTGTTTATTTCCGTGCTCACCAACCCAACCATGGGTGGCGTGGCCGCGAGCTTTGCTTCGCTGGGCGACGTGGTCTTTGCAGAGCCCAAGGCGCTCATCGGATTTGCCGGGCCGCGAACCATCCAGGCCACGATCCGCATCGAGCTGCCCAAGGGTTTCCAGACCAGCGAGTTCTTGCTCGAGCACGGTTACATCGACCGCATCGTTCGCCGCGGCGACCTGAAGTCGGAAATCGCCCGCACGATCGACTACTGCGGCAAGTTCTCACGCGACGGCAAGAGCACGCATTAGCTCGCCTTGCTTCGCGCACCTTCCCTGCAAGCACTGACCCTGTCGGCCGACTTGCCTCCGCGTGCCTTGCGGCTTAGAGTAGCGCAAAGAGGAGGCGCACGCGCGGAACCGGCGCCTCAATTCCCCAACGCCACGTCCCTTCATCTGCATTCTTCCGCCCAACTGGCAGTTGAAAGTCGTCTATGGGCTTGCTTGACAAGCTGTTCAAGGGGAGCACCAAGGTCAATATTCGCTCCCGCTTCGAGCTCTTGCGCGAGGCCATCAGCGGGACCATGTCCAGCTTCTACATGGCCCGCGACCGCACGACCAAGGAGATCGTGGGCCTCAAGATCCTGGACCGCGAAAAGACGGCGGCCCTTGAATCGCGGTTCGTCGGCCTCACAAAACCGCGCGAAGGCGAAATCGCCATGTCGCTCGTACACCCACGCATTGTGCGCACGATCGAGCATGGGATGACGACCGACAACGAGCAGTTCGTCTTGATGGAGTTTTTGGACGGACCGGGATTGAACTCCTTGATCGTGGGCCGCAGCGAGCTCTTGCCAGGACGGCGACTGACCATCTTGCGCCAGGCCGCCGAAGCCATCTCGGCCGTGCATCGCGCCGGCTACATTCACCGCGATATTTGCCCGCGCAATTTTGTATGCGAAAAGGATTGTGCTTCGCTCAAGTTGATCGACTTCGGCTTGACCGTCCCGGCCACGGCCCCATTCATGCAGGCCGGCAACCGCACGGGCACGGCCAACTACATGGCGCCCGAGGTGGTACGCCGCAAGCCGACGAGTCAAAAGCTAGATGTATTCGCCTTCGGCGTGACCGCCTATGAGCTGTGTGCCTTTGACCTTCCGTGGCCGCGCGGCGCCGGTCTGGCTGCCATGGCCCATGGGTCGCAAGAGCCCACCGATATTCGCAAATATTGTCCCAACATCGACCCGCGCTTGGAGCGGGCGATCATGGCTTGCTTGGAGCCCAACCCCGACAGGCGGCCGGCGAGCATGGAAGAATTTCTCAAGATCATCAAGGACGTGAAGCACGAAAACGCCGGCTAGGCCGATTGCATCGGTTGTGCCCGGCTAGGCGGCCGTGGCGTGCTATGTTTTCGTATGATGCCCGACAGTCATAAACCTGGTGCCGGCGCGCGTTGGCCGCTGCGCCGCGTTTTGCCGCGCTGCGCCGCGGCTTGCCTGGCCACCCTGCTCCTGTTGATCGCTGGCTGTTCCGCGACCGACGAGCAACAGGCGCTTGCGACCATCGCGCAGTTGGGCGGCAAAATCAAAAACGACAGCCAGGGGCACGTGGTCGAGGTCGACCTGAGCCGCACGCCTGCCGGCGATGCGGAAGTTGCCATGCTGCAGGTGTTCCCGCAATTGGGAACGCTCAATCTCAGCCACACGCGAATTAACGGGCAAGGCCTGGTGACGCTTGGCGGCCTGTCGGAACTGCGCGTCTTGTACCTGGTGGGTACCGAGGTCGACGACGCGGGCGCCAGCTTCCTGCGCAATCTGAAGTCGCTGGAAACGCTGCATCTGGGCCGAACCAAGATCTCGGACCAGGGCCTGGTCGCGCTGGAAAATCTGGAGAACTTGCGAACCCTGGCCCTCGGCAATACCGCGGTTTCGGACGCCGGGCTCGCGCACCTGCGCAACTTGCGCGGACTCGCGACCCTGGCGGTGCGGCACACCAAGGTTACGCCTGCCGGTGTGCAAGAGCTTCGCCGCAGCCTGCCCACGACGCAGATTGACCGCTAGGGCGCTCGAGTGCCCTTCGCGCCCGCGAGCGAGAGTTTTCGCAGCAGGTTTTCGCCGCACGCGGGCGTCTCGACTAGAATGCACGTTGCGGGGCAGCATCTAGCGAGAGGCTCACATCATGCCGCGATTGCGCTATGCTCGCGCGGCTTTTACGCTTGTCGAACTGTTGGTTGTGATCGCGATCATCGGCCTGCTGGTGGCCTTGTTGTTGCCCGCCGTGCAAGCCGCGCGCGAAGCGGCGCGCCGCTCCCAGTGCTTGAATAATCTCAAGCAGATGGGGATCGCCATGCATGGCTATCACGACACCTTTCGCCGCTTGCCATCGGCAAGCACCAGCCCCGTCGATGTCGGCGTGTGGAATTTCGCCAGCAACCCACGCGTCCACCTGCACAGTTGGGCGAGTTTGATTCTGCCATTCCTGGAAGACTCTTCGTTGCAGGGCATCATCGATTATCGCGTCTCGTCCCTCGACCCTGGCAATCGGCAGGCAGCCGAGAGGATCGTGCCCATCTATCGCTGTCCGTCGTTCATGGGCCGCGATTACTCGGGCGAGCCGAAGTATACGGAAATCTCGCCGGCGCTAGCGATCCGCAATTACGTGGCCATGGGCGCAACGACCGTGGGAACCTTGTGGGGGCCCGGCACGGACGGCCGCCGCCGGCCCAATGGCTCGATCTACTATCAATCAGAAACTCGGCTCAAGGATATTACAGACGGGCTCTCCAACAGCGTGTTCCTGGCAGAGACGCGCGAACAAAACGTGGCGGTATGGATCGATGGCACCGGCGCGGCCGCGGTTTCGCGGCGCTTCGCCATCGATCGCGCGCCCAGCTACGCCAGCAGCGAAACGGCTCTCAACTACAACCCTTATTACCTGTGGGGCGATACGGACGACTCGGTCGACTGCCTGTACGGACCGTCGAGCATGCACGGCAGCAGCGTTGCGCACTTGCTGGGTGATGGCTCGGCACGTTTTATCGAAGACACCATCGCCCCGGCCCTGTACGACGCCCTGGTGACCCGGGCCGGCGGCGAAACGCTGGATTCGCTGCAATAGGCTGCCCGATCGTCGCACCACTCAAAATGCAGTGTCTTGACAGTGTGGTGATTGGGGCGAGCGACTCGGCCGCTAGTCCTTTCTTCGTGCTGCCCACAAAGCAATCACGAACAACGTCCCCAACACGCCGCAGGCAATCTTGCCCCTGAGAATCGTCGTCTCCCAACCATCTTGCACGGCTTCCCATAGCCGAAAAGCCGCCACAGCCAGCAAAGTGGCGAGCACAATTGCTAGCCCGGCTGCAAGGGAGCGGAGTGTTATTAGCGGCCCGCGTTCAGGCGGCGAGTGATACGGATTAGTCTCGGGCACGCGGCCATTCTATCAACGCATGAAGAAGCCCAGCCACAACGACCGAGCTTGAGACACCACCCGGGCGACCAAAAGGTAGTGTCTTAACAGTGTGGTGGTCGGGGAGCGGGAGATTCGGAAAGCAAGGCGACCCTGACCGATGGGTGCCAGGGTCGCCATCCAGAATACTCTGCCATGCCGCGTTCCCACATCGCCGACTGGTAACGTCGGTTGGCTGCCCGGTCTCGGCACCCATCTGCCGGTGACTGGCCCTCGGGCTGTGGTTATCCGCGCGATGCGGTGTTTAGGGCTTCGTCAAAAGTTTGGTCAAAGTGACCTCCTTTCGCCGAACAGGAGCATTGTAGCAGAGCGCATGAAAAAGCCCTGCCACAAGGGCGGCCAGGCCGTCACGACTGCAATTGCTCGGCTAATAGCCGTTGAATGAGCGTCTCCATGTCGCTCACATCCAGCCTGCCCGCCTTCCACGCGGCGTCAGCGGCATCAAGTGCGTCATAATACGGAATCTTGTCCCGCACGATGAGATCGGGGACTGTGATCGTACCAGTAAGCTCAAGGTTGAGCCCACACGATAGCCCTAAATAGGAGACGGCTCGCGATGTGCGCCCGTTGCCATCCGCAAACGGATGGATCCAATTAAGTCGCCACATCAAGTAAGCTGCAACGTGATATGGCTGTTTTGAAACCGAATTCGCGTACTCGCACATTTCGGCTACCAACCCCGGCACATTCGCGTGGGCGGGCGGCGAGTGCGGCGTGTTGCTGATAGAGATTGGCACCTGCCGAAACTGACCAGCGCAAGCAAATATGCCCTGAACGGCTATTCGCTGTAGATCACAGACATCTGTGGGCGTGAGATTCAGGTCCGGCTTGCGCACCTGAATTAGCTTGCCGACGGCGTCGAACTGGAGCAGCGCGTTGCGCGCTTCCAGTGTCGCGCGCGCCGCTTCGTCCGTCACAAGCGGTCCGGTATGGCGGTGGGGCGTGCTAGCTCGATTCGCCACCGGCTTCTTTCCGAAGCTTTTCTGATTCCCGCTGGACTGTTGCGCGAGTAATGTGCGGGTTTTCAAAGTGGCTATTGCCGTAGGCAAAGCTTTGTCGCTGCGCTTCCCGTTGTTCGGGAGTCATCTGCGTATTTCGCGCTTGCGCAAGTAGTTCATCTAGGGTGGCCATCGCTGTTCTCCTTTGGCTTCCATTGCCAGTCGTGGACAGGTTTCTACTCTAATTCTACGACTTACCGCAAGCAAAGCCCCACATTTTGTGAGTGAACCCGCAGTTTTCAGCGTTATTCCCCCATCTGGCCCTTAGAATCTGCCCTTAGAGCCCGCCTAAGTCCGCTAGATCAGCACAGCGCCGAACAGCTCGTCGAAACTCCACACGTGCCCGGCCAGTCCCGCCATCATGGCAGCGGTCCCGCGCTTCGCGCCACTCTTGCCAGGCTTCCGCGTCTGCCAGCAGAAGTTGTAGTAGACCGCGAACATCGCAAACGCGGCCTCCAAGTTGCGCAGCTTTTTCGAGAAGCACAACGTCAGCCGATTGAGCCGCTTGACGAACAGGCGTTGCGTGCCGTTGAGTCGCTCAACGTGGCTGGTCATTATCGTGCGCTCCTGCCGCGGCCCTATGCCGCGAATCCCCTTTCGCTTCGTGCCAACCATTTCGGACGGCGTGTAGATCATCTTCGCGTTGCGAAATTCCTTGGTGCAAACTCCATAGCGCACGTAGGGACCGAACGCCAAATCGACCGCTTCGGGGTACGCCTGAAAGCCGTCAGTCGAGATTTGGGTGACGGGAGTGTAGCCTGGCTTTTTGTAGCTCTGGTCATCCGATACGTGCGGCTTGGGGAGCGTGAGGCGGCTTGCCACGTCCAGCATGAAGCGACGCGCGTTGTCGGCGCTGCGCTTGCCGATCAAGAACGAAGGCAACAACTTCGTTTGCTTGTCGATGCACGTCCAGATATACACGTCGCCCACGTCGTGACGCGCTGCCTTTTCGAGAACGGTCAAGCGCGCCTGCTTTCGGCCCACCCAAGTCCATTGCTCGTCGAATTGCAGATGAGCCAGCGTGAGGCCGCGCATCCGCTCGTCCAAGAAGCGGCGGCACGCATCGCCAAAGAACACGATCAGCTTGCAAAGCGTGTTGCGATTGATGCCGGTCGTGCGCTCAGTGGCGCGGATCGACATGCCCTCCGTAAGCATCCGCGGGGCTAGCTTAGCCTTCTCGACCGGCACGCGCATCTCGCCTAGTGGCTTGCGGCGTTCTTCGGTCCAGCGCTTGCCGCACAGACAGCACTTGTACCGCTGGTTGCCATTCCGATCCTTGCCGTGTTTTTGGATTTGGGCGTGCGCACAAACAATCATCATGCGAAGCGTTTCCCTTGCTGGGGCGGCTTCGCGTGCTAGACTGTACTTTGTAGGGAGCAGTCTGGCGCTAGCCGCCGGGTTGTTCTTTCCCCCGCCGTAGCCTGCCAGGGCCGCGACGGGGTTTTTTGTTGGTGTTCATCTTGCCAACGCCATTTATTCTATTAGAATAATTCGGTAGTGCAATAGGTAGCCGCGAATTTTTCTATTGGAATAATCCCATGCCAGACAAGAGCAATCGGGGGCCGGGAAGGCCGCCGAAAAAGCCAGCAGAACGGCAAGCAACCGTGCTGCAAATTGGCCTGACGGCGAGCGAGGCCGCTTTGATCGAAAAGGCCGCTGGCGTCCAGAAGCCTGTAGCGTGGGCCAGAGACACGCTTGTGCGGGCAGCCCGGAAGCGCGTAAAATGACCCCAGCGGCCCTCCGTGGCCTAGCTACTCATATTGTGGCGGATGGGAACCACCGCATCACTCGCCTCCCTTCTCGCAAATTTGGGTCGTGGGTTGCTGGTTTCTAACTGTCGCCTCTCCTAGCCGGTCGAGCCCCCGTCACGAGACCCTACCGGCTAGGACTATGCGCCCGACGCAACGGCGACACGGTCGCGCCGGGCTGAATCTCTTCTCATGACACACCTCCGTTTGTGCCCACGTCTGCATCCTAGAGAGACAATGTTGGGCGCGAAGTAAGAAAGTACGCCTTCCGGCAGAGATGGCCAGGAATGGCTGAAGTGCGGCCAATAAAATGGCAAATGGCCAGAAATGGCCAATGTGATCAGCGGATTGGCCAATACTGGCCAACATTGGCCAGCTCAGCCCCGTTTTTCGATCTTGGATCGTAGGTCCGGGGCCATCGAATCTATTCGGACCGACCATTTATTCCCGCCGTGATGCCGCAGGTCATGCTGGGCCACGATCGATTCGACATCTCGATAGCGCGCTCTATTGCGGCCAGTGATGCGCCGCGCCATTTCAGATTTCGACATGGGATCCGACCAGCACTGGAGCGCCAAAGGTGTAGGCGTGGTAGCACCGGCCGTTCGTGCCGTTCCTCCCGCGGCAATCAAATCGAGCAATGCGGCAGAGGCCGTGAATGGGTCAATCGGGATGACGCTTGCGTATTGTCCTTTGGCGAGCCGTTGAGCCGCCTGGGCCTCGTGCTGCTCGTCCAAGGCAAGCCATTCTGCGCGGCGGGTTTCTTTAGTCACCGCAGGCAGCGGAGTGTCGCCCTTTGCCAATTTTTGAGCGTCATGCCGCCGCTTCCGATACTCGGCACGTGCTAGAAGGCTCGCTGGATAATATTTCGCTGCGCGTAAGATCGTGCCCCCGGGTCTTTCCCAGGCCGCATGGTGTAGCAGCCAAATCCAGGTAGATTCTCCGCCAAACAGTTCTTCCTGGACAAAGTCAGGACATCCGGGAATAGTCGAAAATCCAAGATCGCTCACCAACCACAAGGCATCCCCCAACAGTGACCTGATCAGGACGTAAAGCTGGTAGACCCTGTCATCATCATCCGTGTCATCACGCTCTCGTGGCTTCCGAAAGGGTGATCGCAGGTCGGATTCGGATTGATTGAAGAAAAAGTACCGCCAAGACTCTTTGGAGCTTACGAGTGGCCGAAACGAACAATTGAAGAACGTGGGTCCGAAGAATTCATTTGCGAAGCCAAACGGGATGTCGAGATCGTGATAGAAATAGCATCGAAGATCAAAATTCGCCTCTCCAGCACGTCGCAATCGAGCGGCGAGATGATGTAACGAAGCCAATGCGATTGGATCGATCGGCGCAGCCGCCATAGTCCCTAACCTTCTGGCCGCTGGCCAGCCACGGGCGCGAGCACAGCGAAGGTTAGGAAAGCTGCGGCGCGCCCGAGGCCGAAGCGCGGGGATCAGCCGCGTTGCCAGGCGAGTGCGGGCATTCTAGCAGGCCCTCGCGGCACTGCTACAATGCAGACATGAGCAGCGAGCCCGAAGGCGAAGACGAAGACATAACCAACCGGATCATAAAGGCTGGATTCACCAGCGTAGCGCCGGAAATCATTGCGCGCATCCGGGAAATCACAGCCGCGGAGCCATCGCTCCTCCAGACCGATCCGAATGCTTTGGCCGATGACCTACAAACGGTTGCGGCGCTGGCCCTCCATACCCACGAAAACGTTGAGATGCTGATTCAGGTCCTCCAGCAACTCAGCAAGGCCGGCAGCATTAGTGTCACACGTCCCGATAAACCAAAAGGGCGCGGTGGGCGGTTCTAATCTAAGCCAAAATCGACCACCACACTGTTAAGACACTACCGACCAAAACCCTCGCTTGCTGGGCAAATCCAGAAGATTTATACTGGCCTGCTTACCCCACGTGCACACCGGGCTGCCCCCCGGGCAGCTCGATCGTACAACAGGAAATTTGTCCCATGACCATGGATAAGAGTTTGCGCGTCCGCCGCGGGCTGACGCGCAGCCGCAGCGTGCTGACACGGGCCGAGCGGCTCACCCGCCTGAAGGACGCCGACCTATGGACCGAGGGCCGTAGCCCTCTGGGCTTGCCGAAGGTGCGCGTCTACAAGCTCGCGATGAAGAAGAAAAAGAAGAAGAAGGAAGAGGAAGGCGCCGAGGGTGCCGCTGGCACGGCAGCTCCGGCCGCCGCTCCCGAGGCCAAGAAGCCCGAAGCAAAAAAGCCGGAAGGCAAGAAGAAATAAGCCTCCTCTCTCGCCAAGGCATGTTTCGCGATGCGCGTGCGGCTCGAATATGCTCGGACCGGGCTCGAAGTCGACCTGCCGTCTGAGCGGGTCGTGCGCGAGCTCGCCTATAAAGACGCTCCGCCGCTTGCCGACCCGCAGGCCGAAGTAGCGCGCGTGCTTGCCGCGCCCAATGGCACGCGGCCCTTGGCCGAGCTGGCGCGCGGACGCAAAGACGCGTGTGTCGTGATCTGCGACATCACGCGGCCGGTCCCCAATCAGCTCATTCTCGAGCCCCTGCTCGCCACGCTCGAATCGTCCGGCATCCCGCGGAATAAGATCACGATTTTGGTGGCGACCGGCTTGCATCGGCCCAGCCTGGCCGAAGAGCTGGTTGAAATGGTGGGCGCGCAGATCGCCTCCGCCTACCGCATCGTCGATCATCACGGCCAGAAGCTCGATGAGCACACGTACCTGGGCGCCAGCCCTCGCGGCGTGCCCATTTGGATCGACTCGCGCTATGTTGACGCCGATCTCAAGATCACGACCGGGTTGATAGAACCGCATCTGATGGCCGGCTTTTCGGGGGGACGCAAGCTCATCTGCCCGGGCATCGCCGCGCTGGAAACCGTCAAGGTGTGGCACGGGCCCGATTTTCTCGAGCATCCCAAGGCCGATTGCGGGGTGCTGGACGGCAACCCGGTACACGAGGAGAACACCTGGATCGGCCGGCACGTCGGTTGCGACTTCATCGTGAACGTCGTGATCGATGCCGAGCGCCAAGTGCTCAAGTTCGTGGCCGGCGACATGGAACAGGCGTTTCTCGAAGGGGTCGAGTTCGTCAAGCAAGTCGTGGTGGACCGCATCCCCCAGCCGGTCGATATCGTGGTGACGAGCTCAGCCGGTTATCCACTCGACACGACCTTCTACCAGGCCGTGAAGGGGCTCACCGGCGCGCTGCCGATCGTGAAGCAAGGCGGCACGATCATCCTGGCGGCAGGCTTGACCGAGGGCGTCGGCAGCGCTGAGTTCGAAAGCCTGTTCGCAGAGAATGAGAGCCTGGAAGGATTCGTCGAGCGAATTCTGGGCAAGGATTATTTCGTGCTCGACCAGTGGCAGCTCGAAGAGCTCGCCAAGGTCCGTCGCAAGGCGAAGGTCAAGGTGGTGAGTCACGGATTGCCGGCCGCCACGATCGATCGGCTATTCGTCGAAAGTGCGCCCAGCGTCGAACAGGCCGTGGCCGACTCGTTGGCCGAATATGGCCCGACCGCGAAGATCGCGGTGATTCCCAAGGGCCCCTACGTGCTGGCCCAGGTGGGGTAATTCGCGGTTTTAAGCGATTCGTGCCGGGCGATTCGCTTCCGGCTAGTGAAGAGCAGCCAGCTCGTCGTCGTGGGGCCGCCCCATGACGAAGCGATACGGCCGCGCTGCCCATTCACCGGAGTAATCGACACCAATGCGAGGCGTGCGACGAATGGCGCCACGCCGCACCCGGTACCCGCGATCCTCCACCCACAGCCCAGACTCGGGCGAGGCAGGCTGACCATTCAACGTGCGGTCGATCGCAAGAGCCTTGGTCAGTCGTGCCGGACCGATCCACGGGCCGGCCCCGCGCACGAGCACGGCCGCCGGGTGCCCATGGCGGCTGGTGACCACGTTCAGCATCCAATGCATGCCATAAATAAAATACACGTACCAATAGCCGGCCGGGCCAAACATGACTTCGGTGCGTGCCGTGCGGCCGCGGCTGGCATGGCACGCCAGGTCGTGCGGGCCGACGTAGGCTTCCGTTTCGTGGATGATGGCAGCGCGTGTTTCGCCACCGATTCGCCGCACGAGAAACTTGCCCATCAGCTCCCGCGCGACCGTAAGGGCCGAGCGCGCAAAAAAATCGGGCCCCAGCACGCGCGCATCGGCCAGACTAATACGTGATGAAGGCACGGCGCGAAGATCGCAACGAGAGGCGAATAGTGGGAAAGCAAACGGGCGAACTACTTCGAACCCTTGGGGCGCGCGTGCGTCAAAGCCAATAGGGCGTACCCGGTGACCAGGTTCGGGTCCCCCTCCAGCCAGCGATTGTTCTCGTTGACCCACGAGCCATCGGGCCGCTGCCGCTTCGCTAGAGCGCTGATCAGCTCGGCCCGCCAATCGTGCTTCACTCCGGCGGCATCCACGAAGATGTCCGTCCCGGTGGCCTCCATGGCCTTGGCATACGTTTCGTAATAGTAATACAGGCCTGCGTTCCCAAGTCCCGGATTCTCGTCGAGGGAATAGTGCTGGGCGATCCAGCGCGTGGCGGCTTTCACGCGCGGGTCGTTCGGGCCGACGCCGGCGTAAATCATGCTCTTCAGGCCGGCATAGGTCATCGAGCCATAACTGCGCAGCCCGCCCTCCGGCGTTTTGCCGGCCATGCTCGCGCCTTCCCCGGAAACGGTGTAATAAAAACCGCCGTCAGGGTTCTTGCCGGCAAATGCGGTGGTGTTGTACTTGGACTCCAGATTCTGGCAGCGCGAGATGAACACGAGTGCCTTTTGCACCGCTTCATCCTCTGGCCCGCGGCCGACGCTCTTGAGCGCGTCCATCAGGAAGCTGGTGTTCGACAGATCAGGACGCTTGGAGCTTCCATAGCCGGCTCCGCCGTAATTCGCACTCGAGCTGTCGAGCTGTTCGCCGGCGTCCCACTGCAAATTCTTGACAAACGTTTCGGCGTTCTTGAGCAGCGTGTCGTAACGCTTGTCCTGATTCGCGGCCGAGAAGCACTGCAGGGCAATGCACGTTTCGTAGTTCTGATGACGCGAGTTTTCGACGTAGATGCCGCCGTCGGGATGAACGAGGCCTTCCAGGTACTTGAGGCTTTTGGCCACCAGCGGGTCGTCGGGTGAGCGGCCGGTCCGCAGGATGGCGGTGGTTACCAGCGCGGTAATTGCCGGACTGGCCTCGGCGCTGAACGATCCGTCAGCGGCCTGCCCCTTGGTGCGGAAGTATTCCACCGCGTTGCCCGCGGCTTGATGGTAAGTCTGGGCGGTGTCCGGGAGGAGAGCCACCTCGGCCGATCGCGAGCAGGCTCCGCTCAAAACCGCGGCGGCGATGAACAGAACGAGCGATTTGCAGCTAAACATGGGTAGCCTCCCCTCTTACGAAAACGATCTTCCTACGTGGTCCCGCTAATAGCCGCCGAGCGCCAACACCGCCAAAAATAGAAGCCAACTCGATATCAGCAGAATGGCCAGAGCCAACAGCAGTGGCCGCTTGCGCCCGCGTGGCGCCATGATACGTGGAGCAGTGTTGCCCGGACCAGCAGCACGACTCTCGGCCGAATTCTTTTTTTCGTGTTTGAGATCCGGCATGTGCTTCAATCCGTTTTCTCGCTTGCCGAAGCCCCCGATCGCTGCCGCTCAGCTTTCAGGCAGCATGATCTTAAAACTCTGCCGCAGGCCGGTGTCGAAGTCGAATACGTTGTCAAAATCCTCGCGGCGATCTTCGGGGGTCTTGCGCATCTGCCCGATGCCGATCAGGTTGAACACGATCTCGCCGAAATCGCTGGTGGATTTGACGCCCCAGCTCGTGAGCACGCATTGCGCCATGTAGCCGTACTGCTCGAGGGCATATTGGCGAATGGCTTCGCATAACTGCTGGCCGGTCAAATGCCGTTCTGTCTCTTTGCCTGCGATCTCCTCGCTCTCTTCTTCCTCCGCTTCGCCGGGCTTGTCGACGCCCAGCCCAAGCTGAGTGTGGGCGTAGTTCAAGGCCTCGAACACGAAAGCGTAAGCGTCGATCTTGTATCGACGGTCGTCTTTCAGGAGTTTGGCGATCGGATGGTGTGGATCAAGCATGGGAGCAGTTTGTCAGGCTTCGCCAGAGGGATGCTTTAACGGTTTCGTTCGCCCGAGCCGCGTTTGAGAACGGTCAATATTTCGCTGGCATCGACCAGCACGCGCCGGTGGTCGTCGGTTTCTATGAGCAGTTGCCCGGCCAGGATCTCTTGCGCCAGCACGCGGGCGCGGCCGCGGGAAGTGACAACATCCGAGCCCAAAGGGGGCAGCTCTTTTTGCAGTGCCTCATAGGTATCGTATTCATAACGCAGGCAGCATTTCAATCGACCGCAGCGTCCCGAGATCTTCGTGGGGTCGAGCGTGGCCTTTTGAATTTTAGCCATCTTCATGGATACGGGCGGCATTTCGGTCAAATGCGTGTTGCAGCATACCGGCTTGCCGCAGTCGCCATAGTCGGCAAGCAGCTTGGCTTCGTCGCGCACGCCGATCTGCCGCATTTCGACGCGCGTTTGAAACTCGGCGCCCAGCAGCTTGACCAGCTCGCGAAAGTCAACGCGATTTTCGGCCAAATAATAGATAATCACGCGCTCGCCGCCGAACAGGTGTTCGACGTCGACAAGTTGCATGTCGAGCTTTTGCTCTTCGATCAGCCGCAAGCAGGTTTGAAACTCGATTCGCGCGCGGTCGAGCAGCCGCGAACGCTCCGTGGCGTCCTCGGGCGTAATCTCCCGCAGGATTTGCCCGAAAACGGGATCTTTGATCTGGCTGACCGCGGCCTCGGTCGCTTCGCACAGCACTTCGCCGGTCTCCAGTCCGCGCTCGGTGCGCACGACCACCGCCAGCCCGCGCCCGTAAACATCTTCGTTTCTCGGGGTGAAAACGCCGAGCGAGCGCATGACACCGGTTCGTACCACATACTTTGGCATGGCGCGAGACGCGAGCGAGTCGGAAGTGGGGCGGATTTGCCAGTCGCCGGGACGGGAAACCAAATCGCGGTTTGGCCAAAGTATAGCCGCACGGCTGGGCCCCCGCCAGCGCGGCCAGGGGCACCGCTTGCCAGCCGCGCGGCCAGTCAGTAGTCTCGCCAGGAGACCTCGCGGCGCGGCATTTGCCCGCCAGCTTGCGCAAACCCGCTGTTAACCGCCGCAAACCGTTTCAGAGCATGTCAGCCAGGCACGAGAAGCTGTATCGCGAACTGTCTCAGCACGTGCGAGAAACGGCGCTGCTTGCCGCGACCGAGTCGGCCCTGGGCTGGGACGAGCGCACCATGCTACCGCCTGCCGGGGCCGAGTTTCGCGCCGAGCAGATGACGCTGCTGGCCGGAATGATGCACGAGCGCCGCACCGATCCGCGGCTGGGCCAGTGGCTCCGCGAGCTGCTGGATAGCCCCCTGGCGGCCGACCCGCACAGCGATCAAGGCACGACGCTGCGGCAGCTCAAGCGCGATTTCGACAAGCGTTCGAAGCTGCCGCAATCTCTGGTCGAAGAGCTGGCCCGCGTAACCTCGCTGGGCCAGACCGCCTGGCAGGCGGCGCGGCAAAAAAACGATTTCAGCCTGCTCAGCGACCTGCTCGAGCAAATCTTCGAGCTCAAGCGGGCGCAGGCCGCCGCGGTGGGTTACCAGTCTGATCCCTACGACGCGCTGCTCGACGATTTTGAGCCCGACGAGAAGACCGCGACCGTCGCCGGTGTGCTGGCCGACTTGCGCGAGGCGCTCGTGCCCCTGGTGGCCGAGATCGCCGCAAGCTCTCGCAAGCCCGACGTGTCGATCCTCGCGCGGCATTATCCGCTCGACATGCAATGTGCTTTCGCGCGCGAGGTGGCGACCGCGGCGGGCTTCGATTTCGAACGTGGACGATTGGACGAAACCGCGCATCCGTTTTGTACAGGGCTAGGCCCACACGATTGCCGCATCACGACCCGCTACGACGAGCATTTTTTCAATACGGCGTTCTTCGGAACGCTGCACGAGGCCGGCCACGGAATTTACGACCAAGGTCTGCGCACGGATCAGTATGGGCTGCCGCCCAGCGAAGCCGTGTCGCTCGGCATTCACGAATCGCAGTCGCGTCTGTGGGAAAACCTGGTGGGGCGCAGCCATGCCTTCTGGCAGCACTTTTTCCCGGCCGCGCAGCGCGCCTTCCCCGCGGCGCTCGCCGGCGAATCGCTCGACGCATTCTATTTTGCGATCAACGACGTGCGGCCGTCGCTCATTCGCGTCGAAGCCGACGAAGCCACCTACAATCTGCACATCCTGATTCGCTTCGAATTGGAGCGCGAGCTTGTATCGAATGGGCTACGCGTGCGCGATTTGCCTGAGGCGTGGTCGGCAAAGTACGAGCAATACCTGGGCATTCGGCCGCCCAGCGCCGCCGACGGAGTGCTGCAAGACATTCACTGGAGCGCGGGCCTGGTCGGCTATTTCCCCACGTACTCGCTGGGAAATCTGTACGCCAGCCAGTTCTTCGACCAGGCCGAAGAGGAGCTCGGCCCCCTGGCCAGGCAGTTTGCCAAGGGCGAGTTTCGCACTTTGCGCCAGTGGTTGGGCGAAAGAATTCACCAGCACGGGCAGCGCTATACCGCCGCCGAGTTGGCCCAGCGAACCACGGGAAAACCGCTGTCGCACGCGCCTTTGATCGCGCACTTGCGACGCAAGCTTGCCCCGCTTTATGGGCTCGATTAACCTCGGTTGCGGCCGAGGAATCGCCGGGCCCTTGCTTTGCGGCCGATTCCGGGCCGAACGGATGGAATTGTGAAGTCTCGCTTGGATGCTACTCGAGCGACCGTGGCCGGAAAAAGGTCCTCGATCGCGCGCCAACAAACTTGACGCTCCATCCATGAACACGAGAAACGCCCCCGGCCTTTCCTGGCTGGCCATTTTGTTTGTCGCCCTGGCGCTGTCGATCGGCTGGGGCGTGCGCGGCAACTGGGGACACGAAGTTGGCGCCATGGTGCCCGGCGCGCTGGCTGCCATGGCGGCCGTCCTAGTTAGTGGCCGCGCGGACTGGTACCGCCGAGTTCCGTTCTTTGCCTTTTTTGGAGCGCTCGGCTGGTCGTTCGGCGGTTCGATCTCTTACATGCAGGTGATCGCCTACACGCACTCAGGCGACGCCGTCAGCGTTGCGTACGGGTTTGCCTGCTTGTTCGTGATCGGCTTTCTGTGGGGGGCCCTTGGCGGAGCAGGAACCGCGCTGCCGGTCTTTCTCAGCCGCAATCGATTGACCGAGCTCTTGCTGCCGACCACGGCCGTGTTGGTTGCATGGTGGATTCAGGATCTGTGGATTGCCGAATACCTGCGGCCTTTGCGCGCGCAGCTTGCCGACGGAGCCATTGACCAGGCTCGATTCGAAGAGCTGACGTCGTGGATGAACTGGTACGACACCGACTGGATGGGCGTGCTGGTCGCCGTGGCGGCAGTCGTTGTGCTGGCGGCCATTCGACGGCGGATCTGTTGGGGCACCTCCCTGGTCCTGCATCTCGCAGGCGGGTGGTGGCTCGGCTTTACGCTCTTGACCGTTGGCCTGGGGCTGCGGATGACGCCGCCGCGCGGGGACAATTGGGCCGGCATGCTCGGCATGACCGTGGCGCTGTTCTTGTTTCTGGCGCGCGAGCGCCAGTGGGGCATCGCCTGGACGGCAGGCGTGGCCGGCTGGTTTGCCGGCTTAGGATTTACCGGCGCCACGCTCATCAAGCTCGTGCTCATCCATCCTGGTTTTCAGGAACGTTTCTTCGGCGGACCCATCTCTAGCAACTGGCATAGCGTACTGGAGCAGACTTTTGGGTTCATCTCGGGCATCGGCATCGCGCTGGCCCTGGGATATCTTTCGACACGCACTCCGCGCCTGGAAGAGGTACCGGCGATTCGCTCTTGGGCCGAGCCGCTGTGCGTGGGCTTTGTGATCGTGGTCATCACGTACCTGAATATCTCGAAGAACTTGTCGGCGGTGTGGATTGCGAAAGATTCCGCTCAAGCGGGACATCTGTTGCAGCCGACGCTATGGGGCATTTCGAGCCGCGTGTGGTTCAACCTTGGCTACCTGGCGCTTGCCGTGGTCGTGATTTGGCCGCTCATCGCTTATGCGCGAGGGCGCCAGCTCGCGATTCTCCCGGCATCGCGACTCGGCAAATCCCAATTGCTATTCATCGTGTTCTTATGGTGGATCGTAATCGGCAATCTTTCTCGCACAGTGCCCTTCCAGGAGCAGCGGCTCATCACCGAAGGCGTGATCCACATCAACGCGTGCCTGTGTACCTTGCTCGCGCTGCTGTTGCCGCGGGAAGATAGCCTGGCGGGTGTCGAGGCCGAGCCTGACTACAAGGTGCTCGCGCGCAACTTGTTGGCCTGGGGCGTGCTGTTGGCGGCGCTCGTTGTCGCGGCGGAATTCGGCGTGGTGCGCGCCCTGTGGGGAGACGAGTTTGCGGGCCACGCGGCCAAGCACATTCGCTTTGGCCCGAACGCCACGATCGAGACAGGCCCGCGGTAAGAGGTCACACCGCGCGGCTACTCGTCGCCGAAAACGCGGGTGCTTTCTTCCTTGGTGATGGCTTCGCGGATTTCGTCGCTCGAGACCTGCACCTGCACGCGCAGGTCGCCCGCCTCGAGAGCCTTCACCTTGATCACGAACGACGTATCGGCCTTCGCCGCGAGCTGCCGCAGCGGCTCGAACACCACGCGCTGGCCCTCGATCCGATAGCGCACCGGACCTTCGGCCGCGACAGGTTTCATTTGGTTAGGCACCAGCGCCGTGAGCCGCAAATTCGTCGCGGCTTTCGTGCCTTGATTCGTGACGCGCACTTCGTAGCTCGTCAGCCCACCGACTTCGATCGGGTCATTCACGTCCGAGAGTTGGAAATTGATCGCCGCCAGGCCTTCGATCGCAAGTGTCTCTTCGCGCTCCGCCTTGAGGTTCGCCTGAGCCGTGCTCTTGATGCTAAAGCGCGCTTCGCCGGGCTGCTGTGGCAAGGTGGTAAGTGTCACCGTGCCCGTCTCCTGCGGTGGCAGCTCTTCCAGGCTCCAGTAAACGCTGTGCGTGGCCGCGTCGTATTGGCCACCATTGTTGGCTTCGACGAACTTGAGCTCCTTCGGCAAGCCGGCCACCAGCTCGATATCCTTGGCCGACGCGGTGCCGGGATTTGCGATCGAAATATTGTGTACCGCGTTACGCTCCAGGTAGCGGCGCTTGGGGCCCGTCATGCTCACCTGCAATGCCGGCGCAAGCACTTCCAGATCGGTGCGCGCTTCAACATGCAGATTCGCGTCGGCCTGGGCGGTCACGATATTGGTAATCGGCCCGGCTTCGTCGGCGACCAGCGTCAATTCCAGCTCGCGATTTTCGCCAGGTTTCAGCGTGCCGATTTCCAGTTCCAACTCTTGCCCGGCCGAGTGCTTGAGACCTTCGGGCACTTTTTCGGTCAACACCACGCCGCCGGCGGCGCCGCTGCCGGGATTCGACACCTTGATTTTGAACGTGACATTTTCGCCCTTCATCACTTTGGACGGTCCGAAGACTTCCAAATTCAATAGCGGCTTCGTAGCCACCGTGCGGACCGAAGCCTCAGCCCGAAAGTGAACAGTTGCCACGCTGCCGATCTCACCTTCGCTCATTGGCATGAGCTGCAGCTCGACGGTCTGTTCCGACCCCGGCTTCAGATTGCCGAGCGACCAGATCAGCTCGCCCTGCGGGCCGCGCTTCGCGCTGGGATTGGTATCGATGAGCTGCGTGCCCTGCGGAACGACATCGTGGATCTCGACTCCCTGAGCGCTCGCTGTGCCCACGTTGCGGACTTTGATCACGAACTTGGCGGCCTGCCCAATCTGAATTTCCGGAGGAGCCGATTTCTCGATGGTGAGCGTCGGGGCTTGCGCGCCGCTGAGCTGTGGATCGCCGGGCCGGCCCGTGCCCAGCTCATCCCCGCCCGATTCTTCGGCTGGCGGGTCGCTGGCTGGCTCGGTCTGGGGCGTGTCGGGTTCCTCGGCAAGTTCTTCAGTCGGTTCTTGCGCGGTAGCTCGGCCCGAGCGTCGCGCGGAGAGCGGCTCGCGGTACCGCGCGCCGTCATCGTCGGATTCGCGCGGTTCGAGGCGGCGCGGTTCAGGCTCGATTGCCGCCGGCTCGGTTGCTGTGTCGGTCGTCTGTTCTTCCTCGACCGGCGCGTCGCTGCTCGCGGGCTCTTCGTAACGCGCGCTTCCGCGCCGCGAGGCTACAAACGGGCTATCCGTTCGCGTCGCGGGCACTTCGGTCGCTCGATCTTCAACCGTCGTGCCCAGTTCACTCGCATCCGGAATGTCGTCGGTTAGCTGCTGTTGTCCGGAGGTCAGCGTCAATGAAGCGGGGTTCCCATAACGATCGACATTCGCTGGGGGCGTCGTAACTTGCGGAGCAGCGGCCCGGGCGAACGGATTCGTGGTGGTTCCCTGCGCATCGGACGGGGCGCTAAGCGGCACGGGGGAAAGCGCTGCCTCGGCAGGCATCTCCGGCTCAGGGGCCG
>DATJEN010000298.1:0-57705 GCA_035496575.1 Pirellulales bacterium
AGCTTGCCGACCGAGATCGATTCTTCATCGGCCACTTCGATCTTTTCACCGAACAAGCTTTTTACCCAGCCGACGAGTCCGGTCGGCTGCTCGGGCTTGACTTTAGATTTGAGCTCGTCATGAAAGCGGCCGAGCATTCGCTTGAGCGACTTGACGTCCTCCAAGCTTGTCTCGCACAAATCGCGCAGCTCCTGGCGTCGAGCTTGGGCGAAGTCCACCCATTTTTCGGTTCCCTCGGCAGCTTCACCGCGTCGCGCCGCCGCCTGCTCGTTGCGCATCGCGTCGCGGCGATGTTCAAGCGAGCGAGTCGTGTCCGATAATTGGCTCTTAAACTCATCCAAGTCTTCGAGCCACTCCGACGCTTTGCGCTCGGGCACGGAGGCCGCGATGAGGTCGTAGCGCCGCTTCCAAGCCCGACGGGCTCCAGCCAGGTTTTCGATCCGTTGGTCGAGCACGGCCACTTCGGCCTGATACACGTCGGCTGCCACGCGCCAGGCGGCGCCGGCGGCGTCAATCAGGCCGGGCTTGGCCTTTTCGTCGCCCAGCTTGTCCAGTGCGGGCTTTTTGTCCGACTCGAGCTGCTGGAAGTGGGTTTCCGCTTCCTTTCTCAGTCGCCTGAGCTCGGTTTCCGTAGTGGCGATCTGATCGAGCTTTGTTTCGCGGTCTTGCGGCGTGAACTTCACGTCTTTCTTGACGATCTCGATCTTTTTGGCGAGCAACTTCTGATGGGCTTTGGAGAAGTCCACTCGCAGCGTCTGCACCTCGACTTCAAACTGCCTCAAGGCCACGTTGGCGCGTTCGATGGTCAGTGGGAGTGCCGCCGCGGCGAGCTCGTCGCCGCTGCCGCCGGGTCGAACGGTGGCGGAGTCTTGTTTGCCGTCGTCCAAGCGCGTGTGAGCGCCTTCGAGCAGTTGCTTGGAGGATTTCAGATCGGCTTGGGCCGCGTCTTGACGTTCGGCTTCCAGTGACAACTGGTCTTTCAGATTGTCCAGCAGCAAGAACGAGTAGGGTTTCGGCTCATCCAGCGCGAACTTGTCCAGCGATTCGAGTTCGTTTTCACCCTGCTTGATCTGATCCGTAAGCTGCCGCCGCTGGGCGAGCACGGTCAACTGCTGGGTGTAAATCCCATCGAGCGATCTCAATAGGCTTAACGTTTCGTCCGCCGTATCATCCTCGGATTTCGTGGCGTCGGCGGCCTTCTGCTCAGCTTTTTTCTTGTCGTGCTCCGCGGTGAGCTGTGCGATGCGGGCGGCGACGGCCTCGCGCTTTTTGAGGACCTGGTCGGCCGCGGAGTCGTGAGCTGCCGGCGTGGCAGCCTGTTCGGCGAGCAAGCCTGAGCTCGATAGCGAAGTGAACAGGCCCGCCAACAGAACTAGGTTCGCGAGCCGAGGCGTGCGGTTGATCGTGAGCATAAGGATGGGGTATAGACCGGCACTGATTTAGTACCGCTCGGAGCCGCCGACGGCCGGATGCGCTTACGAGATCCACGCCTGCCGGAGGTGACTGGCACGCAGGCCGAACGCCCCCTTTGGGCGCGTGGCGGCGCGTACCACGAGAGCGGCACCAAGCGGAGGTGCAAACCACGTACCGAACCTGGGCGAAGCTTCTTCAGCCGCCCAGCAGTGCCGCCGCCTCGCGCAAAGCCTGTTGCAGGGGGGCGGGAACCACGATTCCGAGCAGGACCACCAGGGTCGCCACGATCAAAATCGGACCACTGGTGGCCAGGCTATCGCGGATGGTGGTGTGGGCGGCTTGCTCATCGGGTTTCCCCAGCACCACGCTTAGCACGGTTGCGCCCATTCCCATGAAGACAATGGCCATGAGCGTGAGAAATAACCCGCCCGTCCAGAACTGATGGGTATTCATCGCCTCACTGACGATCGTGAACTCGCTGACGAACGGCGCGAACGGGGGCGAACCGGTGATTGCGAGAAAGCCAAGCAGAAACAGGGCCCCGGAAAGCGGGACGCGGCGAATCGCCCCGTGCACGTGATCCGTCACTTTGCTGCCATACGCGCGGTGAATGTTGCCAGCCGAGAGAAAGAGCACCCCCTTGGTCAGTCCGTTGTTGATCAAGTGCAATAGCGCCCCGTAAATAGCGGCGCCGCCAATACCCACTCCCAGCACCAAAATGCCCATGTGCTCGATGCTGCTGTAGGCCAGCATGCGCTTGAAATCTCTCTGGCGGACCATGAACACGGCGGCCACGGCCATCGAGAACAGTCCCATCAGCACCATGATGTTCTGAGCGAACTCGGCCTCCGGACCGGCGCGGCAGATCTGATAGATGCGCAGGATGGCCAGAAACGCGCAACTGGTGACCCCGCCGGCCAACAGCGCGCCCACCATTCCAGGCGCTTCGCCATAGGCGTCGGGTTTCCAAGTGTGCATGGGCGCGAGGCCCATCTTGGTTCCATAACCTACGAACAACAGCACGAACCCAGCATGCAGCCAGGGCGGCGAAAGCTCGGGCGCGGCCGCGATCAATTGATCGAATAGCAACGTGGTTTCGAGCCCGACCTTCAACGCCGAGTAGGCCAGAAAGAAGGAGCCGAACAGCGCAAGCGCAATCCCGACCGACCCAATCAGCAGATACTTCCAGGTCGCCTCCAGCGAACGGGCGTTGTGGTTGAAGTAGATCGACGGAGCGCTCAACAGCGTGGTGGCCTCCATGGCCACCCACATCAGTCCCAGGTGGTGCGACAAGGTTACCAGAGTCATCATTGCCAGCGAGGCGAGCAGATTGGTGCAGAACACGCGATTGGGCCGATCCGGCCGCAACGCTAAATAGCCGGGCGTATACAGCGCGCACACAAAGAACAGCACGCTGATGAACCCGAGCACGACCTTGCCGAGCGCGTCGAGCAGCAGCCAGCCGCCGAGGCCGGAAAGCTCTTCGGGCTTCGACTGCGTAATCGTCCAGGCCACCAGTGCCAACTGACCCGTGCCCGCCAGCGGCACCATCCAGCGCCTGCGCTGCTCGGATTGCAGCGAAAAGGTAACCGCCGCGATCGCAAGCGGGAACAGAACCAGGAGGTAGACCATCGGCCGATTATTCCTTCAGGTTTCGCAGGTAAGCCGTGCTGATGGAATCGAACTCGACGTTGATGTGGTGCACGATAATTCCCATCACGAAGACGCCGGTGAACACGTCGAGCAGCACGCCCATTTCGACCAAGAACGGCATGGCTTCCAAGAGCAGCAGGCCAAACAGGTAAATGCCATTTTCGAGGACCAGGTATCCCAAGACTTGCATGATGGCTTGCCGCCGCGTGGTCAAAAGCAGAAAGCCGGTCCACACCGTGGAGAACGAAGCCGGCACCAGCAGCAGGTGCGCGTGCTCGCTGGTCAGTGGCAGTGTGTTCGAAAAGGCGATCGCCAGGGCGGTCCCCACTCCGCCCAACAGCAGCGACGGGATGAACCCCACCACGGGTTCAACTTCGTGTTGGATGTCGGCTTCGCGCATGGCATGCAGCAGGAAAGTGGGGATAATCCGGCCCTTGAGCGCGATCGTGACCAGCGCCAGCAGGATCCCGCGCAATCCGACGTCGGGCTGCACAAACAGGATGAACGTGCCGATGAGCGCGCCTTGCAGGGCCACCGCATTGATAACCGCGCGCGTGCGGCTGACGCCCAGAAACACGAAATTCAGGGCCACCGCCAAGATCAGGGCGACGTCAAACAATTCAAACATGGCGTCACCTCATCAACAGCACGAAGCCAAAGGCCGAAAGCATGCAGGCCGAGATCAACAAGGCTGGCACGTGCGTGAGCCGCAAGCGCGCCATCGAGGATTCCATGACGCCGACCAGCACGGCGACGACGAGTGCTCCAGCGATGAACAATGGCCAATCCAGCCACGGCCCCTGCCCTGTCAGCGGAATGAGCAGCCGCACCACCAGCGCCGAGAAAATCAGCAGTTTCATCGAAGCACCGTACAGGATCATGCCAAACGCGGGCCCGCTGTGATCGAGCACCATCACCTCGTGGATCATCGTGAGCTCGAGGTGTGTGTTGGGGTCGTCGAAGGGGATGCGACAGTTCTCGGCCAACAGCACGATCGACCAACCGGTGAGTACCAGCGCGAGCGACGCGCCTTCGGTCGACCAGTGGTCGGTAACGGTGCCCAGCATGGTGTCCAGTTGTAGCGACCCGGTGAGATTTGCAATCACTAACAAGCCCAGGAAGAGTGCCGGCTCGGCCAGGCAGGCAAACGTGACTTCTCGCGCGGCCCCCATGCCTTCGAAGGGTGAACCCGTGTCGAGCGCCGCCGAAGTGGTAAAGAACCGGCTCAGCCCAAGCACATAGGCCAGCACGATGGGATCGCCCACGAAAGAAACGGCCGAGCGCGGGCTGCCCATCGGGATAAACAGCGCCGCGACGAAGGCCGTCACCAATGCCACCACGGGGCCCGCGCGGAAGATCCATGTTGTGGTGGTGCTGAACACGGAATCCTTCTGAAACAATTTGAAAAGGTCGTAGTATTGCTGCAGGAAGGGCGGACCCATGCGGCCGGCGAACAGCGCCTTGGTCTTGCCGATCACGCCCTGCAATAGCGGGGGCAGCAGCAGCACCACCACAATCTGAATCGCCGTGTTAATGGGATCGTGCATGAGACTTATTGGGGAATAAGGAGCAACACGAGCAGCGCGGCAAAGATGTAAGTCAGGTACAAGTGGATGCTGCCCTGCTGGAACACTCGAAACCAGGCCAGCAAGTTCGCGGACCAATACAGCCCAGGCACCACCGCCTCGTCCAACACCGGGTCTGGCACGTGGCTGCGGAAGTAGCTTTCCTGCGGGAACAACTGCTTGATAAATGGCAGGTGGATGCGCGGCCGCAGCGCCCAGGAGAACAGCCCCACGAGCATTTCGCCGAAGGAGCTGGACGTGTACTGGATGCGCGGGGTTCCGCCCTGATAACCGCATCCCCAAGTCACCGATTCATGAACGCGGGAACGGCCCAGTTGTGTCCATAAGAGTGTGCCGACGGCGGCCAGCCCAGCCGCCAGGCTCAGGGCGAGGGTGGAAAGCGGTTGCCAAGGCACGAGCCGCTCGAGATCGGCCGTAGCGTCGGCAATGTCTGGCGCCCAAGCCTGCACCGCTTGCCCTAGCGGCAACACGGCCAGTGGCGGGTACAAGCCCAGCGCCATGCAACCAAGCGCCAGCACGGCCAGCGCGAAAAGGATGCTGGGGGGCGACTCGTGCGCGTGCGATGCCGGCGCGGTGCGAGGCACGCCCAGGAACACGACGCCATAGGCGCGTACAAAACAGGCAACCGCCAGCGCGCCCACGAAGGCCAACACAGGCGCGCCAAACGCCACCGCGGAGACCAGCGCGTGATGATCCGCGCCCAAGGTGCCAAACAGACCCAGGTAGATCACGAACTCGCTCACGAACCCGTTGAGCGGCGGCAAACCACAGATGGCGACGGCGCCGATCACAAACGCCAGCGCCGTCCACCGCATCCGCTTCGACAAGCCGCCTAGCAGATCAATGTCGCGCGTGTGCGTGGCATGGATCACCGACCCGGCCGCGAGGAAGAGCATGCTCTTGAAGAACGAATGGTTCACCACGTGCAACAGCGCGCCGGCCAGCCCGAGCACGACCAGATCGGGGCGTTCGAGCGAACGACCCAACATCGCCAGTCCCAGACCGAGAAACACGATGCCGATATTCTCGATGCTGCTGTAGGCGAGCAGACGCTTGAGATCCTGTTGGCCAATCGCGAAAGCGACCCCCAGCACCGCGGATATCGCGCCAAGACCCAGCACGATCACGCCCCATTCGACCGTGAGGGGCAAGAGCGAGCTCATTCGCACTAAACCGTACACGCCCATCTTGATGATCACGCCCGACATGATGGCCGAGACGTGGCTGGGAGCCATGGCATGCGAGGTGGGCAGCCACACGTGCAGCGGCATGATGCCGGCTTTGATACCGAACCCCAGCAGTGCCAGCCCGAAGATCGAGTTCAACATGGCTGGCGTGGCCGCGCCCGTTGCGATCGGCACCAGGTCGTAGGAACCGCTGGCGGCGCGAAACAACATGAACGTCGCGAACAGCGACAAGGTCGCCGTGTGCGTGGCCACCAGGTACAGCCAGCCCGCCGCGCGGACATCGGCGCGCTCGTCTTCGGTCGCGACCAGGAAGAACGCCGACAGCGCCATGACCTCCCAGCCAAATATGAACAGGATTGCGTTTCGCGCGACGACCACCACGGCCATGCCAGCGGCCAGAAACCCATAAAATACGCGCAGTTTGCGGCCACTGTCCGGATACTCGGCTTGTCGCCAGTAGCCGAGCCCATAGATGCTTCCGAGCAAAAAGACGGCAAAGATCGGCACCAGGAAGACGGCCGATAGCCCATCGACCAGCACGTGGAACTCGGCCCCGGGCAGCAGATTCCACGGGTAGACAATGGCCTCACTGTCCCCGCGCTGCCAATAATGAGCGACGCCTGCCAACCCTAGACTGCCGGCTGCGACGGCCACGAGCGTCGTGAGACGCTGACCCCATGGGGAGCGGCGAGGGAAAAGCAAGCCGAGCAGGCCACTGACAGCCGCGAGCGCCAGCGCGAGCAATACTGTCCGTTCCGGCATGAGGTCGTCCGCCTTGGCACCTTGGCCCGCAACGCTGCGAGGTAATATAGACCAGCTTCATCGACGTTGGTATGTAGCCGGTTAGCTTACGGACTTCGAGCTTCCATGTCATCAGTCTTTGTTGTTCGCATCGCGGCTTGCTTTTGTGCGCTGGGTGCATGCGTCATCGGTTCGCATGGGGAAGAGCTTTCGCGTTTGCCATTTAACCATCCGGGCCTGGTGGTGGAGTTGGGCGTGGGCCTGTGGGCCTGGCCTGTGCCATGCGACGCGGACGGCGACGGAGACTTCGATCTCATCGTTTCGTGCCCAGACAAGCCATCGAATGGCGTGTGGCTGTTCGAGAATGCCGAGGGCGACACGGCGCGCAACAAGTTCCCCGTGTTCAAGCCGGCGCGGCGCCTGAGCTCCACGGTCCACTACGTGCTACCCAGCTACGCCGAGGGTTCGCTGCGCGTCTTGAGCCCGGGTCGCGAATACCCGGACTTCCTGCGCAGCGGGTTGGACAAGGGCGTTTCTATCCCCGCGCCTGGCATCATTCACGTGCCGCGTGGGCATGCGCCACGGCCGCGAGCCAATCCCATCCGCCACAACGAGTGGCGCTACGCCGACTATGACGGCGACGGGGCGCTCGACCTGGTTGTCGGGATCGAGGACTGGAGCGACTACGGCTGGGACGCGGCCTTTGACGAGCATGGCGTGTGGAAGAACGGTCCACTGCATGGATTCGTGTATTGGTTGCGGAACGAGGGCACGACTGCCAGGCCGAGCTACGCTGCTCCGGCCCAGGTGCAGGCGGGCGGGAAGCCGGTCGACACGTATGGCTGTCCAACCCCAAATTTCGCGGATTTTGACGGGGATGGCGATCTCGATCTGTTGTGTGGCGAGTTCCTCGATGGGCTCACATATTTCGAGAACACCGGCTCGCGCTCTTCAGCTCACTTCGCGTCGGGTGTCAGACTGCGAGATGCCCACGGCCGGCCACTCGCCATGCAGGTGCAGATGATCGTGCCGATCGCGTTTGATTGGGATCGCGACGGCGATATCGACCTGGTGGTGGGCGACGAAGACGGCCGCGTGGCGCTCGTCGAGAACTCGGGCGAGCTGGGGGACGATCGCGCGCCGCGATTCTTCGAGCCGCGTTACTTCCGGCAACAGGCCGATACGCTCAAGTGCGGTGCGCTCGCGACGCCCGTGGGATTCGATTGGGATGGCGACGGGGACACTGATCTTTTGTCGGGGAACACTGCCGGCCGAGTCGAGTTTTTTGAGAATCTGAGCGGGCCGGGAATCAGCCAGCCGCGCTGGGCCGCCCCAACCCGGGTAGAAGCGGGCGGTCGCGAGTTCCGCATCATGGCTGGCCCGAATGGTGGCGTGCAGGGGCCCGCCGAAGCCAAGTGGGGATACACAACTTTTTCGATCGCCGACTGGGATGGAGACGGATTGCCCGACATCGTCTTTAATTCGATCTGGGGGCGTGTGGAATGGCTGCGCAATATCGGCTCGCGCACGCAGCCGAAACTGTCGGCCGCTCAGCCCATTGAAGTCGCCTGGCCGGGGACTCCGCCCAAACCAGAGTGGACATGGTGGCAGCCCAAACCGCGTGAGCTGGTGACACAATGGCGCACCACTCCGGTGGCTTACGACTTTAACGGCGATGGGCTGGTCGATTTGGCGGTGCTCGATAGCGAAGGCTACCTGGCATTCTTCGAGCAGACCTCGGCGCGAGCGCTGAAGCCGCCAAGGCGGGCGTTTGTCGATGAGAGTGGCCAGCCCTTGCGGTTGAATGAGCGGGACGGGGGCGCCAGTGGCCGTCGCAAGCTGTGCGTCGTGGATTGGAATGGCGACGGCAAGCTTGATTTCTTGATCAACTCGGCCAATGCCGACGTGCTCGAGGGACTCGGCCAGCGCGATGGCAAGTGGTATTTCCGACAGGCAGGCTCAATCGCCAGGCAGAACATCGAGGGGCACGACGTCAGCCCCGCCGTCGTCGATTTCGACGGTGACGGAGTGATGGATTTTCTGGGCGGGGCCGAAGATGGCCGCTTCTATTTTCTCGCCAACCCACGCTCGCTACGGGCCCGCTCGGGCTCGCGCGAGGCGGGCCGCTAGACGTGATCGATCTCGCAGAAGCGGCTGGTCGAGGCGATGAGCGCTTCGTCCACCTCGCCCCGCCAAACAAGTGGCCGGATCATCGTGATCTCGAGTTGGCGCGGCTCCAGCTCGAAGAATTGTCTTGCGACCGCGCTATCCGGCAACCAGCCGCCGACACGTTTTGCGCCGCCGGCCGCTCCCAGCGTCAGGAACGCCGCGTAGAAGGCGTCCGCCAGTTTCTCGGTCTGATCCGATAGGGCGAAGTCCGTAATTCGCCACAAGTTGTCCTTCTGGCCCACGCGCACGT
Source organism: Pirellulales bacterium (assembly GCA_035496575.1). GTDB lineage: Bacteria > Planctomycetota > Planctomycetia > Pirellulales > PALSA-1355 > PALSA-1355. The sequence goes on from DATJEN010000298.1 coordinate 9,000, forward strand.
ATCCGGACCAGGATCGGTGCGCACTTTCGAGCGCGAAGAATTGGTCGCTGGGAAACTTCTTTAGCGTCATTTGCCAATATTCGGCGTCGCGCTCCACATATACGGGGGCAGAGCCGTGATAACTGGCATACAGCTCCGTAATCCTGGCGAGATGCTCCGCGGCCGCGATCGGCACAAAACGATGAGTCACCGCGCGCGCGGGAACTTCGTCGCAGGGATCGCGCCAGCCAGCCCAGGAGGGACACAAGATATAGCCGCGCCGCGCGTAATAGACCGGGTCGATGTCGCTATACAAAACACTGAGCGCGGCGCCGGCTTGGCGCGAGTTTTCGTCGACCCAGTCCAATAGCTGGCCGGCAAACCCGCGGCCGCGGAACTCGCGCACGGTATACACCGATCCGATGGCGACTCCGCTAACCACCTCGCCGCGCAAGCGCAAGCGCAGCGGGTAGCGGCCCAGCGATACGACGACGCGGTTATCCAGCGTGCCTACGAACCAGGTGGCGCGTTGGTGCGAGGGCGAGTTGAGCCGATAGGCGACGTGCTCGGCCAGGGACATTCCCTTGCTCCAAATGTCGAACACGTTTTGGTGCGCTTGCTCGAGCTCGGCGTGTGAAGCAACGTGGATATCGAGCTCGTCGGCCATGCGCTGCACCGTTTGGTCTATCGATTGCCGCTGCGGGCGGATGCTTGTTTGTCACGAGCGGCGAGCAGCAACTGAATCCAGGGCCCCACGTACGATCCGTGGTCATGGTAGGTGCGGCCACTCACCAGGTTGCCGTCGATCACGCAGGGCTCGTCCACAAAAATGCCGCCGCACACTTCCAAATCGAAGCGGCACTTGCGCACGGTCGCCATCCGGCGCCCTTTGACGCACCCAGCGCGAGCCGGAATTTCCACTCCGTGGCATACGCTGGCGATGGGCTTGCCGGCGTCGAAGAAATGCCGCGTGATGCGGAGCAAATCTTCGTCGTCGCGCAGATACTCGGGCGCGCGGCCACCGCTGAAGAAGATGCCCAGGTACTCGCGGGGCTCGACATCGCGAAAGGCAATGTCGGCCTCGATCGTGTAACCTTCCCACTCCTTGGTAATGGTCCAACCTGGCTTTACCTCGTGCAGCACCATCTGATAGCGCCGCTTGTCAGGCGCAGCCACCACCGGCGCCAGGCCGGCCTCTTGCAGCCGGTAATAGGGATAGAGCGTGTCAACCGTTTCGGTTGCGTCGCCCACGATGATCAGGACACGGTCCATTGAACTGGCGGTGCCAAGAGAGAATGTTCGTACCCACAAGCGCCGGCTGTCGCCCTCAATGTATCGCAGCCGTGCAGCGTGTTCTACAAGCAGCTGGTGGCCCGGGGCGTTGCTATCGGCAGACGCGCTGACCAGAATGTTCCACGTACCATGTTCTACGGGCCGCCAGGTTGTGCGAGCGCGCCGCCCCGGGGAATTGTCGTGAGCCGCTGCCTCAAGTTGCTGCTATTCATCGCCGCGCTTGCGAATCTTGCGCGGGCGGCGGAAGGGGCCTCCAAGCCACACATTCTGTTCATTTTGGCGGATGACCAGCGCTGGGACACGATCGCGGCTCTCGGCAACGCACAGATCAAGACACCCAATCTCGATGCGCTGGTCGCGCGCGGATTTCACTTCACCAACGCCTATTGCATGGGCTCGATGATTCCGGCCGTGTGCCAGCCGAGCCGCACGATGCTGCTGACGGGACGTTCGTTGTGGCGGATTCCCGACCCACGCGCAAAGGCGGTGCCGCCGGGCGTGTCACTGCTGCCGCGCGTGATGGCAGCCGCGGGTTATAAAACCTTCCATTGTGGCAAGCCCGGCAACTCCTACCCGGCGGCTCATGCGGCCTTCGACAAAAATGTCGAGCTCGCCGGCCGAACCGCCGCGACGGCAACCGAGATGGCCGACCAGGCGATACGTTTCATTCGCGAGCACGACGCCGCGAAACCGGTGTTCATGTACTTGGCGCCGAGCGTGCCGCACGATCCACGGCTCGCGCCCGAGCGATTCAAGAGCTTGTACCGCGCAAGCGACATCGCGCTGCCCAAGAATTTCATGCCACGGCATCCGTTTGACAATGGCGAGCTCGACGTGCGCGACGAACTGCTGGCCGAGCGGCCGCGCACGCCCGAGGAGATGCGGCAGCATTTGGCCGACTACTATGCCACGATTTCGCATTTGGATGACGAGATCGGCCGCGTGATGTCAGCCTTAAGCGAGCGCGGCTGGTTGGAAAACACGGTCGTCATCTTCTCGAGCGACCAGGGCCTGGCGGTCGGCGGCTGCCATGGCTTGATGGGCAAACAGAATCTCTACGAGCACGTGAAGCCCCCGCTGGTGATTGCCGGGCCAGGCATCCCGCGCGGCGAGTCCGACGCGCTTGTGTACTTGTTCGATCTTTTTTCTACTGTATGCCAGTTGGCCGGCGCAACAATTCCAGCCGAGGTCGAAGGCCACTCGCTGCTTGGCATCCTGCGCGGGGAACAGAAGTCGGTCCGCCCCAGCCTGTTTGCGGCGTATCGCGGTTGTCAGCGCATGATCCGTGACCAGCGGTGGAAGCTGATTGCCTATAACGCGTCTGGCGTTCGCAACGTGCAGCTATTCGACCTCGAGAACGATCCCGACGAGCTTGCGAATCTGGCGCTAGACGCCAGGTACATGGCCGAGCGCGGGCGTCTCGGGCGCATGCTCGTCGAGGCGCGCCGCGCATTCGGCGACCCCATTGATTTTTAGCCACCCACAGAGCGCGATGATGACCTTGACCCGCTTTTCGGCAACGTTCTTAGCGTCGTTCGCCTGTCTCGTTTGCGGGACAGCATTTGTTTGCGGGACAGTGTTCATTTGCGGGGCAGCGTTCGCAGCCGACGCCAAGCGTCCGAACATCGTCTTGATCTTTTCCGACGACCATGCCTGGCAAGCCGTTAGCGCCTATGGCGAAGCGCGCAAGCTGCTCGAGACGCCGAATATCGACCGCATCGGCCGCGAAGGCATGTTGTTCACGCGCTGCCTGGTGCCGAACTCGATCTGCGGGCCGAGCCGGGCCACGGTGCTAACCGGCAAGTATTCGCACTTGAACGGCTTCTATAACAACTCCAACAGTCGCTTCGATAGCTCGCAAACCACCTTTCCAAAGCTGCTGCAAGCGGCCGGTTACCAAACCGCGGTTGTTGGCAAGTGGCACCTGGTCAGCGAACCCACGGGATTTGATTATTGGCACATCTTGCCGGGCCAGGGCGTGTACTACCATCCGCCCATGATTCAGAACGGCGAGTCGGTTCAGCACGAAGGCTATACGACCGACGTGATCACCGATATTAGTCTGGACTGGCTGAGATTTCGCGATCCCGAGAGGCCCTTCCTGCTGATGTGCCAACACAAGGCGCCTCATCGCGAGTGGGAGCCGCCGTTGCGTTTGTTGGGGCACGACCACGATCGCAAGTATCCTGAGCCGCCCACCTTGTTCGACGACTACCAGGGGCGCGGACTGGCCGAGCGCGACCAGGACATGACCATCGAAAAAACCATGAATGATAGGGATCTCAAGTTCAAGTCGCCGCCGGGCCTCAGGCCCAATGAGCAGCGGCAATGGGATGCCTACTACGGCCCGCGAAACGACGCCTTTAAGCGGGAGCGCCCGCAGGGTCGCGACCTCGTGCGCTGGCGCTATCAGCGCTACATGCATGACTACTTGGGCTGCGTGAAAGCGGTCGATGAGAACGTCGGCCGACTGCTCAAGTTTCTCGACGACGAGAACCTGGCCGAGAACACGATCGTGGTCTATGCCTCGGACCAAGGCTTTTACCTGGGCGAGCATGGCTGGTTCGATAAGCGCTGGATTTTTGAAGAGTCATTGCGAACCCCATTGCTCGTGCGCTGGCCGGGTGTTGCGGCGCCGGGAAGCAAATGCGACCGTTTGGTTTCGAATCTCGATTTTGCCGAAACCTTTCTCGATGCGGCCGGGGTTTCCATCCCGGCTGAAATGCAAGGTCGTAGCCTGAAGCCGATTCTGGCAGGCCACACGCCGGACGACTGGCGGACCGCGTTTTATTACCACTACTACGAGTATCCCACGCCGCATCACGTCCGCCCGCACTACGGGGTGGTGACCACCCGTCACAAGCTCGTGCATTTCTTTGCGCCAGATGTCGATTACTGGGAGCTATTTGATCTCGAGAGCGATCCGCGCGAGCTGCGCAGCGTCTACGCGGATGCCGGCTATGCGAATGTGCGGCGCGAGCTCGAACGAGAGCTGGCTCGCCTGCGCACCGAGCTGCGCGTGCCCGAACACGATGCGCCCGAAGCTTCGGGCCAACGACGGAAGTAGGGGTTGGGGGTTGGGGGTTAGGGATTGGGAACGAGCGGCGTCATGCGACGGATTTCACGACTCTTCGCGATACCGCTTTGTCTCGTTGCGGTGGCGCGCGCGGACGACGCTCAGAAAATTGCATGCGGTAACGATTCGCAATTCCAACACGGCGCGGTGGTGTGCGTCAGCCAGGTGGCCAGCGAGGTCGGGGCCGAATCGCTCAAGCGCGGCGGAACAGCCATCGATGCGGCCATTGCGACCGCATTCGCGCTTGCGGTCACGTATCCGGCCGCGGGAAATATCGGCGGCGGCGGGTACATGCTGATCGTGCCTGCTGGGCGCGGTGAGTCCACGGTGATCGACTTTCGCGAAGTCGCGCCGGCAGCCGCGACGCGCGATATGTTTGTCGATCCGAGTGCGCGCACGGCGCACCGCCGCGTCGGCGTGCCAGGAACCGTGCGTGGACTGGCGCTCGCCCACTCGCGTCACGGACGGCTCGCGTGGCGCGAACTCATCCTGCCAGCCGTGAAGCTGGCCCGCGACGGTTTCGCGCTCGACGCCGCGGTTGCCGGGGAACTGAACAAAGTTCTGGGCCGCTCCGATCGTGAACAATTTGCCGAGCTGCATCGCGTCTACGCTCGCCCTGACACCGTGGCGTGGCAGCCGGGCGATCGGCTGGTGCAGCCCGAGTTAGCCCGGGTGCTGGAGATCATCGCGAACAAGGGTCCAGACGGGTTCTACCAGGGCGAAGTTGCCCAGCTGATTGCGAGCGAGATGGAGCGCGGCGGCGGGCTGGTCACCACCAATGACCTGGAAGCCTATCAGCCGATTGCGCGTAAGCCCCTGCGCAGCACGTATCGCGATTGCGAAATTCTGAGCGTTCCGCCTTCTTCTTCCGGCGGGACGACGCTTGCGCTCGCGCTCAACATGCTGGAAAACTTCGAACCCAATCCCAGCGCGCGCTGGTCGGCCACCTCGCAGCACCGGATGGCCGAGTGCATGCGGCGCGCCTATCGCGAACGGGCTGCGTACTTGGGCGATCCAGCGACGACTGACATTCCGGCCGAGCTCATGGAAAAAAGCTATGCCAGGCGCCTGGCTGGCAGCATCGATCCGGCCAAAGCGACCCCCAGCGAACAACTGGCGGGAGAGTTGCCCGTGACCAACGAAAGCGAGCACACCACGCATGTGTCCGTCATGGATGGCGACGGGACGGCCGTGAGCATGACGTACACGCTCGAGCAGGCGTTCGGCAGCCGAGTCGTCGTCCGTGGTGGCGGGTTTTTGCTGAACGACGAGATGAACGATTTCAACTGGCTTCCCGGCGTTACCAACAACAAAGGCCGCATTGGCACATTGCCGAATCAGATAGCCCCAGGCAAACGGATGCTAAGCTCGATGTGCCCCGTTGTCGTGCGCCGCGATGGGCGCACGCTTCTGGTGACCGGGAGCCCCGGCGGCCGCACGATCGTCAACACGGTGTTGTGCGTGCTGGTCAATGTCATTGATTACCGCATGGACGCCAGGGCTGCCGTTGATGCCCCCAGGTTGCACCACGCGTGGTTTCCCGATGAGATCCGCATCGAGCCCTCACTCGCGAAACAACACCCGATGGCGGTCGACGAGCTGCGGCGGCTGGGGCACAAGATTTTGCCCAGCCGCGAGTCGCAGGGGGACGCGCACACGCTTGCGGTCGACCCGCGCTCGCGAGCCATTACTGCTGTGCCCGACCATCGCGTCAGCGGCGGCGCTGCCGGGCATTAGCAAGGAATCTCGGCTCAGCCGAGGTCGTGACCATTGGCGCGCCAGCGGGTAACATAACCAGGCAATTACCGGGGCATTTCAGGAGCACCATTACCATGTCGCGAATGAGTTTGTTGCTGGCCGTGTGCTCGAGCTTGATCGCGATCCCATTTGTGTCGGCCGCTACTCCAGATGCCGAGGCCGTGACGCTGGCCAATGTGGCCGAGCCGTCGGAAAATTCGCCGGACGAACCGCTGGCACGCGAGTTTTCGCTCGGGCGGGCCAAGCATTTTCTCGACTCGGCGTCGCTTACCTGGCAGAAACAGCACGACTGCATGACCTGCCATACGAATTATTTGTACATGCTGGCGCGCCCGGCGCTGGGGCCCGCGGACGAGGCGCAGCGCACCGTGCGCCAGTATGCCGAGGACCTGGTGACCGAGCGCTGGCCCAAGCAGGGCCCGCGCTGGGATGCCGAGGTGGTGATGACGGCGCTGGTGCTGGCGGCAGATGATGCCGCGCGCGACGGAAAGTTGCGGCCGGCCACGCGGACGGCTCTCGAGCGCATGCGATCCGTTCAGAAGGATCACGGCGGTTTTGAGTGGATTCGTTGCGAGTGGCCGCCCTTTGAAAACGACCACGAGTTTGGCGCCACGATGGCGGCGTTGGCGTTTTCGGTCGCGCCAGAAAGCTATGCCGACTCGGCCGAAGTGCAGCCAAACCTCGAGCGATTGCACAAATACCTCGAAACCACGCCCCTGCCAACCTTGCATCATCGGCTGATGCTCTTGTGGGCCGACACGTTTCGACCGGGCTGGCTGAAGGCGGAAGCGCGCAGCGAGGTTTTGAATACCCTCCTCGCATTGCAGCTCGCCGACGGCGGCTGGAGCGCCGCGACGCTCGGAGATTGGAAGCGCGCCGATGGCTCGCCGCAAGCCGTGCAAACGAGCGATGGCTATGGCACCGGACTGGCTATTTATCTGGCGCGTCGGGCTGGCGTCCGCGCGGACGACGCGCGCTTGGTGCGCGGTGTCGCATGGCTCAAATCGCATCAGCGCGAAAGCGGCCGTTGGTTCACCCGCTCGTTGCACCAGGACAGCCGCCACTACCTCACGCACGCGGGCACGAGCATGGCCGTCATGGCACTCGCCGCCTGCGATCAATTGCGCTAGCCCGGTCGGCAACGTCTTACCAGGCGCACGCATGGAATATCGAACTCTCGGTTCCACCGGCCTTAGCGTTTCGACGGTGGCGTTCGGGGCGGGGCCCGTCGCGCAGTTGCTGGTCGGAACGGACCAGTCGCATCAGCGCGCGACGATCAGGGCCGCCATCGAGGCCGGCATCAATTGGTTCGATACGGCGGCCACGTACGGGGACGGCCGGTCGGAAGAGAACCTCGGGCGCGTGCTGGGCGAACTTGGCGCGGAAGGCAAGGTACACGTCGCGACGAAGGTTCGGCTGCTACCCAACCAGCTCAGCGCCGTGGGCCGGTACGTCCGCGAATCGGTGTTGGCCAGCTTGCGGCGTTTGCGGCTCGAGCGAATCACCCTGCTGCAAATTCATAATTCCATCACGGCGGATGCCGCCGCTCAGCCAACTTCCATCACGCCCTCTCACGTGCTTTCGGCCGCTGGGTTGCTCGAAGAAATGGATCGCCTCCGTCGGCAAGGACTGGTCGCGCACCTGGGGCTGACCGGGTTGGGCGAGCCCGAAGCGCTTGCCCAAGTGATCGACACGGGCGAGTTTCAAACGATTCAGATCCCTTATCACGTGCTCAACCCTAGCGCTGGTCGCGAGGTACCCGACGACTTTGCGGAAACGAACCACGGGAATTTGATCACCCGTTGCAGCCAGCGCAGCATGGGAGTGTTTGCGATTCGAGTGTTCGCGGCGGGGGCCTTGCTTGGACAGCCACCCAGCCCTCATACGTACAAGACGCCCTTCTTTCCGCTCGAGCTGTACGAGCGCGATTGCCGCCGGGCCGAGGGCTTTCGCGAACTGCTTCCGCCGGGCATCTCGCCGCAGGAAGCGGCAGTGCGATTCGCGATCTCGCATCCGGGCGTGACAAGCGCGATCGTGGGCCTGGCCAGGCAAACGGAAGTGGCCGACGCCGTCCGCTTCGCCTCAGCGGGTCGTTTGGATGGCGATCTGCTGTCCAAGTTGAATGCGTGGTCGATTGCATCTACCTTGCAGTGACCGCGAAGGCGAGCAAACATCGGCCAGGTTGCTAACCGGAATCCTTATGTCCACCACCGAGCTATCCGGATTGCAGCGCGGCGTGACTTTGGCCACCGCGTTTGCGGCCTGGATGTTCGCCGGGCTTGAAATCTCGAGCTTCGTCCTGCTCGCCCGGCCGGCCATGTTATCGCTGCTGGGCGCCGAATCGGGAGAAGCCGAAGCGCTGGTCGGCGATTGGTTCGCCTGGTTCCAATGCGCCTTTCTGCTTGGCGCCGCCGCGGGCGGGTGGATTTTCGGCTGGCTCGGCGACCGCGCCGGCCGCACGCGCGCAATGGCGCTCAGCATCTTGTGTTATTCGCTGCTGACCGGCGTCTCTTACGTTGCACAGGATGGCTACACGCTGCTGGTGCTGCGGTTTCTTGCGTGCCTGGGCGTGGGAGGCGTGTGGCCCAATGCCGTGTCGTTGGCGGTCGAAGCCCTGCCCGATGTCTCGCGTCCGCTGATGGCGGGCCTGATGGGCGCCGCGGCAAATGTGGGGTTCGTGCTTTTGGGTTTCATCTGTTATGCGGTGCCCGTGACGCCGGAGTCGTGGCGCTGGGTGCTGCTGGTGGGAGCCGCGCCGGCGCTTTTGGGCGTGTTTGCCCTGCTGGCGGTCCCGGAATCACCACGTTGGTTGCATGCAGCGGCAACCACCGCACCCGGACAGCAAGCCAGGCCGCTGGCCGAGATCCTCCGTCCTCCGTTACTCAAGCGCACGCTCATCGGCATCTGTTTGGGCGCGATTCCCGTGATCGGCACGTCGGCCAACGCAAATTGGCTCGTGCCCTGGACCGACCTGGCGGCCGATCAAGCGCGCGGCGCGGATGGAGCTGCTGCCGACACCACCACGGCTGCCAAACCTGCCAGGTCCAAAGATCCGCGCTCGAAGGCCTGGACCCAGGTCTTGCGCTCGGGTGGCGCCATCTTTGGCAGCTTGTTGGGCGGATGGATCGCCAGCCTGGTGGGACGGCGCTTGGCGTACTTCTTCATCAGCCTGGCGTCATTCGCCACCAGCTCCTACATCTATCACGTGCTCAATCCACAGGACCCGCAGTTCCCCTTTTTCGCGTTCTTGCTTGGTTTTGTGGGGGTCACGTATTTTGGCTGGCTGCCTTTGTACTTGCCCGAGTTGTTTCCGACGCGCGTCCGCTCGACCGGCACGGGCGTGACCTTCAACTCCGGCCGCATTCTGGCGGCGGCCAGCGTGCTCGGCGCGGGTGGACTGATGCATTTGTTCGGAGGCGATTACGCACGCGTTGGCACGTTCACCGGCTTCATTTACGTGCTCGGCATGATCGTGATTTGCTTTGCTCCCGATACGAGCGCGGGCCCGCTGGAGGATTGAATTCATGCGAGTCGGCATGATTGGGCTGGGACTCCTCGGCGGCGCGCTCGCGGAAAGGCTCATCCACTCCGCGCACGAGGTGATTGGATTCGATCTGTCGGCCGAGCGGCGTGACGAGCTTGCCCGGCGTGGAGGACGACCGGCCACAAGCTCGATCGAGGCGGCGCAGTGCGACGTGCTGTTGTTCAGCTTGCCGGACGCAAAAGTCGTGCTCGAGGTCCTTGCGGAAATTGGCCCAGCCTTGCGGGCCGGCCAACTGGTGGTCGATACGACGACGGGAGACCCCAGCGATTCGGCGGAAATCGGGGTCAAGCTGGCCGCGCGTGACATCGCGTTTGTTGATGCCACGATTGCGGGCTCGAGCGTACAAGCTCGCGCCGGCCAGGCGATCATTCTTGCCGGCGGCACGAGCGCCGCCTTTGCCGCTTGCCGCGAACTGTTTGCCGCGATCGGCAGCCGCGCATTCCATGTTGGGCCGTGGGGCGCCGGCGCGAAGATGAAATTGGTCGTCAATCTGGCCTTGGGACTCAATCGGGCGGTTCTGGCCGAAGCCTTGACGCTGGCAAGTGCGCTCGAGCTCGACGAGCGCCGCGCACTCGAGATTCTGAAGGCCAGCCCCGCGTATTCCACGGTCATGGATACGAAGGGCCAGAAGATGGTCACGCGCGAGTATTCGCCGCAAGCCCGGCTCTCGCAGCATCTGAAGGATGTTCGGCTGATGCTGGCGGCCGCTGAGCGAACCGGCACAGACCTGCCCTTGTCCACTCTGCACCAGCAGTTGCTCGAACGTGCCGAAGCCGCCGGGTTAGGCGAACTGGACAATAGCGCGATTCGGGAATTGTTTCGCCCGCCCGCCGGTCCCGCCATGCCCGAGTAGCGCATTTGGATTCTGATGATGAGCCGATCCGCCGCTACGAAGGACGCCATCTACCAATTCGGAGACAGCGAACTTGCAGCCGAGCGCCTGGGTCTGTTGGCAGAGGTGTTCGCGCCATCGAGCGCGGAGTTTCTTGCGGGACTGGGCGGCCGCAGTCCGGTAAGAATCTTGGATGCGGGATGTGGGTGCGGGCATACCACGCGACTTTTGGCCGAAGTATTTCCAACGGCGCTGGTGGCCGGAGTGGATACGTCCGCGGCATTTATTCAGCGGGCGGCCAGTTCGCCCCACGAGCGGATTCAATTCCTGGAGGCCGATGTCAGCGGTGATCTCCCCGGAGGCCCCTATGATCTGGTGTATGCCCGGTATTTGTTAACGCATTTGCCTCGCGCCTTCGAGCTTGTGCAGAGCTGGGCGAAAGCGCTCGCGCCAAACGGTCGGATCGCACTTGAAGAAAATGAGTGGATCGAAACGGATGAGGCGGTGTTTTCGAAGTATTTGGCGATTGTGGAACGCATGCTGGCAATGGCCGGCAAGGACTTGTATATCGGGCGTCGGCTGGCCGAGCATCGTGATTGGGATGGACTAACGGTTGCGGATAGCGAGGTTTGCCGCGTGGCGGTCGATTCCGCGCGGACGGCCCAGATATTCTTGATGAACTTCAGAACCTGGCGGCATCAGGAGTACGTGCGCGAGCATCATCGAGCGTCGGAGCTGGACGCGCTCGCGCGAGAGCTGGGCCGCGTGGCGACGCTACCCCCCCGGCCTCAGGCAATCTTGTTTGGACACCGCCGCCTGGTATTAGCCCGAGAGGATGCGAAGCTTGATTGAAAACGCGGGCGTGAGTTCAACGGTTGTGGCGTACACAGCCGGCTTCTAGACTAGAACGCAGTCCATCGGTCGATGTGACTGCCTGCAAGTGAACCTGACGAGGTGAAACATGGGGCGGATATTTTTGATCGCGGCGGCCATTGTCGGCCTGCAGACACCAGTTGCCAACGCGCATTTCCTCTTTGCTCGCATTCGCCCCGCGGCCGAGGGCGGCCGAGCGGCCGAGGTGTACTTCAGCGAATATGCCACGGCGGGTGATCCGCGATATATCGACAAGGTCGCGACCGGGGAGTTCTGGATCGCCACGCCCCAACAGGCGTTTCGCCCGCTGCCGATGGCCAAGCTGGCCGACCGCTTGCGCGCCCATGTTCCGCTGAGCGGCACGTTGGTCGTGGATGGCCGGCTCGACTACGGAGTGCTCGCCCGGCCGGGTGAAACTGCGTTCTTGCTGCGGCACTACTCCAAGGCCGTGGCGGGCACACCTGAAGAGCTGAATCGAATACCGTCCCGCGGCGACCGTTTGGAAGTAGTTGCGCGGTTCGAGAAGGATGGTGTTTCGCTGCAAGCGATGCTCAACGGCAAGCCGCTGCCACACGTGACATTTACGACCGTCGATGCTGACCTGTCGAGCGAAGAGATCAAGGCCGACGAGGCGGGCCATGCCACGTTCAAGCCGCCTGGAGACGGCACCTTCTCGGTGTACATCGCGCACGTTGATCGCCAGCAGGGCGAGCATCGCAACCTGAAATACGCCGAGATTCGCGAGTTCGCCACGGTCACCTTCACGTGGCCGGTCGTGCGGACCGGGGCCGATCCGGACGCGGTCAAGGCGTTTGAAGGCGCGCTTTCCGCGCGCGCCACGTGGCGCGAGTTTCCTGGCTTCAAGGCCAAGATCGCAGGCCAGGTCGACGGCCGCCCGTTTGACGGCAAAGTAACGGTTGCCGCCGATGGGTCGGTCTCCACCGACTTTGCCGAGGATCCACTGGCGAGCTGGGCCCACGAACAAATCGAATCGATCACGATGCATCGCGCGGCGAGCGCGAGCAACGAGCATCCCGTACTAAGGTTCGCCGATGACGACACGGAGCATCCGCTCGGGCGGCTGCTGGCGTTCGAGGGCGGGCAGTTCGCGAGCAGCTACCGCGTCAAGAACGAGCAGATCACGGTCGTGAACCGTTTTCTCGATGGCAAGCACATGACGATCAGCGTGCTCGAAAATGAAAAGAACGCCGAAGGGCATTTTCTGCCGCGCACCTACGTTGTGCGGTACTGGAACGGCGAAAGCGGCAAGCTCGAGCGGACCGAAACCGTTCGCGAGCGCTGGACGCGCGTCGGCAAATGGGATCTGCCGGTCGAACACTTGTTGACCATTGGATCCGACACTGGTTTTTCATCGCGCAGCTTTGTGCTGTCGGATCACGAGCTGAGCGCGCCGAGCGCGAAGTAGTGGCGGTGGCGCGTTTGCGCAAACGCGGCTAGACCACGGTTTCCGCCGGCTCGGGCCGCCGCGTCGGCTGCGCCAACCAGCGCGTGACGGCTTGCGAGACGATGATGATCATCGATCCGATCACCAGCAGCGTGAAACCGATGTTAAGCACGCCCTGCACTAGCCTGGGGTGAAAGCCGCCGTATTTCCAGCCGTCGGTGAGCATGGCGGCAAAGGGGCCGGTGATCATTTGATAGCCGGCCGTGAGGGTGGTTGAGATCACAAACACCATGGGCAACACGGTGAGTGGTGCATAGCGGCCGCGGCCGGCGTTCACCATCACGGTGGTCACGACTGCCAATGCGACGACCGCCAGCATCTGATTCGCGATGCCGAACATCGGCCAGATCGTGTCGATCGATCCGGTCCAGATCAATCCGCCCCATGCAATGGTCACGATGGCGGTCGACAACACCGCGCCCGGCAGCCAATCGGTGCGGTCGAACTTGGGGTAGATCTTGCCGAGCGCCTCTTGCAACAGAAATCTCGCGATGCGCGTGCCGGTATCAATGGTGGTGAGGATGAAGAGCGCCTCGAACATGATCGCGAAGTGATACCAGTACTTGATCACGGACTCGAGGTTCACGGCGCCCCCTGCCACGCGATCGAAGGCGTCGCGAAAGATTTGCGCCATGCCGACGGCCAGCGTGACCGCGCCACCCGTGCGGCCGCGCAGCGACTCGCCACCGACTTGCCGCTCGATTTGCGGCAGATTATCGGTCGCGGCTCCCATCTGCTCGAGCTTTTCGGCATAGTTGGAGACCTTGGACAGATCGATGTTGATGGCCCAGTAGTCGCCTGGCGGCAGCGAGGCGGCCGCGATCAGCGCCATGATGCCGACCAGCCCCTCGATGAGCATGGCCCCGTAGCCGATGGGGCGGACGTCGCTCTCCTTGGAGATCATCTTGGGAGTCGTGCCCGAGGATACGAGCGCATGAAATCCGGATATCGCGCCGCACATGATGCAGATAAAGCAGAATGGAAAAATCGCGCCGTTGAAGTAGGGTCCGCCCCCGCCCGCAAACAGCTCGTTCACCATGGGGGCCTTGAGCTCCGGATTCGCGACCACCACGGCCATAACCAGCAATGCGACCGTTCCGATTTTCAAGAAACTGGACAAGTAGTCGCGCGGACAAAGCAGCAGCCAAACAGGCAGCACCGAGGCGATGAACCCATACGCGCAAATAGCCAGAATCGTCTGGTTGCGCGTGAGCTGAAAATAGGGCTCGAGTGCCGAGCCGGGAATCCAGTTTCCGGCTACGGTAACGGCCAGCACGGCTAGCGCGCCAATGGCCGAAGCTTCGACAACGCGCCCCTTGCGCAGCTTGTACATGTACAGGCCCACGACGAGCGCGATGGGAACCGTACACGCGATGGTGAAGGTGCCCCACGAGCTGCCAGGCACGGCCTGCGTGGTGCCCTCGACGATTTGCAAGGTGCCATCCGTGCTGGGAGCAAAGGGCGAGGCTTCGTCGCCGTCTGCGATGTTTGTGCGCGTTCGCGCTATGGTGATTTCTTCGCCTCGCTCGAGCTCGGTTCCACCTGCGTACGAAATCCGGGTGCCGGCCGGCAATCTGGCATAGTGCCGCGCGGCGTCGCTCGACAAAGTCGGTTGCGTTCCCGCGGGGATTCGGAACACCGTTCCGGCGGCAAGCTTGATCTCTTCGCCGCCGAGCGCCTTCACCACCACGACGCCCAAGCCCGAGAGCGCGATAATCACGACGAACAAAATCGCGATGGAAGCAGTCGATCCGGCCAGCGATCCGACTTCGGCCCGCGCGATCTCGGCCAGCGATCTTCCGCCGCGTCGCACGGACGCCGCGAGCACGAGCATGTCTTGCACCGCGCCGGCCAGGCACACGCCCACCACGATCCAAACCAGCCCCGGCAAATAGCCGAACTGGATGGCGAGCACGGGCCCGATCAGCGGGCCGGCGCCGGAGATTGCGGCAAAATGATGCCCAAACAGCACCCAGCGATGCGTGGGGTGATAATTCTGGCCGTCGTTGAACTGATGGGCGGGCGTGACGCGCGAGTCGTCGAGCACGGCGACCTTGGCCGCCAGAAAAGCGCTGTAAAAGCGGTACGAAATCGCCAGGCAAGCCAACACGATCAGAACCAGCGGCATTGCATGCATGAGTCGAAATGCTTTCTTAGGGATCACCAGTGGGCGTTGGACACCAGGCTCGAATATAAATCATGCGCACGCGGATCGGCAGATCAGAGCGCGCCGAAATTGGCGCAAGAAAAAAGCAGGCACACCGCGCTCGATGTGCCTGCCTCTAGTGAAGCGGCGGGCATAAAAGTTCGGCCGGCCTAATGGTGCGCCGGTTTGGCCGCCGGAGCTTCGACCGGAATCCGCATGGCGTAGAACGAACGCCACACGAAGACCAAGGCAATCGCCAGCATCACGACGCCGAAGATCCCGGTATAGTCCTCGGTGCTCTGCTTGACGGCGGCTTCCTTGATTCCCACCGCGATTTCGACGGCCAGCAGCCCAAACAGCGTGGAAAACTTGATGATCGGGTTCAGCGCCACGGAGGTCGTGTCCTTGAACGGGTCGCCGACCGTGTCGCCCACCACGGTCGCGGCGTGCAGATCGGTTCCCTTCTCGCGCAAGTCGACCTCGACGTACTTCTTGGCGTTGTCCCACGATCCGCCCGAGTTGGCCATCGAGATGGCCTGGAACAGACCGAACACGGCGATCGAAATTAGGTAGGCCACGAAGAAGTTGGGGTCGAAAAACGCGAATGCCAACGTAATCGACATGAGCGCCACGAAAATGTTCCACATGCCGCTTTGGGCATATTGCGTGCAGATTCGCACCACCGTTTTCGAATCTTCGATGTTGGCTTCGGTCTTGGTCAGGTCGAGATTGCGTTTGATGAACTCGACGGCCCGATAAGCGCCGGTGGTCACGGCTTGCATGGAAGCTCCCGAGAACCAGAAGACCACCGTGCCACCGCAAATGAAACCCAACAGCACGGGGGCATCGGTCAAGCTGATATGCAGCAGGCCCGCTTTGCCCAACAACAGAATGATCGAAAAGATCATCGTGGTGGCGCCCACGACAGCCGTGCCGATGAGCACTGGTTTGGCGGTGGCCTTGAAGGTATTGCCCGCCGAGTCGTTGGCCTCCAGATAATGCTTTCCGCCTTCGAAATCGGGGGTGAAACCGAATTCGGCCTTGATCTGGTCGCGAATGCCCGGGATGCGCTCGATCTGCGAAAGCTCGAACACGCTCTGGGCGTTGTCGGTGACCGGTCCGTAGCTGTCGACGGCGATCGTCACCGGTCCCATGCACAAGAACCCGAACGCCACGAGGCCAAAGGCGAAAATGGAGCCCACGCCCACGGGCGGCTGGCCCACGAACAAGGATACTTGCATCAACGAATCGAGCCCCAAGGTGCTGACAAAAAAGGCGACCGCCATCAGGCCAGCAATCAACAGTCCCATCCAGAAGGCGCTGAAGTAACCGGCCACCAGGCCCGACAGGATGGTGAGCGAGGTGCCGCCCTCGCGCGAGGCTGTCACGATTTCGTGCACGTGCTTCGAGTGAGAGCTGGTGAAAACCTTGGTGAACTCGGGAATGAGCACCGCGGCCAGCGTGCCGCAGCTAATGATCGAGGCAAGCTGCCACCACAGTTTCGGCCACTCGGTGTCGCCAACCTTTAGGTCGCCCAACAGCAGCCAGCTCATGAAAAACGAGGTCGAGATGCACAAGATGGCCGCGATCCAGATCAGTCGCGTGAGCGGCTGTTCGAAGTCGAATTCCTTCAAGTGGCCATATTGCTTTTCAGAAATGGCCTGATTGACGAAGTACGAAACGCCGGACATGAAGTCCATCAAGAACCGCATGGCGAAGATCCACACGATCAACTTGGCCTGCAAGTCCGCCTGTTCCTGCGGAATGGCCAGCGTAATAAACGAAATCAAGGCCACGCCCGTCACGCCGTACGTCTCGAAGCCATCGGCCGTGGGGCCGACCGAGTCACCGGCGTTGTCGCCCGTGCAGTCGGCGATCACGCCCGGGTTGCGCGGATCATCTTCCTTGACGTTGAAGACGATTTTCATCAAGTCGGAACCGATATCCGCGATCTTGGTGAAAATACCGCCCGCGATGCGCAGGGCCGAAGCGCCCAGCGACTCACCGATGGCAAAACCCAGGAAGCAGTAGCCGACAATGTTCCGATCCACGAAGAGCAAGATGATGACCATCATCACGAGCTCCAGAGAAATTAGGAACAAGCCGACCGACATGCCTGCCCGTAGCGGAATGTTCACCACGTCCCAGGGGCGCCCGCGCAACGAAGCAAACGCGGTGCGCGAGTTGGCATAGGTGTTGACGCGGATGCCGTACCAGGCCACCCAGTAGGAGCCCACCATGCCGACAATCGAGAACAAGAGAACCAAGAGCGCGGTCTCGAGGGTTTCGCCTTGCAGAGCCATGAAGTAGTAGGTCATGGCCGATCCGATCAGAACAAACAGCATCAGCAGGAACTTGCCCTGTTGGATGAGATACGTCTTGCAGGTTTGGAAGATGATTTCAGAAATATTGAGCATCGACTGGTGGGCGGGCAGGTTCTTGATCTGATGGCGCAAAAACAGGCTGATGCCCAGCGTGCCCATGATGACCCACGCCCCGCCAAACAGCAGATTCCAGGCGCTGATCGTGTTACCGCCGATCGTGAAGGTGCCTTCGTGCAGGTCGGGGATGGCGAGCTGGGCTTCGCTAGCCAGCGCCGCCTGAGCTGAGACCAGCCATGCTGCCAGCGCGCCGAGGGCGGCGCAAAACTTCGAGATTGAAAACTTACGGAAGGAAGTCACGCCGATTCTCCAGATTTAAAAGGCTTCAGGTATTTCCAATGGTTGTATATTCGCGGCCGGCTGGCATTTGCCACGAGTCAGGCAAATCAAGCCAGTCGGCAATGGATGTCTTCAGATGGGAATCAAGGGCGGGTCGGTTTCCGCGCCGCGCGCCAGCGAGTGCCCTTGCCTCGAGAGGCAAGCGCCGATCGCGCTGACGCAGGGAACGCCAATCGTGCATCAACAGCCGCCCTAACTACCCGCCCGCTGGCCCGTCTGGCGACCCGAGTGGAGTTCCAGCAGACCTGGAAAACCGGCACAGGGCGTCCACGAAATCGACGGACAGCAACGTTCGTCAACAGGTCCGAAGCCGCGCCCGGGGCAGTTGCCTGCCGAACGCCTCTTTCGCAGCCACCTCCGGATTCGCCGGCGTGGCCGCATCAATGGACCGGAGAAGTGAAAAAATGTAATTCACATCGCCACACGTGTCAACCGAAGCATCCATTGTAAAACGAGCGCAGACGAGCGGGCTCTACGCTATTTTGCGGCGTTTAGGCTGCGCGGTTGCCGCGATGGGGCCGAAGCGTCGTTGCTCCCGTACGGCCGGGTCCTACAATTCCCATGTTTTCGTCGTTATGCGATCGTCGAAATAGCGCACTGCGGACGAGCTCCCATGAGTTATCCCACCCCTTCATGGCCTGATGAGTCGCAAGGCGGACCGATGGTGCTGCCGGAGACGGCGGTTGATCCGGCGGACCGCCAGCACGTGCGGCCGCGGCGGTTGCTGCTGCCCTTACTGCTGTTTGGGGCGACCTGTCTTTCGACGTTGGCCGTTGGGGGGCCCATCTACGCGGCAGCCATCATGTTCATCCTGCTCTCGCACGAGCTTGGGCACTATGTGCAAGCCCGCCGCTACCACGTGCCGGCCAGTTTGCCGTACTTCATTCCTTTTCCGCTGTCGCCGCTGGGCACGATGGGGGCCGTGATCGGCATGAGCGGACAAATGCCGAACCGCCGTGTGCTGTTCGACGTGGGCATCAGTGGGCCCTTGGCAGGCCTGGTGCCGGCCCTCGCGTGCAGCGTGGTGGGGCTTTACTGGTCCGACCTGCGGGCCGTGCCGCCGGGTGTCCAAGGAATGTTGGGAGACCCACTCTTGTTCCAGTGGATCGTAAAGTGGTTCTTCGGACCTATTCCGCCCGGGCATGACGTCATTTTGCACAGCTTGGCCTATGCCGGTTGGGTCGGTGTGCTGATTACTTCGGTCAACCTGTTCCCCATCGGCCAGCTCGATGGCGGCCACGTGCTGTACGCCATCCTGCGCGAGAAGGCCCACCTGGTCGCCACGTTTTTGCTACTCGCCGCGCTGGCGGCCGTCATCTACACGCGCACACCGCAATGGTCGCTGATGCTTGTCCTGCTGCTATTGATGGGGCCGAATCACGCCCCCACGGCCAACGACGACGAGCCGCTTACAAGGGGACGCGTGATCTTGGGCTGGCTGACGCTGGCCTTCCTGTTGATTGGCTTCACGCCACGCCCGTTCAATATGTGAGCTGCCGCGTGCGGCTCTCTCACGCAGCCTGAACGTCGTCTTCCGATTCACCATCGGTTCGATCGGGGCGCACGTTCAGAATCTCGCCATTGTCGCTGACATCTTCGAAGCGCACCGACACGCGCTTCGAAACGCCCGATTCCTCCATGGTGATGCCGTACAGGGTGCTGGCGCACGTCATCGTTTTTTTGGAGTGCGTGACCACGATGAATTGCGTCCAGGCGAGAAACTCCTGCAACACGGAGATAAATCGTTCGATATTGGCCTCGTCGAGAGCGGCGTCCACTTCATCCAGCACGCAGAAAGGGCTGGGCCGGCTGCGAAAGATGGCCAGCAGCATGGCCACGCAAGTCAGCGTCTTCTCTCCGCCGCTCAAAAGCGAAATGCTGCGCGGTTCTTTGCCGGGCGGCCGCGCGACGATCTCGATGCCGCTGTCGAGAATGTCCACTCCTTCGTCGAGCACGATATCGGCCTGTCCGCCCCCAAACAACTTGCGGAACAGTGACTGAAAGTGGCCGCGCACGACCTCCAGCGTCTCCGAGAACAGCCGCCGGCTGTCGGCGTTGATCTTGCCAATGATGGCTTCGAGCGAGTTCTTCGCCGCGGTCAGGTCGGCATGCTGGGCCGAGAGCGTGGCATAGCGGGTCTCAAGCTCTTCGAGCTCAGCCAGCGCGTCCAGGTTCACGCCCCCGATGCTGTTCAGCTTGGCGCGCAAGTCGCTTATTTCGCGCTCGACGTTGGCGCGCTGTTCGAGTTCGTCACTGGAGACGGGCAGCTCGAGGTCGGCTAGCTCGATGCTGTAATCCTCGCGCAAGCGATCGGCCAGGGCGCTGCGCTCGTGCCGCACCTCGGTGGCGGCGAGCTCGCCCGCGTGCAGCCTGGCTTCCAGCTTGCGCTGCCGGTTGCGAGCCCGCTCGGCTTCGGCGCGGATGGCCAGATTCTTCGCGCGCCATTGCTCGCGGCTGGCGGTGTGCCTGGCCGCCACGGCGGCCACATTTTCTTTGCGCAAATACAACTCAGCCAGCTCGCTCTCGCAAGCCAGGATTTCGCGCTCGGCGTCGCGCAACCGCTCAACGGCGATCGCGAGCTGCGAGCGGCTGTCGGCCAACGTGCGGCTGCGCTCTTGCTGATCGCGTTCGAGATGAATCTTTTCAGCGCGCAAGTGCGTGAGCCGTTGCTCGCTTTTTACGACTTCGATCTTTGCGGCGGCCGCCTCGCGGCTGGCACGCTGTCGATTCTGTTCCCGCCCGGCAAGCTCACTGGCGGCGGAGGTCAGTTGGCTTTCCAGTTGCGCGAGTGCCGTTTCATTCTTGGCGAGTTGCGTGCGGGCCGACGCGAGCGTCTCCTGGGCTTTGGCATGCTCGCGCGCCGTCAAGGCACACTCGGCCTCGAGTGCTTGGATTTGAGAGTCAAGCTGCGAGGAGCGTTCGGCCACGGCTTGTCGATGAAGCTGGACGGCCTGGTGGCTTTCGTGGGCTTTGGCGAGCTCGGCGGATTCTCGTTGGAGCTCGGTCTCGTGCGTGCTAATTCGTTCGTCCAGGTCGGAGCAGATTTGCTGCTGAGCCTCGCACGCTTGCGTGAGCCGCGCGATTTGCTCGCCCAGCTCGCGCAGCTCGCTACGGCGGGAGATCAAGCCGGCCGAGCCAGTTCGTGGCCCCAGGCAGGCCGTGCCATCGGCCGACAACAGCTCCCCGTCGCGCGTGACAAAGTCGAGCCCTCGCCCCACCGAGTCCGCCAGCGCGATCGCATGCGCGAGCGTTTCCACGATCCACGTGCGCCCCAGCAACTGCCTGGCGAGGCCGGCGTAGGCTGGCTCGGTTTCCACGAATTGGTCCGCGCGCCCCACGACGCCCGCTTGTTTGCCGAGATCCACCGCATCCAGGTGCGTCTTGACCGGCGGAGCGTCGAGCCGGACGAGGCCCACGCGCCCGTCCAACTCGCCTGACGCGGCCAAATGCGCGATCAGCTCGGTGCTCTTATCCACCACGACGCATTGGCTCAAGTCGCCCAGAGCTGCCTCGATAATGGGGGCGGTTTCCAAGCGAACGTGCAACAAATCGGCGACCAGGCCGCGCACGTTCGCGAGCGGCCCCGATTTGGCTTGGGCCGCCCGGGCCAAAAGATTTTTCGTGCCCGTCCCGATGCCCTCGCGGCGACGTTCGAGCTCCTCGAGCACCGCGGCCCGCTCGCTCGCACGTGTGCGACGCTCGCGGGTCTCGACTAACTGCTCGCGCGCGCTGGCACGCTCTGCCCGGCAACGTGCGATCGCGGTTTTGATGTTATCGAGCCGCTCTTCACACTGAGCGCAAGCAGTCGATGTGCGCTCGAGCTCTTGTGCCAGCGAAGTCGCGCGCCCATCGAGTGCCTGGTGCTCGGCGGCCAATTCAGCCAGCCGCTTGCCGCTTCGCTCGCGGCCAGCCTCGAGCGAAACCACGCGCGACTCGAGTGCGCTGATCTGGCTGGCCAAGGCGCCGGCGGTGCGCATGGCTTCGATCTGCGCGGTGCGGCGGCGATCGATATCGCTGCGCAGCTCGTCGACCTCGGAGGTCAGCCGCGTTAGCGTGCGTTCCTCTTCGGCCAACCGGCGGGCGACGTCGCGATGCTCTTGTTCGGCTTGTTCGACCGAGGTTAGGACCTCGCGCAATTGTTGCAGCAGGTCACCGGCGCGAACGCCCATCGACGTCAATTGGCGCCGATAGCGAACGATCGCATCTTCCAAGTCGAGCGCGTGACGACGCTCGTGATCGGCGGCCGCCTCGCCGGCGGCAATGCGTTCGCGGATTTGTGCAATCTCGCTCTCGCTCGCCCGCGTCGCGATATCCGCGGCGTCGAGCTGGGCTTCCAGAGCGTGTGCCTCGTTTTCCTGCGCGAGGGCCAGATTGATCTGCGCCTGGATCACGGCGCGGAGCTCGCCTAACTGCGCTTCGGCATCGTCGATCTTCGCCGTCAACGCGCGCCAGTCGACGAGCGCGATCTGGGTTCGTAGCGATTGCAGGCGATCCGAATACTCTTTGTAGCGACGGGCTTTGCCGGCCTGCAGGCGAACGGCACGTAACCGGTTTTCGACTTCGTCAACGATATCCGACAGGCGCAGCAAGTTTTGCTCGACCCGTTCGAGCCGCCGCAGCGACTCCACTTTCTTGGCTTTAAAGCGGCTGATGCCTGCCGCTTCTTCGAAAATGAGCCGCCGCTCGCGTGGCGACGACTGCAGCAGGATGTCGACTTTGCCTTGTTCAATGACGCTATAGGCCTCGGTGGCCACGCCGGTGCCGGAAAACAGCTCGCGGATGTCGCGCAGCCGGCACGGTTGACGATTGATCAGGTATTCACCCTCCCCGCTGCGATAGACGCGGCGGGTCACGTGAACTTCGGGCGTGTCGACGCTCAGCAGGCGCTGCGAATTATCGAAGGTGAGCGTCGTTTCAGCGGCATTGAGCGGTCGGCGGTCGGCCGAGCCGTTGAAGATGATGTCGACCATCTCCTTGCCGCGCAAGCTCTTGACGCTCTGCTCGCCCAGCACCCATTTGATGGCATCGACGATGTTCGACTTGCCGGACCCGTTTGGACCGACGACCACCGTAATGCCGCGCGGGAATTCAAGCCGTGTTTTGTCGGCAAAGCTCTTGAAGCCGACAAGTTCCAGGGCTTTGAGCATGGTATGAAGTGAGAGGCTGCGGCTGGACTTATGCCTTGCGCGGCCGCCAGGGAGGGCTACTCCATTTTAACAAGCCAGGCGGTGGCTGGCCGGGGATTTAGGGCCTTCCGGGCCCAAATGAAGAGCCAGGCTTTTACCTCAAAAACTTGCGTTTCTTGGTTGAGAACAGGTCCGGCAGAGGGTTCGCGACTACAATCCGTTCCTCGGCCTTCTTGGCCGGACCCACGGGCTCGTCGGCTAGGTCAGCGTGCGGCCGGTATGAGCGATCGTTATCCGGCAAGGCGTCCACCTCAAAGCGACCTGATAAGGCGTGGCAGCTCTTGGCTTGTTGCAAGGCTTGCACCACGTCGGGGTACGTGCCTCCGAGCACCACGATGGCGCGTATGACTTCGTCCACCTTGGTGCCGACGACGCGCTTCTGATCCGGTTGACCGACCGCGAATTTGCTGACGGTCACGCGGTCGCCGGCGGTGGCCTTTACCAGGATCGATTTGCCGGCTTCCAGCAAGAAGGGCGCCTCGAGCGCCTGGTCGTGGCCAAACAGCACGATCTCGGGCCGATAGCTGCGCGTGACGTGGATCATGGGGGCATTGGTGGTCGACAGCGTGTGATAACTGAACTGCCCGCCTAGATTCTCGCCGCGGATGAGGGGGTCGTTGGCATTCATGGCCCACAGAGCGCGGAAGGCGCCGTAGCGCGTTTCGGAGCTGGCGACTTCCAGCAGATTGACGAGTTCCTCGTGGGCGGCGAGGTCATCGATCGTGCTCAGGGCGGCCAGGGCATAAGCTCGGAAAGCCGGCTCTTCGCGCGCGGCGCGTGCCAGGGGCGCGGCGGCTTCGCTGGCGTCGAGATAGGCGAGTGCTTCGGCCGCGTAGAAGCGTGTTTCCGCATCGCTGCTGGTGATGCCCTTGATAAGGGCCGGCTTGCCCTCGTGGCCGATGGCCTCCAAGCGCACGGCCGCCGTGGCCGCGGTGATGGGGTCGAGCAATTGGCGTTCGAGGAGCCCGATTCGCAGAGCCTGCTCGGAGGCGCTTTCTTGCAGCGGGATGGAGCGGACCACGCGGATATAGCGCGGCAGATTGTCCTTGTAGCGCGCGTGAATCTTCAGGTCGATGCGCTCATCGGTGCGGGGATTCGCCACGCCCTTCTTGATGCCGCGCGAGTAGGTGTGAAAGCGGCGATTGATGGCCTGGCCGATCTGGGCCGCCAGCCGCACCGACTTGTCCTCGGGCCCGATGAAGAGGCCCATGTCGCGCGATTTGGTGGCCGTGCCGCCCCCCAGCACGAGTCCCCGCGTCAGCAGGGCCCGATCCTTTTCGCCATTGGCGGCCGGATCGACCAGCACCGCGCCTTCGCCCGTACCCAGCGGATGGCCTTCATGAATCTGCCCGCCCAGTACGGCCATTTCGGTCATGCGGGTTTCCATCAGCCAGCCGCCGCGCAGGCTGCTTGTTTCGCTGCGCGACGGGACCTGCACTTCCAGGTCGAACTTGTCCCCTTTCTGAATGCCCGGTTGCAAGAAACCGCGCACCAGCACCAGCGAGGTCGACGGGGAAGCCAGCAGTTGGTTCGGGTTCTGCACTCCGATCGTTTGCAGCTCGTGCAATAGCGCCGAGCGCTGCGGCGAAGGCGCCGGATCGGATCCGGTTCCATCGAGCCCCGTGACGATGGCCACCGACTCGATTTTGACATAGTTATGCCCGAACGGCCGGGCGACGTCGCCGATGAGCTTGGTGCGCGAATCAAGATTCTCGGAGAACTCTTCGGGACTCTGCGAGCGCAAGGCGGGCGCAGCGCAGCCGCCGAGGGCGACCAAACAGCAAACCAGCCACACGTGGCAGGGCTTCATGCCTTGCTCCGCTTTCGCGCCGGCGACAGCCGACCGCACGCCTCATGCGTGCACGAATCGCGACGCGTTGACGATCAAATCCAGACGAGATATCCGCGCATAAACTTTGACGAGGGCGGAAAGATAGTGAGCCGCCTGCGGAGGGTCAAGTGCGGTTGCGCTACGCCATAACGACTGGCCGAAACAGCTGCGTTTCCCGCGGAAACTCAGCTCACGGAGGATCGTATCCGCCTGCATGCAGCGGATGACAGCGTGCGATGCGGCAGGTCCCCCGCCAGGCGCCCTTCCAGAAGCCATACTTCTCGACTGCCTCGATCATGTAGTTGCTGCAGGTGGGCTGATAGCGACAATTACGGCCGATCCAGGGACTGAGCGTGATCTGATAGAGCCGCACGAATGCAATCAACAGCTTGCTCGGCAGGTCGTGCAGCATGCGCCACAAGTTGCTCGATAGCTGGCCCGAGCTAGGTTGGGAAGCATCGCTGGCGTTATCTCGCTTCATGCTGCCATTCTAGCCCGCCAGATCGCGCCCGGTGAAATTCTAGCCCCCCTCGGCTTGGCGTAGCTTCGCTGCGCCGCGCTGGGCGAGCCGTGCGAGCGAGGCCATCACCGTGTCGAGCTCGGGCTCGAGACCGCGCGGAATGACGATCAAGTCGAGACCCTGCGGAAGTTGGGACCGCGAGAGCCGAAATGCCTCGCGAATGAGCCGTTTCCAGCGGTTGCGAACGACGGCATTGCCGACTTTCCGCGAGACCGACAGCCCGATGCGGGGATGGCCCAAGTCGTTGTCCGCGACAAACACGAGCAGCAACTGGTCGCTGGACTTACAGCGGCGTTCATAGACGCGCGCGAACTCGGCCGCCGTCCGCAGCCGCAGTTGTTTTGGAAACCGTTCGGATTCCATGGCGATCATTCGCGCTCGGTATCGTCGGCTGGAGCTGCATCCGGCGCCGCAAGTGGCTTCTGGTACCAGGCGTCTTCGTGCGGGGAGGATGCCGGGTGCCGTGTCCGCGCGATGCGCTGCAGCCGCCGCGCCCCCAGCCAGGCAAACGCGACGAGCGCCACGCCCACCAGCACCAGGGCCAAAAGCGACATCAAGACCTTGGCACGGTTAGCCGGATCAAGGCGCATGAGCAACATCCGCTTGTCGGCCTCAGCCGCGACGAAGGCCGGCGGCCACAGGTGGCTTGCCGTTTTCAGCCCTAGGTTCAGCATGATCTAGCCGCCGAAAAAGGATCCGCCATGCGAGCGGGCTCGGATGGCGACGGGGCTTACCATTTCAAATCGCGGCGCGGCTGTTGTGGCGCGACACTCTCTAAATGTTGATCGAGCTCTTTGATCAGCTCGTTGGCCCGATCATCCAGCGCGGGCAGCACGACCTCTAGATGCGCGAACAGATCGCCGGGTTCGCCGTTCTTGGGAGTGACCCCGTGTCCTTTGATGCGCAGCCGCTTGCCGCTGGAGCTGCCAGGCGGAATGCGCAGGGAGATGGTTCCCTTTGGCGTGGGTACATCGACCTTCGCGCCTAAGGCCGCTTCGCCCAATGTCACCGGCACGCGCACGTCCAGGTTGTTGCCGTGGCGCGTGAACCACGGGTGCGGCGTCACGTGAATGGTGATCAGGATGTCGCCGGCCGTTCCGCCCGGGACCGCTTCGCCTTGACCGCGCAAGCGAATCTTTTTGCCCTCGTCGATACCGGGCGGGATTTTGACGTTCAACGTGTCGACGTGTCCGTCTTGCCGGCGGACGGCGATTTGAGTCTGCCCGCCCAGCACGGCGGTGGCGAAGGGAATTTCAAGCTCGGCCGTGACGTCGCCGCCGCGAGCGGCTGGCTGCTGCCTCGATCCGCCGCGTCGTTGGCGTGAGCCAGCCTGCCGAAATTGCGTGAAGATATCGCCAAACGGGTTGCCGGCATCGCCGCCGAACCGCTCGCCGAACATCTGGCTGAAATCGATATCCTCGGCGTTCATGGGCCCGCTCGACCAGGCCCCTCCGCGTGGACCGCCGCCGCCAGGGCCGCCCGCGCCCATCGACTCAAACGAGCTGCCATAGCGGTCGTACAGCTCGCGCTTGCTGGGATCGTTGAGAACGTCGAAGGCGCGCTGAACCTCCTGAAACTTCGTCTTGGCGGTCTTATCATCCGGGTTCATGTCCGGATGGAATTTGCGCGCCAGCTTGCGATAGGCTTTTTGGATGTCGGCCGCCGAAGCGTCGCGACTTACCCCCAAGGTCTGATAGAAATCGTCCGCCACGAGTGAATGGCTCGAAGGTGTCGTGTGCAAAGAAGCAGGGTACGCTCGACAAGCCGGCCGCTCGCCGTATTCAAACCATACGCGAGTTTCGCGGCCGGGGGTATTTTACGGACCCTACGGCAAGACCAGCAAGGCAGCCGACGGGCCACGCCGGCTATGCCGGTTTTGCGAGCAATTTGCATGCTACAGTTGAAGGAGCCTGCCACGACATCCTCTCCGGCGGTCCTTCGAGACTCGCGCTGCCGCATGATGCGCCACTGCTCGCGCCTGATGTTCCTGCTGCTCGTCGTCGCGCTTGCGCCCGGCGCCTGGGCGCGCGGGCCTGGTGGCCAATTGCGGCTGGAAGTCGTGGACCCTGCGACGCGTGAGCCGATTGCCTGCCGGATGCACTTGCGCAACTCGGCGCAACGCGCGCTCAAGGCTCCCAAGGTGCCCTTCTTCCACGATCATTTTGTGTTCGATGGCTCGATCACGCTCAAGCTGCCCGAAGGCGAATACGCCTTTGAAATCGAGCGCGGCCCGGAGTACCTGGTGCGCAGCGGACACTTCACGATGCAAAACTTTTCGGACGATCGGAAAGTGGTGGAGCTTAATCGTTTTGTGGACATGGCCAAAGATGGCTGGTGGTCAGGCGATTTGGATGTGGAGCGCCCCGTCAAGGATTTGCCGCTTTTGATGTCGGCCGAGGATCTGCACGTTGTCGAACTCGTCACCTGGCCGGGTGGCAAGAAGCTCTTGCCCAAGACCGGAGTTCCCGACGACCCCGTGCTCGAGCTTTCGCCCGGCGCGTTTGCCCACCTGGCCGCCGCGCGGAGCGGCGGCCCCAGCGGGTCGCTGATGCTCTTCAATGTTCCATCGCCGCGCGAGTTCTTCTCCGAGGATCGACCGAAGCGAAATCAAATCGAACTCATCGATGCCGCGCGGCGCGAGGAGCAAACCTGGATCGACGCCCGCGAGGCATGTGGCTGGGATATTCCCGTGCTGGTTGCGCACGGGATGCTCGACTCCGTCGAATTGGCCAATGGCGAATTGGGGCGCAAGGCCATTGCCGCGACCAAGAGCACGGGCTGCCGCCCGCGCGACGAACGCCTGTATCCCGGTCCGGCGGGAAACGCGCGCTGGAACGAAACCATCTATTATCACCTGCTGAACTGTGGGCTGCGCCTTCCACCGACTGCCGGTAGCGGTTCGGGCACAGCCAGCAATCCCCTTGGTTACAACCGCGTCTACGTCCATCTCGAGGGCGAGCTGAGCTATCAAAAATGGTTCGATGGCCTGCGCGCGGGTCGCGTGGTGGTCACCAACGGACCGCTGATTCGGCCCACCGTCGAGGGCGAGCTGCCCGGGCACGTGTTCCAGGCATCGCGTGGCGAAGACGTCGAGCTGGAGGTGGGGCTGACGCTTTCGACGCGCGATCCGATCTCGTACCTGGAGATCGTCAAGAATGGCGAGCCCATCCAGCAGGTGCGCTTGAAGGAATGGGAGCGACTGAAGGGCAAACTTCCGCTCGTCCCGTTCAAGGAGAGCGGTTGGTTTTTGATTCGCGCGGTCACCGATCTGGCGGAGACCCACCGCTTCGCAACCACCGGGCCCTATTACGTGGAGATTGGCGACCGCAGCCGGATCAGCAAGAGCTCAGCCCAATTCTTCGCGGATTGGGTGGACGAGCGAGTTGCGAGCATCGAACAGAACGGCAGCTATGCCCGCGAGAGCGAACGTGAGTTCTACCGGCAGGCGCGCCAATTCTGGAAGCAAAAGGTCGCCGAGGCGAACGCGCCCTAGTCCCGCAGGCACGCTATTGCCGCTCGATTTCCGCGATCTTTTCGACGCGTCGCGCGTGCCGGCCACCCTCGAACTCGGTCTTGAGCCAGATCTCGATCATGCGATCGATGAGCCGCTCTCCCAGCATATCGGCCGACAGGCACAACACGTTGAGGTCGTTATGACGGCGGCTCATTTCCGCGGTCAAGTCGTCGTGACAGGGTGCTGCGCGCACGCCGGGATACTTGTTCGCCGCGATGCACATCCCGATTCCGGTCCCGCAAATCAAGATGCCGCGATCCACCTCGCCTTTGCTGACTTGCCCAGCCACCAGCGATGCAATATCGGGATAGTCGACGCTCGCACCGGTTTGCGGGCCGGCGTCAACGACGTCGTGCCCGAGCTGCGTGAGCAGGTCGATGACCTTGCTTTTAATCGTGAAACCACGGTGGTCGCTGCCGACGGCGATTCGCATGTTCAGAGCTTCTTGTTCTCAGGCGTGGGGCGCACCGGAATTATAGCTCTAGCTCGCCCACGCGCTTGGATAGAGCGGCTTGAATTTGTTCGGCACATTTTTCGTAATATTCGACCGGACCGCCAATGGGGTCCGCGATGTCCATCTCCTCGCCCAACACGCTCGTCCGCGAGGAGGCCTCTGGCCATTGGCTGACGATTGCCTGGCGGTGCGATCGGGTCATGGTCCAAATCAGGTCTGCATGCTGGACCAGTTGCGAAGTCAGCGGTTGCGATTCATGATCGGCCAGTTGAAGCCCCAGCTTCGATAACACGCTAACGGCTTCGGGGGTCGGTCGCGCGCCCATCATGGCCGAAATGCCGGCTGACATGATCATGACGCCCCGATCGCCCACTTCGCTGGGATCGCAGCCCAGCCGGTCGGCAATCATCTTGCGGCACAAAGCTTCGGCCATGGGGCTGCGGCAGGTATTGCCCGTGCAAACCAACAAGATCATCAAGCTCGAGAGCCGCTTCAGGGTTTGTTCGGGCACGACCCCCGCCCGCAATATCTGAAAACGGTGCTTGTCGACCTTGACGACCGTTGATGGTTGGCCCAGACGGCTACGCCCGTCGTTCAGAACGAGCTGCACGTGGTCGCCCAAAGCCGCCACCACTTCTTCGGCCGTCACGGGATCCTTTCCGCCAGATGGATTGGCGCTCGTCAGCACGATCGGACCCACCAGCATGCGCAGAATGTCCAGCACGAGCGCATGGGCGGGCACCCGCAACCCCACCGATCCGCTTGGGCACACGACGGATTGAACGGAACGCGGCAACCGCCGCAGTAGGCTTTCCGGATGGCAATCTCCGGTAACGATGGTGACCGGGCCCGGCCAGCAGCGGCGTGCTAATCGCTGCCCGAGCGGGCTCAAATCCGGGACATAGTCCAGCACGTCGTCGGCGCTGCGGATTGCGAGCGTCAAGGCCTTGCCGGCCTGGCGTCCCTTGGTCTCGAGCAGCCGGGCCACGGCGTCGGCATCGAGGGCGCTGGCGGCCAGGCCATAGACGGTTTCGGTGGGCAATCCCACCAGTTTTCCTTCGGCCAACGCCTGCACGGCCCGATGTACCACATCGCGCGAATCGTCGGCGCTGCGGATATCAATGACGACCGGAGCCATTTAAGTTTTGGCGTCAGCCGGCTTTCCGGCTGCTTCCGTGCAAAGGAGGCAAAAAGACGGGTCGCGCGCGGTCGAAGGGCGGTTCCGGCCAGGCCAATCGATTGCTTCCTGGAGCGCGCGTTTCGAGCTGGTTAGAAGTAATAGAGTACTATAGGGGCCCCCGATGGGGCTGGCAAGCAGACGGCGATAGCCCACACGCGCCGTAAGCTTGCGCCGTCTCCGCTACAATTCTAACGCGCCGACAAGTGCAGGAACCTGTGATGAGCGTGGATCAACAGTTGGAAAAGGAGGCTCGAGAGTTCACGGCCCAGTACGCTCGTTTGCGCGATGAGCTGGGGCGCGTCATCGTCGGCCATCAGGAAGTGATTCATGGAATCCTGACCTGCATCTTTGCCGGCGGCCATGCCTTGCTAGAGGGGGTGCCTGGGCTCGGAAAAACACTGCTCGTGCGCACCCTGGCCAAAGTGCTTGATCTGGAGTTCTCGCGCATCCAGTTCACGCCCGACCTGATGCCGGCCGACATCTTGGGCACGAACATGGTCATGGAGTCGCCCGACGGGAGGCGGTTCTTTCAATATCAGCCGGGCCCGATCTTCACGCAAATCTGCTTGGCGGATGAAATCAACCGCGCGACTCCGAAGACGCAATCCGCCATGCTCGAAACGATGCAAGAGGGCTCGGTGAGCACGGGCGGCGCGGTTCACCAACTCAAGCGGCCATTTTTCGTTTTGGCAACGCAGAATCCGATCGAGCAAGAGGGCACGTATCCCTTGCCAGAAGCCCAGCTCGACCGGTTTTTTTTCAAGCTCACGGTCGGCTACTCGAGTCGAGAGGAGCTGGCCACCGTTATCGAGCGCACGACTCGTGGCGACGAGCCTGACGTCCGCGTGGTGATGGATGGCGACGAGATCCTGCGCTGGCAGCAATGGGTGCGCGAGGTGATTCTCGCTCCCCACGTGCAGGATTACATCGTGCGGCTGGTACTGGCGACGCACCCTGGCGGGTCTTTTGCGACCGATCTGGTCAACCGGTATTTGCGCTGGGGCGCAAGCCCCCGCGCGGCCCAGGCGATGGCGTTGGGAGCCAAAGTTCGGGCCCTGGTCGAAGGGCGGTTTAACGTCAGCTTCGAAGACATCCGGCGAGTCTACTTGCCCGCCTTGCGGCACCGAGTGATAGTGAATTTCGAGGGGCAGGCCGAGCAGGTGAGCCCGGACAGCATCCTGCTGGACGCGCTCGATCGAACCGCGGAAAAGGCGGTATGAGGCTATCTGGGTCCGAGTTGCTGAGCCCATCGCTACGAGCGCGCCTCGAGCACCTGGACTTGGTGAGCCGCAAGGTCTTGCGTGGTGGGATGCGCGGCGAGCGTCGAGCGACTCGGCTCGGCCATAGCGTCGAGTTCGCGGATTTTCGCAACTATGCCCCGGGTGATGACGTGCGGTTCATCGATTGGAACCTGTACGCGCGGCTCGATCGGTTGTTCCTGAAGCTCTTCTTTCAGGAAGCGGAGCGGCGGGTTTCAATCCTGCTGGATGCCTCGCCTTCCATGCAGTTTGGCCAACCAAGCAAGTTCGATTGGGCCCGGCAGTTAGCCGCCGCGCTCGCTTACATCGGGCTCGTGCGCGGAGATCGAGTGCGCATCGAAACACTCGGCCAGCCACTCGCGCAATCAGCAACACCGTTCCGCGGCCGGGTCAGCGCTGCCGCCATGCTCGATCGTGTCGCTTCGATCGAGCCCGAGCCGCCGCTTCCTTTTTCCGAGGGACTCAAAAAGTTCTGCGTGCGGACGCAGCCAAACACACTCGCCATCGTGATCAGCGATCTGCTGGACAAAACCGGGTATCGCGAAGGGATCGCTGCCCTCACCGCGCGCCAGCTCGAGGGGTTTGTGATTCAAGTCTTCTCGCCTGAGGAACGGCATCCTGACGCGCGGGGGGATCTGCGATTGATCGATAGCGAGGATGCGGGCGCGACGGAGATTACGGCCAGCCGCGCCGTGGTGCTGCGGTACGAGGCCAAATTGGCCGAATACGTGGCTGAAGTTCGCGAGTACTGCCGGGGCCGTGGCATCGAGTACCTTTTGGCGGACTCTGCGATGCCTGTCGAGCAACTGGTAACCGACTTGCTGCGGCGGCGAGGCCTGGTGCACTGATGTTGCCCCTGGATGCCCTATCGGCGTGGCAGTGGGTTGTGCTGGGCGCGATTCCGCTGGCGATCGTGTTGCTCTATTTCCTGAAGCTGCGGCGCGCCCCGCGCACCGTGCCCAGCACGATGCTGTGGACGAGAGCCATTGAAGACCTGCGCGCCAACAGTATCTGGCAGCGGTTGCGAATTGGGCCGCTGCTTGTCTTGCAATTGCTCGTCGTGGGGCTTGTCGGCCTGGCGCTCGTGCGCCCCGGCTGGACGAGCGGCCCGCTTGCGGGGCGGCGCTTGATCCTGTTGATCGACACTTCGGCCAGCATGAGCGCAACCGACGTCGCCCCGACGAGGCTCATGGACGCCAAGCGACGCGCGCGCAACCTGGTGGCTGAGATGCAGCCGGGGGACACGGCAACGGTCATCAGTTTTTCAGACGTTGCCCACGTCGAGCAGTCGTTTACGGACAATCGTCACCAGCTCGAGAGCAGCCTGGCGGCCATCCGGCCAACGAATCGAACCACTTCGTTGGCCGAAGCGCTTCGAGTAACAGCCGGGCTGACCGCGCGAACGCGAAATACCCCCGATGCGGATATTCCTCACGTGGAGGAATCGCCGGCGAGCGTTTTTTTGTTCAGCGACGGCGCATTTCCGGCCGTCGAAAGCGGATTGCTTGCGAACCTGCAGCTCACCTTTGTGCCGATTGGGACTTCCGAAGCGCGCAACATTGGCATCACGGCGTTTGTGGCCCAGGGCGGCGCTGAAGCACAAACCTCCTTGCGGGTCTTTGCGAGAATTGAAAACGCCGGACCACAGGCGGAGACCACCGGCGCGGCCTTGTATCGAGGCGATATGCTGATCGACAACAAGCGGATTGAAGTGCCCGCGCGGGGTTCCGCCGGCGTGGAATTTGAGCTGGAGGAGCTGGAAGCCGACGAGCTGCGCTGCGTCGTGGAGCGCGGTGGCGCGCTGGCTCTCGATGATCAGGCCTGGATTGCAATCGATCCGCCGCTGCGGCGCACCGTGTTGTTGGTGACACCCGGCGCAGACGCGCTCGAGCTTGCGCTCGGGACGCCGCGGGCTCGCGAGCTCGCCGTGGTCGAGGTCGCGCGTCCCGATGTGCTTGCGACCGAGGAGTACCAGAAAAAAGCGAGCCAGGGCTTCTATGCGCTTGCGATCTATGACCGCTGCAGCCCAAACGCAATGCCCCAGGCGAATACACTGTTTGTCGGTGCGCTGCCGCCCGGGGATCTATGGCGGAAAAAGCCGCCCGTCAGTGCGCCGCAGATTATCGATTCGGAGTCCTTGCATCCCCTGTTGCAGTTGGTCGATTTATCCGACGTGAATTTCGCGAGCGCGACACCGCTGGAGATTCCGCCAGGCGGGCGCGCCCTTGTGACAATGGATGCCGGCACGCTCTTGGCCATCGCGCCGCGCGAGCAGTTTCAAGATGTCGTATTAGGGACAGAGCTGAGTGCTGCAACCGCTGAGACGTCCGCTCAAGCAAATACCAATTGGCCGCTGCGGGTTAGCTTCCCGACGTTCGTTTTGAATTTGCTGGGCTTTCTAGCACACGCATCCGACGCGCGCAGTCTCGTCATTTCACCGGGGCAGCCGATTCCGCTGGCTGAATACACCGCCGCCTCGGAACTCACAATCACCATGCCTAGCGGCAGAACGGAGGCTTTGACGGTATCGCGCGGGCAGCCGTTTCACTTTAGCGCGACCGAGGAGCTAGGCGTGTATCACGTCCGTGCAGTTGGGTATCCGGAGCGGCGGGTCTCGGTGGACTTGCTCAGCAGCCCGGAAACCAACATCACGCCGCGCGAACAAATTCAAATCGGGTCAGCAGAGATTTCGGGTCAGGCAAGGTGGGAGGGAAACAGAAGAGAAATGTGGAAGTTGCTGCTGCTGGGGGCTCTAGGAGTGTTAGCTGCCGAATGGTATATCTATACGCGTTCCGGTTGAAGGGTGGGACCGAGTCCCCTCAACCGGCGCGGTTTGGTCTAGCTTTTGCATGCTGACCCCGCGAAACCGCGTACCCTCGCGCAACCCCAGGCAAGCTCCTTCTCACGACGCATGGAGCGGAAATGAACCGCAAGGCGCTGTTGCCCACCCGCAAAAAAAGGACCAAGTCTTCCCGGCCTGCTCGTCCCAATCGAATCCTCAAGCTGCTCGAAAACGACCTGATCAGCCGGGTCAGTTACGACGAATATCGCGAGAAGGTCCGCGACGTGTACGGCGGGCCGCAAGGCGCTCTGCTGGCCACGGCCAGCCTCCTTTCGCTACACATCCACTTGGGCGACCGCCTGCTGCGCGAACGACGCTTCGACCTTCGCGGCGCAAAGAGCATCTTGGACGTCGGCAGCGGCGCGGGCCAGATCGCCAAGCATTTGCTGAAGTATGCCGACGTCGACGCGAGCATTACGTGTTGCGATTTATCGCCGGAAATGCTGATCCGGGCGCGAACCCGATTGCGTAGCTGCTGGCCCACGCACGTGGCGGCCGACTTGTGTCACCTGCCGTTTGATGATGAAAGCTTCGACTGCGTCACGTGCGGCTACGTGCTCGAGCACTTGCCCGAGGCCCGGCCCGGCCTGGCCGAGCTCGCGCGGGTCATGAAGCCTGGCGGGCGGATGCTGCTGCTGACTACCGAAGACAACTTCTCCGGCGCCTGGACGAGCCGATTCTGGTGCTGCCGCACGTACAATCGCGCCGAGCTGTACCGCACCAGTCAGGACCTGGGGCTCGTTTGGAAGAACGAGTTGTGGTTCACCCGTATGCACAAACTGCTGCGCGCCGGCGGAATCTGCGTCGAGATCGAGAAGCAGTAGCGCGGCTCATGGGTTATCGGCGCGCGTTATCGGCTGGCACGCATCTCGCAATCGCCCGTTAGCACCAAAGTCGTGATTTCCGGCGGGCAGTTGAGCCGTAGCAGAAACAAGCTAGCCGTGCCGCGGCTCACGTGCATGAGCGTGGGGGCTGAATAGAAAAAACCCGCCGCGTACTTCGTCCCGTGCCAGCTTGGGCAGATGACGGGACCGACCAATGGAAAGCGGATCTGGCCACCATGCGTGTGGCCGGCCAGCATCAGGTCGAACCGCTGCGCGCGAGCCCAGCCGATTCGATCCGGTGTGTGAGCCAATAACAGCCGCACCGGTGTAGTTTCCGTGCCTTTTGCGTCCTCGTGCTCCGGCGGATTCTCACGGATCCAAGGGCGCTCATCGCCGGCTATTTCGAGATTGGGATCGACTCGCAGTCGTTTCGCTCCCACGTACACGAAGCCTGCCTCGCCCAGCGCGCCGCGGAGCCGCTCAAGATCTCGCGTGCGCAGATCGTGATTGCCGAGAATGAAGTACTTTCCGATCCGCGCCGTGGCTGGTCCAAACAGCTCCGGGATCCAGTCGATGAGTGAGGCCTTGTCGCAAACGTCCCCCGTGAGCGCGATCACATCGGGCCGGGTTTCATTCGTCAACTTCACGACTTGCTCGAAATATTCACGCTGGATGCGGCCACTCAAGTGCAAGTCGGACCAATGGCAAACCGACAAGCCTTCCAGCGCCGGCGGCAAGTCCGGCACGTGGACTGCAAACCGCGAGAGGTGCATGTGCCACAGTTGGTTGCCAGGTACGTGGCTGAAGAGGGCCGTCCGCACGCCCTGGCCCGGACTGCGGCCGAGCTCGCGCGCCAGGTCAACCATCCGATCGGATATCGGGCACACGTGGGGCGTCAGCCGCCGCGATTGGATGCGCTCCGCGGCCCAGCGAGGCACGTGCACCAGCCCATACGCAGCCGCCACCACGGCATAAGCGGTCGCCCAACTCGGCCGCCAAATGGCCTCGACAAGTGAGATTGTTGGGTCGTGCGTCCACTGGAGCGCGACGGCCAGCGGGATCGTGATCAGCCCGGCATAGAAAGCGAGCGTGATGGTTTTAACGACAGCGCGGCGGAAACCGGTCGCATGCCATCGATTGACGACTCCCACCCATATCGCCGCATGCCCAAGTAGCGCTAGCGCGACAAACGCGAAAGTGGCTGCGAACATGGCGGGATGAGTTGCCATTAACAGAAGCGGCTTGCGAACGTGGCAACAGGAAATGCGTCACGCGCCACGCGCGCGAACGAAGGTGGGCGCGCCCAAATTACGAATGCTCGGCGGGCCCACCGGTACCGGCGGCCACGGCTCCCTCTTGCTCGACGCGCGGCCGCACGATGCGCTCCACGGTATCCAGCAATTGGTCGAGCCGGAATGGCTTGCACAGCTCGCCATACAGCGGCAGCCGCGCCTGGCGCGCTTTGACGATCGAATGTCCCGGGTCGTAGCCGAAGCCGGTCATGAGCACCAGCGGCACGGGATCGATGATCTCTTGCAGCTTGAGCAGCAGCTCGTAGCCGGTCATGTCGGGCAAACGGATGTCGACGATGATGACGTCGTAATTGCCCTCCAGCGCCATGTTGCGGACCATGTAGATGGCTTCCGCGCCATCGTGCGCGGTTTCGACAACGCAGCCATAACGCTCGAGCAGGTTGTGAGCCGCGCTGCGCACGCTTTCGTCGGCATCGGCCACCAGAATTCGCCGCCCGCGCAACAGCACCCGCGATTGTGACTGCTCGATATCCAAATGGGCCTGGACCGGCGCCATCTTCTGGCCGACTTTCTGAATCAATTGCTTGATATCGCGGGCATTTCGCAGAATAGCTTGCAGCCGCTCCACCACCTCGGGCTCGTGCCCGATATAGCGCTCCATGATGTTGACGGCGTCGTTCAGGATGTCGTCGACCGGCAAGGCCACGGCGCTGTGGATGGCCTCCACGCTTTCCTGGGCCGTGGTGGCCTTCTCGGCCCGCAGCAGCTCCAGGGTATTGAGAGCGACCGCAACGTCGCGCGTGAAGATTTCCAAGAACTGCAAGTCACTTTCGGTGAACGCGCGGGGCTCGGGGCTTTCGACGTTGAAGGTGCCGATGACTTCGTCGTGCAAAACCAGCGGCACCGTCAACGAGCTTTTGGCCCCCTTACAGCCTTCCAGGTACAGGGGGTCGGCCGTGGTGTCTTCGCACAGGTAACTCTTGCCGGTGGAAGCCACGAAGCCCGTCACGCCGTTGTTCTGCGGTCGGGCAAAAAGATCGCGGCCGGCCGCCTCGGGAATGATGCCCACCGCCAACAAGGGCTCCAGCTTGCCGGAGCGACCATCGAGCAAGCGAATCTCGACCACGTCGAAATGCAGCAAGTCTTTGGTGAAGTGCAGGATGTTCTTCTTCAACAGCTCGATCCGCTCTTCGACCGACATCACCGAGAGTTCCTCGGGCATCAAGTCGGCCAGTTCGATGCCGGCCTGATGAATCGCGGCCAGCTTCTGCTGCTGGAGCATCTCGGTCGTCACGTCGCGCACGGTGACGATCAGGTGCTGCGGCGGAAGGTTGCCCTCGAACACCGGCGCGGCATGGACCTGGTAGTAGCGGTTCTCGCCAGACCGCAACGTCGAGGTGCTCGCCCGCGACGTGGCGAGCGCCGTGTGAAAGGGGCAGAAGTCGGGTCCCAAAATCTCCGGGCTGCCGAGCACCGTGTAGAAGTTGAGGCCGATGACGTTATCGCGCTTGGTCCACTCGCGCATGCGGCCGTTGCCCCACACGATCGTGTTCTCTGAGTCGAGAACCACGACGCCATCGGGCATGCCTTCCAGGATGCGCTCGTTCTGCAGCAGCTTGCCGATCTGGAATGCGTCGCCCAACAACTGGGGCGCGACATACAGACCCGCGAACGTTTCGCGCGCTAAGCGGCTAAGTGCTCGCAGAGGACTGCGCGCTTGGACGACGTCATAACCGTCGCGAAATTGCTCCAGCAGCCGCTGTTGCTCGGGCTCCGAATCGCCCACAAACAATAGTTTCGGTTTTGCCGACAATACCACGTGCTCCCAGGATTTGGGGGGCTCTCAGCTTATTATAGGAGTGCCCCAAATTGGGAACAACCGCACGCACGACACGCGACAGCTTTCCCCGTCTATGGAATCGGAAGATGCGGCACTGGTTATTGACGCTCGAGTGCTGCATACCAGATTTTCACGAACTGGCTGCATAGCGGGACCGCTATGGCCCGCATGAGCGTCAATCGTTCCAGCGCGAGCGTGAGCCTCGGGCGAGAGCGCGGCGAATGCGTATCAGGCAGGTGCGATTTTGAGCTGTCGCGCCTGCGCAGCACGACCGCGCCGCCGAGGAATTCCGCTCATTAGCGGCGCTTTCGTTGTCAGGCATACAGCACGTCCGCCCGCCACGGTTCAGAGCGCCCCATCGCGCGATTTGCCGTTATCGCGCCAGGCTTCCACAGTCGATGACAACAACGGACAAGCCAGCGCGGCGGGCAGGACTACGTAGCGGAGAGCCAAGCTTATGTTTCGGGCCTTCTTTCTCGCGGTCGGGATTTACTCCTTTATCCTGGGCCTCGAGTGCCTGTTGGTCGACAAAGCGGTGCTGCAGCCCAGCCGCGCGGCGGCAGCCTCAGCACTTGCGCAGCAAGTGGCTCCCGTATCTCGCGAGATCACGCCAGCCGAATGGGCGCCGTGGAGCCTGCTCTCGGCCGGCTCGGTGGTGATGCTCTACTCG
This sequence comes from Pirellulales bacterium, assembly GCA_035496575.1. Taxonomy (GTDB): domain Bacteria; phylum Planctomycetota; class Planctomycetia; order Pirellulales; family PALSA-1355; genus PALSA-1355. The sequence goes on from DATJEN010000298.1 coordinate 48,059, forward strand.
TTCACCCTGCCCGCCAAGATGCGCGGCTAGAAACCTCCCGCCGCACGGCGTCAGATCGAGCCGGCGCGCGACACGCAATGCCGCGGCGTATGCCCCCTCACTCCAACGGGAAACCGTCCTTAAAGCGGATTTGGGCCGTGACCTTCCCGTCCTGATTCCATTGCGTCCACGTGCCAATTCGCGTGCCCTTGTCGTACGTCTTCTCCGACGCGAGCTGCCCGTCCTGATACCACGTCTTCACTTCGCCATCGAGCTTGTCCTCGATGTAGTTGGCGTGAGTTCGCAACTGGCCGGTTTCGTACCAGTCGCTCCATTCGCCATTGCGTTTGCCGCGGCGATAGCCGTACTCGCCTTTCTTCTTGCCGTTGCGGTGCCAATAGGTGTGCACGCCGTCGGGCTGCCCGGCGATCCAACGCGTCTCGGCGCTTTTTGCTTGATTGTCGTACCATTCTTGCCACAGGCCATGCTGATTGTCTTCGATGAAGTCGCCTTCCATGGCCTTGCCTCCGTCGACGAACCACTGGGTCATGTGGCCCTCTCGCCTGCCGGCGTCATAGGGCAGCGAGAGCTTTTCCTTTCCGTCGGTGAACCATTCGAGCAGCTTGCCGATGCGTTTGCCGTGGTCGTAGTCGACCTCGAATTGCTTCTGCCCGTTGGGGTACCAGCGCGTTTGCAGTCCGTGCTTTTGGCCCTGGTCGTAGTGCGTGATGGACTTGTATTGCTGGCCATTGGCAAACCATTCGATGGACTCGCCCTGCAGCAGCCCGTCCTCGTAGTTTGCTTCGCGAGTCTTCAGGCTGTTGCCGGTCCATTCGATCTTTTTGCCGTGCTTCTTGCCGGCTTTGTAAGTGGTCTCGGCTATTTTTTCGCCGTTGGAAAGGTAATAAGTCTCGACGCCATCCTTGAGCCCCTGAGCATAATTGCCCTCGGCGATCTTTGCGCCGCTCGGCAGCCATTGAGTCCAGGGCCCATGCATGACGCCGTCCACGTAGGTGAACTCTTTGGCCGGATTGCCATTTGGAAAAAACCGAGTTTGCTTGCCGTGCGGAATCGGCTCGCCACGCTCGGGAGTGCGAACCTCGGTGCGCATCCGCACCGATCCGTCTGGATAGCGCTTCTCAACGACGTCGCCTTTCGTCGCGGCGAGCGTTAGGGCAAGGCTAACGAGCGTCTGCCACATGAGTTTTGAATTGCTGGGTTACCAAAAGACGTGATGCGCTGCGAGCGATCTCCAGCGGCAGCGCGAGCGCATAAGCCGGCCCGTGGCGCTCGCGCCCGATGCAACTTCAATTATAACGTGTGCCGCGCGGGCGCGGTTCGAAGCGCGCTTAAGTCGCTCGCCCTCGCAATCCGCCTGTCCGGCAGGAACGGAACTTGGCAGCGCCGGGCCGCCTAGCTATTCGTGGCTTTCCCGCAGGGCGTCAAAATACGCTCGGGCGTGCTCGCGATAGGGCCGCGGAAGGCGTTGCTCGCTGATGGCTTCGGAGGGCAACTGGGTCGGCGGGGAAGCCTGGCTGCCGACAGGCTCACGAACCTCGCCCTTGCGGCTGGGCGCTTGAGCCGGCCCGCCCTCAAAAGTCGGTCCTTCGCTTGTGGCCGGCTTGACTTGCGCATCGTAGAAATTGCCGGCCACCTTCTCGCCCGAGCCTCGCGAAGCCGAGGCACCCTGGCCGACGGCGTTGTCCTGGGTTGATGCAGACTGCGCCGCCTTGGGAGCCCGGGCCGGTTGGCACGCCTCGCAACCCGCTCCGTTGCACTTGGGGCAGGCCATCGTTTGCTTGCAGGCGGCCAAATCGGCGAACGCGCCCTCGAGCAGCGCGAGCTCGCGCGCCTGTTGGCCCAGTTGCTCCAGTTGTGCCTGTAGCCTGGCTAGGGACGGCCCGGCCTGTTGCGGGCTGTCCGCGCTGGCCTGGGCTGCCGCATCTTTCATCCCACTGGCCAACTGGTCGAGCGCATCGAGCCGGGCGTTGCGGTGGGCCATTTCATCGGCCCGTTGTTGCAGCTTTTCCGCGGCCGCCATCTGGCCGGCATTCCGCTGGGCCGCAACTTGTCGCTCGAGGTCGAGCTGGGCTTGCCGTGAAGCATGGGCCTGATTGGCGAGCATTTCGCCGAGGCGCGAAAGTTCTTGGGCAGCTTGTTCGCGGTCGGCGGCGGGAGCTTCCAGTCGAGCGGCGAGCTGCCGTAGCTCGCCCGCGGCAAGTTCGAAATCGCCGCGCTTGAGCGCCTGCGCCAATTTGGCCGCCAGGCCCAGGTCGATGGGCTTTAATGCCGCGAGCTGCTCGCGCAGGTTCACTCCGCCCGCCAGCTCGCGACGACGGCGATCTGCGTTGGCCATGAGATCGTTCAGCTCGACCAGCGCTTGCTTTGGTTCGATGTTTCGCTGAGCCAGGTTCTCCGCCCCGCGCTCGACATCGGCCAGAATGCGGTTCGATGCCTCGAGCCCCCCAGCCGCGGCCTCCTGTCGACGGGCGGCGATGCGCTTGGCAAGCGCCTGGGCCGGCTGTTGGGCGCGGGTCGAAGCAGCCGCGGTCTCGAGCTCGGGCGGCTCGCGGCCAGGGACAAGCATGGCCAGCACGAGGGCCAGAGCCGCGCTCGCCAGCGGCAGTAGATTTCGCCGGTGAACCGAAATCGGAAACCGCTCGTCAAGCGGCAACCGTTCGACACGCCGCGCGGCATCGGCCGCCAGAGCCGCGCCGAATGGTGTCGCCAACTGCTTGGTGTTCAGGGCCAGCGTGCTCGAGATGCGCTCGCCCAAGCCGAAGCGTCGGTCAATTTCAATGGCTGAATCCAGCAGGGTCGGGCGCTCGATCCAGGCCCAGGCAATTGCCACCAGAGTGCCGGTGAGCGCAGCGGCGCCCAGCAGCACGCTCCCCTCGGCTGCCAGGCCTGGCCAGAGCTTGCCGATCGCGATCCAAGCCGCCGCCATCCCAAGCGCGCCGGCCAGCAAAAGCGCGAGCTTTTTGGCCAGCGAGCTCATGAAGAGCCGGAGGCGAGCCGTGCGAATTTGGCGCTCAAGAGATTGCATCGAGCTTTCCGGCGGCGGATTAGGGCTACCGCTCGATTATACGCCAGGCGGAGAGGGGTCGTTGTGTATTGCCAAGCTTGCGAGAACGCGCTCGTGGGACACGGTCCGGCAAGTTGTCGTCGCCACCTAAGTAGGCGATGTCAGGCAAAAAGGCGGAAACGGTCTGGAATTTGTACGCATACCTGAGACAATGAAGCGCATCGCGGCCGTTCGGCCGCTGGGGCATTCGCTTCGGGGAATGGAGAGGTAACTGACATGCTTTCGCACATCGCTGGCCGCCATTCGGCCCGGGCCGCTCGGCCCCATTCCGCGGGTTTCACGCTGGTCGAACTGCTGGTCGTGATCGCGATCATCGCGATGCTGGTGGGGCTGCTCATCCCAGCCGTGCAGCGGGCGCGCGAAGCGGGACGACGAAATAGTTGCATGAATAATCAGCAGCAGTTGGGGAAAGCGATTTTTGGCTACACGACGCAGAAGGATAAATTCCCGCCGCTCTTCAGTGAGCAGCCGCCAGCAACAGGCTACTCCGTCGGCTGGGTTCCGCCCATGCTGCCGTTTATCGAACAGAATAATCTCTATCAGCTCTTCCAGCAAAACACCTGGAACACACTGTTTCCGAACAACCTTGGCTCTTTGAAGGTATCCAATCTCGTTTGCCCGAGTCGAAATACAACGTCTGGTAATGCACCGCTCAGCTACGTAGTGAATGCGGGAATGCGAGATCGACCCGCTGCGGTAACTGGCCTCCCTATGGATTACCAAGCAAACGGGGTATTCTTCGACACGTTTACGCCAACCGTTTTCAATCGTACGCCGGGGAACCGAGCTACCATTGTGACCACAGATCTGTCTTACATCTCAGGTCACGATGGCACGGGCAAAACGCTGATGCTTTCGGAGAATCTGGATGCGCTCGACTGGATTGCCCCACCCGTGAGCGGAGCAGTTGGCGCCGCGCCGTCAGTTCCAACCGTCTTGCCCGTGCGACCGTCGCCCGACGAATCTATTCCGCCACAGATTGCTGGCCAAAACGGCTACTCGTGGTGGCAGGCGATTACGTGGACTGTGCTGCCATCCGGAATAGGGCCAACTTGGGGTACCGCCGGAAATCCACCAACAGGTCAACTGTTGAACAAACAGATCGGCTTTACGCCGGCCGACGACTACGACAATGGCCGCCCTTCAAGCAGCCACCCAGGCGGTTTCATCGTCACAATGTGTGATGGCCACTCGCAGTTCATGAGCGAAGATATTGAGTACCGCGTGAACTGTTTATTAATGGCGCCCGACAACAGCACGACAGCGACCAAGGATCCGAATAATCCATCATTCGCGTATCCAACTGGCTGGCTGACGCCCGTTGCCCCGTTCACGGTTCTTCCGCTCAGCGATGCGGATTTCCAATAGGCCGATAACCTTGCTGTTTAAACAACAGAAGCTGGCCTTTCGGCCAGCTTCTTTGTCTTATGCCCGGGGATGTTCTTGAGCCGTGCGCCGTTCGGCCCGCGCGTCGCTAATTCGTCGCGACTTCGCCCTTAGATTGTTCCGCCCGGATGCGGCCTGCTTTTTCCATGGCCGGCTTCAGGGCGTCGGTGGCGGCCGGGATGAAGGCGCGGATGAAGTCGGAGCAGAAGTCGTTGTTACTGGTGTGTCCCTTGCTGCCTGGCGGAATCGTGGCGAACACGTACAGCTTGTAGAGTGCCCGCTCGCCGGCGAACTCGACCTTTGGATTGCGGGGCGCGATCCAGTGTCCGTCGCCCGTCCAGCTCCAATAACCCTTCTCGGCATGCGTGCCGGTGGGCTCTGACTTCAAGAAGCTCGTGGTGAAGAACTGCGCCTCGGTGTTGCCGATCTCAAAGGCGACCTGCTGCGGCTCGCCCTGCATGTCGAAGCCCGCCGCCGGATAGCAGCGCTCCGGCGTGTGATAGAAGATGTCGCGCTGCCGGGCGCAAATCATTGACACGCGCACTTCGTCGCCGTTCGCATTGCGATAGGTGCGCATGAGCTCGCCGACCGCGCCCGAGATCTTGCGAATCTTTTCGTCGCTGCCGGCCTGGTCTTGCCCCTGCCACTCGCCAACCTGCTTGGGAATCTGGTTCAACTGTTCGGCGTACAGATCGAGCTCGGGAAAAGTTCCCCACCGCTCGGACCAGCGCCCTTGGAACCCGCAAGTCACGGCCATGATGGCGATCGCGGCCGCGATCGGGCCATAGGTTGTCAGTGTCTGCCGATCGAGCTTAGGCATGGTTGGCATCCTTCTATTCGCTATTTGTGGGCAGCTCGTCGAGAGCGCCTCAACATTGATTCGATCGTACCACTCGGCGCGGCCCGGCTCAAACCGGCGGCCATGGCGGGCTTAAACGGACGCAGCCTCGGCTTGGGCCGCATGTTCGGTCTCGGCCATCAACAGCTCGACGCCATGTCGGGCCGCGTCATCCTTCACGCCATTGACCACCGAGCCCAGAACGGTGATGCCAACCGAGCGCAGCCGCTCGCACGCTTCGTATACGTGCGGCACCTTGCTCTGGTCACGCAGCACCGACACGATGGCCGCGTCGACGTGCTGCCCGATCAAGAGCGGATCGGCGATCTTCAGCACCGGACCGGAGTCGATGACCACGTAGTCGAACTGCACGCACAAGCCCGCAATCGCGGTGCCCAGGTACGAGGTCGACAGGGCTTGCACGCTGCGCAGGTCGCAACGGCCGGCCGGCAACAGCCACAGATTGGCCGTGCGCGTGGGATGGATGACGGCATCGCGATCGGCCTCGCCGCGGAGCATTTCGCATAGCCCGGGATCCTGCGGCAGGGCAAACACGCGGTGCGCTCCAGGATTGCGGATATCGGCATCGACCAACAGGGTGCGGCGGCCGGAGCGCGCCAGGCTGGCGGCCAATTGCGTGGCGGTCGTCGTCTTGCCTTCGTGCGGGTCGGCGCTAGTGACCATCACCACGCGGGGCGGATCGATGCTGGAAGTGTGAATGAGCGCCGTGCGCGTGCTGTCGATGCGTTCGGCCATCAGGGCTTTGAGAACCGAAGGCCCCTTGCCGCCGCGAATCCGCCGCCACACGCGGCCGGAGACATTGGGCAGCTCGCCCACCACGCGGATGCCGAGGCCGTCGTTCACTTCGGAAACGGAGTTGACCTTGCGGGCTTGGAACTCGATGAAGGCCACGGAAACGGCCATCAGGCCAAAGCCGAACACGAACGTGAAGGCCAGCGCCACGTACTTGCGCATGGCGTCGCCATTGCTGTTGGCCAGGATGGCATCGTCCTGTTTTTTGATGCGTTCGGGCGCAAGGCTTTCGACGTGGGCACGGTCGAGTTGCATTTTCAGTTCCGAAGCGATGCGGCGCTTGGCAGCCAGTTCATCCTGCTTGGCGGCAACGACGGTCGAGTGTTGATCCATCTTGCCGACCAGGTCGGTTTGCTGCTCGATCTTGTCCTCGGTGTCCTTGGCGCGCTGCTCGAGGAAGTCACGCTGCTTTTCGAGCACGGGCAGCGTGAGGTTCGCATCATGGTTGATGGGCATGCCGGCCATTCCCGTCCAACCATTGGCCAATGATTCGACCAGGTTGGGGCGCAGCTCGTTCTTGCGTTCCTCGATGCGCTCTTCGAGTTGCCCAATACGCTCCTGAATTTTTTTGATGTTGTTGGTGGGCTTGCCTTTCGACTTACTGCGCGCCTGTGCCAGTGCGTCCTTGAAGTTGGCCAACAAGTTGCTGGCCGAGATGACTTGCGGATCTTCGTTCAGCTTCATTTCGATCAGCACGTCAGGCGGGCGTGTCTCCTCTGGGTTGTCCCGGCGGGTTTCGGCCAGCATGATCTTCATCCGGTTTTCTTCGCGATCGTGATGGATCTGCTTGCTCTGTTGGACATAGGTGCTCAATTGCTCGATCGCCATTTCCTTTAGAATGCGAGCCGAGTCCGAACCCGCGGTCTTGTGCAGGTTTTCGAGTGTCTTCAGGGCCTCGGTCATTGTCTGGACTTCTTGATTCATCCTTTGGAAGCTGGTCTCGAGCTTGCCTTCATGCTGGGCCCGCTGTTCGCGTTCGGCCGCCACGATTTCCTTCATGTAGACATCAATGATCTTGTTCACGATTTTGGTGATGTCATCCTTGCGTTTGCCTTTCATGGCCACGCGCATGATTTCGGCATCGTCGGGATAGTCGATGACCAACTGATCCTTCAGCCAGGCGACCTGGTCGTCGGCGTGCTCCTTGAGCGTGTCGAGCCGGTTGATCGTCGAATCGCGCAGCGTGCCCGTTAGCACTATGTTGCTGAGGATGAGCTGCACCTGGGTGCGCTTGAAGACCGCGAACTCTTCAGCGGCGGTGGCCGCCTTGTCGAGCACCGCCGGCGGACGCTCGGCAACCTTGAGCAGCGCAAAGGCCTCGTAGCGAACCGGGAGGAAGTACCACAAAAGCGCCGCGGCAGTTCCACCCACCGCCAGTCCCAGACCGATGGCCAAGGGCCAGCGCCGCCGCGCGGCGTGCATCAGCTCGACCGGGTTCGGCTTGGATTTGAGAATCTCGGGCTTGGCAGGGGGCCCGTACGACCAGCCTACCGTTGGGATCGCCGGCAAGCGGTTGTCGATGGGCGCGAGCATCCCGTTGGTCGAGCCGTTGGGCGAGCCATTGGTCTCGTGGCCATGGCCGTTGCCGTTCGAATCGGAACTTGGCTGGCTTTGGCCCGAGTCGCTGGCTTCGGAGAACGCATCGCCTGACATGCTGAATGCCCTTTTTTTGTCCCTGAGAACCTCAAAAGAAGATTCGTCAAAAGCCCTGCAACCTATTCGCTCGCTGGGTGTTCGGACGCAAGTCCCGGACCCGGCCGGCCCAACAGGGCCGCAGAAGTGCTTGTAAGCCCATGCGCTTCATGCGATTAGGATCAATCACCGTTGTGGATGGTCGTCCCAGCGTTGTTGCGTTTTTGCAGCAAATCGAGGCAAGAGGCGCTAATAAATGGCGACAAGTGGATTGCTCACCTCGTGGCCAGTCCGGCCAAAACTACGGCTGGGCCATCTGCAGCGGCCCGGTGCCCGAATCGTCGATGACCAGGTGCGACAGAATTTGAAACTCGATGTAGAGCAGACCCAGAGCCAGCGGCACCATGAACAGGCCGTCCAAATCGTGGAAGACTTTTTCAACCAGCTCGGGGCCGACCGTCAAATACAAAATGGCGGTGACGGTGATGCGGATGATGTTGCTCACAAGCGCGATGGGAATGGCGCTCAGCACGATGACGATGCGCTCCCACAGGGGGCGCTCCGTGACAAGCGTGATGGCGACTGCCAAGGCGGCGAAGATCGTGAGCATGCGCAATCCGCTGCACGCCTCAACCACGCCCAGCTCGACCTCGCCGATGACGATGCGGTTTCCTTCGCTATAGCTGGGAATGCCCATCGTTTGCAGCAAGTAGGTGCTCGACAGCGTGGCGACTTTCTGCAAAGGGGCCAGCAGTCTGGCATCGAGGAAGCCGGGCAGTGGGAACATGAAGATCAAAAACGCGATGGCCGGTCCGGCCCAGCGAATCGTCTTCCAGCCACCAACCAGCAGAAAGATGCCGGCCACCGCGGGAACGAACGAATCCATCTCGACGACGTGGCTGGGATAGTAGGTCGCCAGGCAACGGATCGCCAGACCTAGGCTCAATAGCCCCACCCCGGCCCACCGCGCCCCCGTGGTTACTGGGCCAAACGGCTCGTGTCGCATCCACAGCAAAATGGCCGTAAACACCGGCACCAGCCAACCGTGCGAATACTTCGGGTTGTCCCAAAACTGCATCGCCCCGCGGCTATCCAGCGAGTTCAAGTAAACGTAAATCAGACCCACGAGCAGCACGGTCAACACCGTCCAGGGCACGACCTGGTCTTTGTTCTGCTTGAGCCAACCACCGAAGCCGGCGCCAGGGGCAACTTGGTTCGCCATAAAGAAATCTCTCCGCTCTCGTGAAGTCGAACTGGATGCTGAAGTCGTTCAGTCGGCGAAGACTACCCGAGTGGGCCGCCGACAAGAGCGGAATCGCATTGCGGTTTCGTGCCCGCCACCGCTCTGGGCGATCGCTCATGATCGCCGTTTCTAGCTAATGAAAATGCCGCCCGAAGTCAGTTTTGGACCGGGCCGCTCCACTTGGTTTGCGGAACAAAGGTCCAAGACTTCACGATAAGCGTGTCGCCATTGGATGTCAAACAACTTCCCGTGTTTTTCCGCATTTGCTCCCCTTCGCCAGCCGCTGCCGATGCGGGCTGTTCCGGATAGGAAAGAGAGCGAGTTATGCACGTTCCCAGGTGAAATGGGGAAGATACGGCGAGCGACTTTTTGCTGGCGCCTGCGATCGCTTGAATCATTTCTCCCGGCGGGTGCAACAACTGGCAAAGTCTGTGGGGGACTTTGCCGATTATTGGGACCGTGCGGGTTGGGAGCTCCTTGCGGGGTGAGCTTGCGCCAGCGAGCTGGCGCTTGCCTCACAGAGCTTCCCGACCGGCTGTGGTCACCATCTGGCTCATTCATGCCCAACACCATCGCCCATCGCGCTTGGCCGCTTGTTGCCGCGGTGGCGCTGTGCGCGCTGGTAGGCTGCCGCGCGGTGATCTCGCGGCCGCAGCCGCGGCTGGTGGGCC
>DATJEN010000299.1:0-15747 GCA_035496575.1 Pirellulales bacterium
CGAATTCCACCAGAGCCGCCGAGCCGTGCGCACCAACAGCAGCATGCAGGTCCGGCAACCGATTTATTCGCGGTCGGTGGGCCGCTGGAAACACTATGAGCCTTACCTGCCGGATTTGTTTGCCCACTTGCCCATCGGGTAAGCTGGTCGCGGCTTAACGACCTTCTGTTTTCTTTTGATTTCGGACCAGCGATGAACACTGCAGCATGTCGCAACCGTCTGATTCGCGTCTCACTACCGGCCGCGGCGAGCATGCTGTGTCTGGTGCTGAGTTATGCCGCGATCCAATCCGCCGAGCCGCCAAAGATCTCTGAATTCGCACCGTCGAAAGATCTGCTCCAGCAAGTCGACTTTTTTATCGGCCGCATCTCTGAGTCACTCGCTGATCCAGCCGACTTCGACGGCGCCAAACAGAGTCGCACGCTCAAAGACGCCAACACCCTGGCGGCTCTGGCGCTCGTATTAGGCGTGCACGACCAATCGTTTCCGGAGCGAGCCAGCATGCCGTCCTTGCGCGAAGCCGCCACGCGGCTGGCCGAGGCGGGCGAGGACTCCGCGCGCGCAAACGCCGCCCTCGAGGCCATTCGCAAGGCGCGCACGGGGATAGACCAAGCATCGGGCGCAGCCAAGTGGGAGAAAACCGCCTCGCTCGCCGCGCTCATGAAGCAGGTGCCGCTGGTTCATACCGGGCTGAAGCGCGGCGTGGAACCGAATCGCCTGGCGCGACAAGCCGCGCAATCGGCGGGCCAATCCGCCTCGCTGGCAGCGATCGCGCAGGCGGCCATGCTCGATGACGAATATGCGAAGACCCCCGCCGACCTGCAGCAATGGGTGGCATTCTGTGCGGAAATGCGCGATGCAGCCGGCCAGGTAAACTCTGCCGTCCATAAGCAAGATCCGCCCGCCGTCGCGGCCGGCATGAAGCGGTTGGCCGCCAGTTGCGAGACTTGCCACGCCAAGTTTCGCCAACCGTGATCGGGAATGAGCCTTGCCTGCCATCGCGCGCCGCATCTCGATACGGCCCCATCATCGCGCCTGGTCCGTGTTGGCCGGCAAGCTTTCGCGCGTAGCGCCGATCACGATAGCCGGCGCTTTCGGTCCTCGACATGAATCAATTCAGTTCCTTAAAGGGTCTGACGAGCACTTCCAGCTCAGGTGAGTGGTATGTTTCCGAAGAGCAATAAACCACCCCATGAACGACCGAGCGCTCTTCAAATGCTGATGTTGCATCGTCATCCGACCCTGCAGTTCAATCACCCGCTGCCCTACGGGGCCATCGTGCACGAAACGGGCGTGCAGTTCGTCATCTTCAGCCGATCGGCAACCGAGATGCGCGTCCTGCTCTATGACAGCGTCACCGCGCGCGAGCCGTCGGAAGTGATCGTCTTCGATAAGCAAAGCGACCGTTGGGGAGATATCTGGAGCGTGTTCGTGCCTGGCATCGGTCCCGGTCAGCTTTATCACTTGCAAGCCGATGGACCGTACGATCCGGAGCGCGGGCATCGCTTCGACCGCTCGGCGCGGCTGATCGATCCTTATGCCCGAGCGCTGGCCGGCACGTTTTTGCCGGCGGACGACGGCATCATTCGCCCGCCGAAATGCGTGGTGATCGACGACCGTTTCGACTGGCAGGGCGACCGCCACCTGCGCCGCGAGCTGTCCGAAACCGTCATCTACGAAATGCACGTGCGCGGATTCACCCGCGCCGCTTCGAGCGGCGTCGAGAATCCGGGCACGTACCTGGGCATCATCGAAAAAATTCCCTACTTGAAGTCGCTCGGCGTGACCGCGGTTGAGTTGATGCCGGTGCACGAGTTTCCGACCAACGGATTTTGGGGTGAACGCAAGTCGCGCACCAATTATTGGGGCTACGACTCGCTGGCCTTCTTTTCGCCGCACCGCGGCTATGCCGCCGGAAGCGAGCCCGGCGCGCAGGTGAACGAATTCAAGCAGATGGTCCGCGCCCTGCACCAGGCCGGCATCGAAGTCATTTTGGACGTAGTCTTTAATCACACGGCCGAAGGCAACGAGCTGGGCCCGACCTTGAGCTTCAAAGGGCTCGAGAACTCGGTGTACTACATGCTCGAAGGCGGCGGCACCTATTACAAGAACTACTCAGGCTGCGGCAACACGATCAACGGCAATCACCCGATCGTGCGCGAGATGATCTTCCTTTGCCTCAGGCATTGGGTGCACAACTATCACGTCGACGGGTTCCGCTTCGACCTGGCATCGATCTTGAGCCGCGACCGGAATGGTGAAATCCTTCCCAATCCGCCGGTGGTGGAAACCATCGCCGAAGATCCGCTATTGGCCGACAGCAAAATCATCGCCGAGGCCTGGGATGCGTCGGGCGCCTACCAGGTCGGCTCGTTCGGTCACTTGCGCTGGGCCGAGTGGAACGGACGCTACCGCGATGACGTGCGCCGCTTCTGGCGCGGCGATCCGGGCATGACGCCCGGCTTCGCGACGCGGCTGGCCGGATCCAGCGATTTGTATCAGGCCGGCGGTCGACAACCATATCACAGCATCAATTTCGTGACCTCTCATGACGGGTTCACGATGAGCGACCTGGTGTCGTACGTCGAAAAGCACAACGAGGCGAACGAAGAAGGGAATCGGGACGGCGAGAGCGCCAACTACAGTTCGAACTATGGCGTGGAGGGACCCTCGCGGCGGCCGGAGGTCGAAGCGCTTCGGCTGCGGCAGATTAAAAACGCCCTGGCGACCTTGTTCCTGAGCCAAGGCGTTCCGATGTTGCTCTACGGCGATGAGTGTCGTCGCACCCAGCGCGGCAACAACAACGCCTACTGTCAGGACAACTCGCTGAGCTGGTTTGATTGGAAGCTGGTCGAGAAGAACGCCGGCCTGCTCCATTTTTGCCAATCGCTCATTACCTTTCGCCGCAGCCAGCCGGCCGTGCGCCGCGAGGATTTCCTCAGTGGCGAGCCCAAGCGGCCGGGCGAGCTGCCCGACGTGCAATGGTTTGCCCCCAATGGCGGCCGCGCTAAGTGGGAGGCCGAAGAGCCGAGCCTGACCTGCTTCTTTGCCGCGCCCCCCACGGACCCTGGCCTGGCCAAGCCGCGACATGTCTTGTTGATGTTTCACGCCGGCAGCGAACCACGGGATTTCGTGCTGCCGGTGCTGGCCAAACCGATCACGTGGCGGACGCTGGTCGACACGCGACAAGCGAGTCCCAACGATATATTTCCGAACCTGGACGGCCCGTTTCCTCCGCCCCTTGGCCGCGTGTGCCTGGACCATCATTCGATGATGGTTTTTGTGTCGGCCGAGTCCAGCTAGGCAACGTCCAGCCAATCGACCTTCGCGGCGAGAGTCGTCGCAAGAGCGCCGCAGAGCGGCGTGCCGACCCGGAAGCGGCACGCCGTTTTTTATGCGCTCGACAAGCCGCTGCGCTAGGCGTATTCGTTCAGGTCGAACGCTTTGAGATCGTCGTCCGGATAGATGTATTTGGGATCCGCCCGGCGTGTTGCCCGGGCTGTGACGGCTACGCGCGACACCATGGGCCAGCGGCAGGCCGTGCCCAAACGCCACCGCATCCGCTCGGAGAAGGTGCCGAGGTCGCTCGCGCGCGCCGGAAACACGACCAGCTCGTCGAAGAACGAAGACTCGATCCACTCCAGCAGGCAAGGAATCGTGGGAACGCACCAGTTCGAGGGATCGCGCCTGTGAAGCTGGCGATAGTAGAAGTTTGCATAGGCGCGGCGCGGACCGTACAGCGCGTCTCCCTCGACCACGATAACCGCGCCATGCTTCATGACTTGCCGCAGTCTGGCGAGCGCGAGCAGCGGGTGCCGCAAGTGATAGTACAAGCCGCAAAACAGCACCACGTCGAAGTCGCGGATGCCGAGCTGATCGACTTCGTAGACTGAAACGTCTCCGCGGTACTGCACGCGCGAGTTGAGCACGCGACGCGCGAACTCGAAGGTCGGCACGTCGGTCGAGTGGCGCTGGCACAGATAGTCGGTGGCCAGTACCTCGGCCGCGCCGCGGCGCTCGGCCTCGAAGCTCCACCCGCCGTCCCAGCAGCCGAGGTCGAGCACTTTCTTGCCGCGAAAATCGATGGAGTCGAAAGCGCGGCGAATGACGGCCCGCGGCGGCCCCCACACCCCAGGCGTCACGATGCCATGCCCTAGATCGATCGAATGCACCCACCGCATCGACGCCACGCCGCGGCGGATTTCCTCGGCCGACAGAGGCGCAGGCTGGTCGCAGACGCGCCCACGCGACCGTTCCTCGACGAGTGACATGCACACCTCCGCTGGCTGGGCCGCGACTGAGTCTCTGATCGAGGCGCTCCGTCCGCTGCCGCCACTTGCGCGGCATCGTAACACGCGCGGGCGTAACCGGAGAATCCCACTTTCACGCCCCCCGCACGCACGACGCGCGCAGCCGCGCCAGCAGGCAAGACTGCACGCGAACGGCGCTCTATTTCCGGCGCGGGCGGCCAGCTTTCCCAACGCGCCACATGCGCTCGCTCGTGAGCGTGCCGCACAGCCGTCAACACTGTCGAGCCGCGCGGACATTCCTTGAGAAATTCTGCAGTTCATCTCTCAACCCGAGCGCGCCGCGCTCGATAAGGTTGCTGTCGGTTCTGCTTTGGTCCGTTGCGGAGAAACGACGTGAACTTGATGGGAAGTGTAGGGTGCGTGACTACGCTGGTCTTGGGCTTTGCCCCGCGGGCATTCGCCGGCGACGCGAACAAAGTTACTTGGCACAACGATGTCACGACGGCTTGGAAAGCGAGCCAGGAAAATCGCCGTCCCCTCCTGGTGTTTGTAACCAAGGACCACTGCTTCTACTGCGTGCAGATGAAGCAGCGGACTTACTCCGATGCCTACGTGGCCGGAACGATCTCGGGGTCCTTCGTTCCGCTGGTCCTCGATGGCGCCGGAAATTCCCCTCTGCTCAAAGATTTGAGAGTCACGTCGTATCCGAGCACGTTCGTCATTTCGCCCGAGGCGGTTATCCTCGATCGGATTGACGGGTTCGTGCCCCCGGATGCCTTCGCCAGCAGGCTGAACGCGTTTAGGCCGCGGATTCCTGTGGCTCAGGTGACGAAGGAGCCTTAGGGGTGGCGCCCCTAAACAGCCGACTCTGGGATTCGAAAGGGTTTCGTTTTAGCACGGGTGACTTCGGTCACCCGTGCGGCATTATGGCCTCTGCAAAACCGCGTTCGAGCGCGGGGTTCAGTCAGCGCCTCTAGCCGCGCAGGCTATGACTTTACCGCGTAAACCTTCACGCTGGCGGCATAGTCATTGATGTTGTACTTCTTCATCAACTGGATAAGCTGACCGCGCGCCTCTTGGTCCTGTTCGGAGGCGCACGTGGAACCTCCGCAGCAGGATGCTTCGCGATCTTCGTTCTTGCCGTAGACGCTGAGGTCGGATTTCGTGTCGATGATGTCGACGTGGGCGAACCCGGCGGCAAGCAGTCCCGACCGGTAGTCGTCCAGTGAAATCGCTCCCGCAATGCAGCCGACGTAGGCCAAAAGATTCTGGCCGATCTCAGAGGGCAGCGGCTTTTTCAACGCGATGTCACTGACGGCCAGCCGTCCGCCCGGCTTGAGTACGCGGGCGATCTCGCCAAACACGGCCTGCTTGTTGGGCGTCAGATTGATCACGCAGTTGCTGATCACGCAATCGACCGAAGCATCCGGCAAAGGCAGCTTGTCAATCGTGGATTCGTGAAACTCGACGTTGGTGAGCCCGGCATTGGCCGCGTTCGTTCGCGCAAGCGCCAACATTTCCTTCGTCATATCAATGCCGATCGCCTTGCCGGTCGGGCCGACCTTCTGCGCTGCCAAAAAGACGTCCAGGCCGCCGCCGCTGCCGAGATCGACAACCGTCTCCCCTTCGCGCAGGCTGGCGAACGCCGTGGGGTTGCCGCACGAAAGTCCCATATTCGCCTCAGCGGGAATGGAGGCGAGCTGCTCGGCGGAATAGCCGAATGCTTCAGCAATGGCCTTGGTTCCTTTTTGATGGCTCGATCGGCCTTGTGTTGCTACCGAACCGTACTTCTCCTGCACGACTTGCTCGATGGACATCAGGCACCTCCTTTGGGCGGTCAAACACGTAGGTTTTGTGGCGAACAACAGCCGGTAATCGTCTTCAATCGCCTGGCGTCGGTGGCCAGCTCGGGAACTTCGTGGAAGCAGGAGTTCAGGCAATCGAGCAGCTTCTGATGAAACGCAGTTCTGGCGGGCGCCAGAGAGTAGTGCATCCACTGGCCTTCCTTGCGGGCCGTCACCAGGCCGGCTTTGCGCAAGTACGCAAGATGGCGCGACGCCTTGGGTTGGGGCACACCCAGCACGTCGACGATGTAGCACACGCACAACTCGTGGTCATGAAGCATGTACAAAATGCGCAGACGCGTCCGGTCCGAGAAGGCCCGAAACAGGAGGTCGGCGCGATGGTTGGGCTTGGTTTTCATATTCGCCTAGGCAAATATACGCGGTTGCCAAAAGCGTGTCAATTCTGCCGGGTGTGGTTCAGCTGCCGCCGCTCCGGCTGGTGACTCGAAAGCGCGTAGACCATAATGCTCCTCGACGCGCGGCCGGAACGTCGGCCGCGGCGAATGGAACCTTGGCAGAGGCGTCTCACAGACATGCCGAGCGATCTAACGAGCTTGCGAGCCGAGCAGATCATGACCCGTCCGCCCATCTCGGCGGCGCCCGGCCAGTCGCTGGCCGAACTCGTGACGCTTTTGATTGAGAATCGGATCGGCGGGCTGCCGGTCGTTGAGGACGGACGGCTGGTGGGGGTTATCAGTCGCAGCGACATCGTGCGCGTCCAAGTGCTGATGAAGGCCCTGGATGGCCGCGTGACCGATGAGCTGGGCTGGGTCATTCAGGCCGACGGGTTCAAGCATGCGGCCACCGGCGAGTTCAAAGGATTTCGCGACTCCCTGGCCAGTCTCACGGTAGCCGACGCCATGCGCGACGAGGTGTTTACCTGCACGGCCGACACCTCGGCCGCCGAAGTGGCGGATATCATGGTGCGGCGGCACGTGCATCGGGTCATCGTGGTGGAAGAGGAGCGGCCGGTTGGGATCATCAGCAGCCTGGATTTGGTAAAATTGCTGGCGACCGCGGCAGGGGGAGCTTAGCGCGAATGGTTTGCGATTTGTCCACGCGGCACGAGCCTGTTGGAACCTTGCTCGGCGACATGCTCGATCGCGACTGCCGCGAGTTCAGCCTGACCGACGAGCAAGTCGCCTTGTTCCACGAGCAAGGCTACCTGAGCGGCATCCGAATTCTGGACGATGCCCAGGTCGAGCAGTTGCGAAGCGAGCTTGCCGATCTGGCCGATCCGGCGCATGTCGGCAATCATCTGTTCTACGAATATCACTCGAACGAATCGGTCGATCCCTCGCGCATCTTGTTTCACGCGCTGGGCGCGTGGCGCATCAAACCGGGATTTCACGACCTGCTGTGGAATCCGCGCTTCACGGTGCCGGCCAGCCAGTTGCTCGCTGGCCCGGTGCGATTTTGGCACGACCAGTTATTTTGCAAGCCGGCGCGCGACGGCGGAGTGGTGGCGTGGCACCAGGATTATTCGTACTGGACGCGCACCCGGCCGATGTCGCACCTGACGTGCTGGATCGGACTGGACGACGCCACCAAACACAACGGCTGCCTGCAGTACATTCCCGGCAGCCACCGCTGGGAGTTGTTGCCCGTCACGGGAATTGCGGGCGACATGAATGCGATTCAGACCGTGCTCGACGCAGATCAGAAAAAACAATTTCGCCCGTTCGCGGTGGAGCTCAAGAAAGGCGAGTGCGCGTTCCATCATCCGCTGATGGTGCACGGCTCGTACGAGAACACGACCAACGGGCCGCGCCGCGCCGCGGTGATCAACGTGTTTCGAGACGGAGTGCTGTCGCATTCCGACGAGGAGTTGTTGGGCGGCGTGCCCAAGATCAAAGCCGGCCAAAAAATGCAGGGGCAATTTTTTCCGCTGTTATTCGATCCGACAAACAGACGCCCTTAGTCGCCCGCGAAGGAGAACCAACATGTTGTTGCGCACACAAATCGCCGCGGCCACGTTCTTGGCGGCCCTGCTCGGCCGAACCTTTGCTGCTGGCGCGGTCGACGCGCCCGTCGTCCCACCCAAGCAGGGTCAATCGGAAACCATCAACCTCTTCAAAGGGACGAACCTGGACGGCTGGCACGGAAATCCCAAACTGTGGTCCGTGCAGAAAGGCGTGATCGTTGGCAAGAACAACGATCCGATCAAGGTCAGCACCTATTTGCTCACGGATCGTAGCTTCAGCGACTTTCGCCTGCTGGCCACCGTCAAGCTCGTGCGGTCCGAAATGCACTCCGGCATCGCCTTATGGGGACGCAACGCGCCGGATAAAGGTGATCCTCATACCTATGCCGGCCACCTGGTGATGTTCCCCAGCAACTGGGGTATGTACGACCTGTTCGGCCGCAATGGCTTGCCGCCCTCCGGCGAGCCGGCCAAAAAAGTTGGCAAGCAGCACGACTGGAATCAGCTCGAGATTCTCGCGCAAGGCAACCGCGTGCGGCTCGTAGTCAACGGCACCGAGGTTCTCGATTGGCGCGACCCCGAGCCCGACCGCATCAAGGAAGCGCCGATTGGATTGCAATTACACTCGAACAACGAGCCGCAAGAAGTCCACTTCAAGGATTTGGTGCTCACGACGTTCCCAGCAGAGACACTAACCACGGTTAAGAAGTAGGAGCGCTCTCAGATGTCCGCCGCACGATTGATTCGGGTCCTGCTCGTTGGCGTGGCGGTGTTTGCCTGGGTTCGCCTGGCCGCATCGGCTGCTGAGCCAAAAACGGAGCTGCTGTGGCCCGCCGGGGCTCCAGGCGCAAAGGGAGACTCGGACAACGACAAGCCCACGCTGACCATCTATTTGCCCTCGCCCGAGTTGGCGACGGGCGCCGCGGTGGTCGTCTGCCCTGGCGGTGGATACGGGGGACTGGCCAGCACCTACGAAGGTAACGAGATCGCCCAGTGGCTCAACAGATTTGGCGTGGCCGGCGTCGTGCTCAAGTATCGTCACAAGGGAACGGGCTACCAGCATCCCGCGCCGCTCGACGACGCACAGCGCGCCATTCGAACCGTGCGCGCACGAAGTACTGAGTTTCACGTCGATCCCGCGCGCATCGGCATTCTGGGTTTCTCGGCTGGCGGACATCTTGCCTCGAGCGCGGGCACGCATTTCGACCAAGGCAAGGCCGACGCCAAGGATGCGGTGGACCGCGCGAGTTGCCGCCCGGATTTTCTGATCCTGTGCTACCCCGTGATCTCGTTCGTTGCGCCGACAATGCACCAAGGCTCGAAGAAAAACCTGCTCGGCGAAAACCCTGATCCGAAGCTCGTCGAGCACATGTCGAGTGAGCTACAAGTTACGTCCGATACTCCCCCGACATTCCTGTGGCATACCGACGCGGATAGCGGCGTACCGCCGGAGAATAGCGTGTTGTTCTATCTGGCGCTGCGCAAAGCAAAGGTGCCGGCCGAGCTGCACGTGTTCGAAAAGGGGCGGCATGGACTGGGGCTCGCGCAGAAAGAACCCGGCACGCGGGCCTGGCCCGACCTGGCCCAGGCCTGGATGCGGGGGCGAGGACTGCTCGAGCGCAAGTAAATTCGAGTTCGTGGAACAGAGATAGGGGCTCATCGCGTGGCTGCTCAAGGCGCGCAAGTGCACTCGTCCATTCTGCGCAAGCATTCCGGAGTTTCACTGCTCGAGCTGATTATCGTTCTGACCATCATTGCGATCATGGTCACCATGCTGCTGCCGGCCGTACACATGGTGCGGCAGGCCTCGCGGATTACGGCATGCCAGAACAATCTGTATCAGCTCACGATCGGCATGCAGGGCTACATCGACGTTCACCGCTTCATTCCAGGTCCGCCGATCGAAAGTCATCCCAGCGGCTGGGCGATTGAGCTGCTGCCGTTCGTGGAAGAGATTCCGCTGCGCAATTCGTTTAACCCAGCGCAGGTGCTGGTCTCGCCCGGCAACATGGCCGCCGCCGCCAATCGCCCGAACATCTTCATCTGTCCGGAGACCGAGTATCGGCCGAGCACGACCCCGGGCGTGGAAGTGACCAACTACCTGATGATGGTGGATATGAAGGACCGGCCGCGATTTCGCAGGAATCGTTTCTGGCGGCTGCAAGATGCGCCGGAAGGGGCGCGCTTCCCCTGGTGCCTGAGTCCCGAGAAGAGCTGGCCGGACGAGGGTTACGCGGCGCCGCACCCGATCGAACCGTTCGGCTTTTGAGGCACGCGGAAGGTTCTTGGCGTTGGAGCGTGAGGCCTACTTCGCCGCCTCAATGGTCAGCGGGATTTTTTCGACCAACGGCAACTCCTGCCCGTTGAACTTTGAAATGGCCTGCAGCTCGAGCGTGTAAGTGCCGGGGGGCGCATCCGCGGCGGCCTGCACGGTGAGCTTGCCGTCGGCCTGGCCGGCCGCGACGGCGACCTCGGGTACGCTCACGCCCTTGGCGTTCTCGGGCACTTTCACTTTGAGTTGCACGGCATCGGCGAAACCGTACAAGCGGGTGACATTCACGGGGATCTCGAGCGCGGCGCCTTGCTTCACGGTGCGCGGCTCGATCGCGGCCAGCTTGATCGGCGCCGCCGTAACCTTGAGCGTCACGGTGGGCGAAGGCGCAGCCATGTTGATGCTCTTGGGCTTGGCCTTGTTGGTGGCATCCGTGACCGATTTATCGACGGATTGTTGCACGGCGGTGGCTTCTTTCACCTTAGCTTCGGCCTCGGCCATCGATTTTTCGGCGGCGGCTTTGGCTTCGGCCGCGGCTTTGGCTTGCGACTCGGCTTCCGCCATGGCTTTTTCAGCGGCGACTTTGGCTTCGGTCGCGGCTTTGGCCTTGGCGGCAGCCTCCTGAGCCGCGCGATCCGCGGCTTGCGCGGCCTCGCGCGCCGTTTGCATGGCGGTGGCCATTTCGGCGGCACGTTTTTCGGCGGCGGCTTTGGCCTCGGTGGCGGCTTTGGCGGCCGCGGCCAGTTCGGCCACGATCTTGTCGACGGCGGCTTTTCGATCGGTGGCCTTCTTCACCGCTTCGGGATTGCGCGCATAGTTGACTTGCGTCGTGCCCAGCACCGCGAAGGTGTACGTTCCCGGCGGCACGTTTGCCGGCAGGGCGATTTCCAGATTGCCGGCCGCCGTTTTGTCGTCCAGGGTCAAGTTCGAGGGCCGCACGTTCGGCGGCAACTGAGACGGCGCGAGCACCACGTTGCTTTTGAATTCGCCGCGGCGGACGAGCTTGAGCGGCACCGTCACTTTGCCGGCCTTGCACATCTCGAGCACGGTGTTCTGCCCCGCATCGACGAAGAACGGCGCGACCTCATCCGCGACCGCCAGGGCCAAATTGCGCGCTAGCCGCGTGCGCGGCGTCACCTGGTTGAGCTGCCCGCCCCACACCATGGTGGCCGTGCGTGCCGGCCGGGCGACTTCGGCCCCATTGATCGTGGCCTTGCCGATTACGGTCAGCAGGCTCATCGACTCAGGCGCATTCTCAGCAGCCGCGAGCACGATCGCGCCCACCTTTTGGTCGGCGCCAATGGTCACCGGCGAGGCGGTGACGCCTTGCGGTAACCCGTCAACCGTGACTTGAATCTCGCCGTCAAAACCTTCCGTGCGAAACGCCATCACGTCGATCAGCTCGGTGCCCCCTTTGCGCAACACGGGGCTCCACACGGTCGGTGGATTCTGGTTGGGGTCGGGACTGAACGGCAGCAGCCGCGGCTTGGCCACCAGGCGGAAGTCCGGCTTGCTCGGATGAATCGCCAGGCGATAAACGAAGCGCGGATCGGCGTGCGCGTAGTTCGAAAGATTGCGCACCAGCACGCGGTACGTGCCATCGGTCGGCGCCACAAAACGCACGGCCGGATCGTCCGTCTTCATGTCATAGATCGACATGCCGCGCGGGCCGGGACCACCCGCGGGATTTTCCAGATAGTCGTCGACGCCCTGGATGTCTTTGACGACCTCCTCGCCCTTTTCATTCTTCGTGACTTGCTGCACCAGCAGGTAGGGATCGGTCGGCAGACCCAACCGCTGCGAGAACACCTCCATCCACAGTGCCTCGCCTGCTTTGGCTTGAAAGGTAATCCAATCGCGGTCGGTTTGCGGATAGAACTGGCCCACGAATTCACAAGGGACCGTAACCGCCTGCGCGTGAGCCGGGTCGTCGTTGGGCTCTTGCTCGGCCACGATCGGGGCGGTGGCAAAGCCCAACAGCACGCCGTTCGCCGCGCCATCGGGCGTTGGCAGATGATATGCGATGCCGTCGATGCCGGACTCATCGGGCTCGACGACCGACTCCGGGTCGAGATTCTGCAGACTCTGATCCGCCGGCAGCGGAATCTGCACGGCCAGCGATTCCAGTTTCTTGCCGTCGGCCGACACGATCGCGCTCGGCTGACCGCCGGGCAGGTTTCGCCCGTACAGCGTAAACGCGCCGGTCGATCCCGGCACGCCAGCGGGCGGGAACACATAATCCACGTAGGCGCTCGTGCCAATCGACAGCCGATAAAAATATTCATTGCTGCCGGCGTACAAGAAGTCGTGCACTTCGACGAAATAGGTCCCGTCGGCCGGGGCCGTGAAGTCGATGAGCGGGTCGCGGCGGTTCATGTCGCGGCTGCGTTCCAGCTCCTTGCCCGCCGCGTCGAACAGCACGAGCGTGGCGTCCATTCGCGAGTCGATGCGATAGGCCGCGCAATCGAGGATCACCCGCTGGCCGGCTTTGACGTTGAACTTGAAATAATCCTGGTCGGCCGCCGCGTTCGATTGGCCGTTGATCACGCTGCCGAGCGCCACTTCGCCCGCTTTGTCGGGCGAGTTGTTCGGTTCGCTTTCGACGGTTTCAGGCCGGGTGCCGATTGCGAACGAGCGCGGATTCGAAACACCGTATTTGCCGATTGCGCGCAGCTCGCACAAGCCTGGTTTGGCGTCGGCCGAGATCGTCACGGTGAACTGGCCGGGTACCGGCTGCTCGCCGGTTTCGCCCAAGGCAGGAGGCGCCATTTTGGGTGCGGCCGTAATGCCGGGCGTCGAGAAATGCAACTTGGTCGCGCCTTCGAGATCCACCCCCGCGATCGTCACCTCGACCGTCGTGCCTTGCTTGCCGCCAGGCGGGAACACCGAGAACAAACGCGCCGCCGGCAGCGACTGCGCGAAGGCGGGGGCTGCCAGCAGGAGCAGGCCAAAACTGATCGCGGCCCGCATAGCGGACTTGGGCGTGGCTGAGGGAAGCATGCGCGCGCTCATGGGAACCTCTCGTTCTTCGTGAATCGATTGGGCAGGGCCGCTGAGGGATGTGCCGTTTCGGACGCAGGCGACTCCTTCGCCAGTGGTTGCGCCAAAAACTTGCCTGGAGCTTCCCTCGTCGCAGCGGCAGTCGTGGTTCGGGTAGGCAGTATGTTGTCGGGCGGATTAAGGCAGGCGGCGACTCAGATTGCAATTCTGATCGTGCCCCGCGAAAAAGCCCGGGAATGCAGGGTCGATTATGGTCGCGACGGGCGACGAATGCAAGGAACTTGCCCAATCCAGGCGTCAGTTGCTCAAGGAGAAAGTCCCGTAGATTGCTAGACTTGCCGGGCACAGATTGCTCATCCACAAGGAGGTCCCCGCAATGAGCCGCCGCACTCTATTCCGATGTTGCCTTGCAGCCGCGTTCATGGTGGCAACGGGCCTGACTGCTCTTCTGGGAAGTGAGGCTGTTTGGGCGCATCAGCGGCGTGAATTCCGTCGATTTCCCCAAGCAGTCACTGTTCACTTCGTTTCGATTGCAGGCAAGCCGCGAACACCGCCTAGTATGCTGCGGCTGTTTGGTGAGAAGGGCGTAAGCCGGATCACGTTTAAGGTTCCTCGCGGCGAGCCAATCAGCGCCATGATCGAGCAGCACATGGTGCGTGCGAAGTCGCTCTACCCTGAAGCTGCAGTCGATGTTTCGTCGGCGTCAGACTGGAGCGGGCAATCTTTCGCAAACTGAAGCAGCTGGCCCTACTGTGTGCGTTCGACTCGCTTCACGAATGCGGCCTGCCATGCTTTTGCCTTCTTCGACGAAGTGATTGTCAGCTTATGGTCAACAATCATGAAGGATAGGTCGCGTCCGCCTAAAGCCTCCCACAGGGCGCGATACAAAGGGCAATTCGATCTGGTCCCTTCCTTCGACGATTTGTAGGTGAACTGAGTGGTGCGATCGATTTTCACCTCGCTGAGACCAGCCCAGTCGACCTCGATTGGGACGCCGTGGAAGTCGACCAAGTATTCGACGAAATCAGGTAGCGCGACCAATTTGATGTCGATGGATGTGGTGTCAAACAACGCTTCGAAAATCGGGACATCCAGTGGGTCGATGGGATCGGCTGCGAACGTGGGTTGAACACACACTGCGCAGATACAGACTGCAATTGCTATCGAAGCGGCCAAATTGTTCATAGCCGCGCCTCCCCCCTGGACTGGTTCCGGTTAGCCCGCAGTATACCGCGTAGATTTCGGTGAGTGCCCCCAAGTGACACTTGCGTGGTAGCTCTGACCGCCCGCAGTCAATCAAACCACGAGCCATTGTGTCTGGATTGCGTGGTTCGCTAAACTCGCCGGTTTACCTGATTGCCAGCCGGTCTTCGTTGATTGGGAGTGAATTGCGAATGGGTGCCCGCTACAGCGTGGTGATTGCCGACTTCATTGCTGGCCCGCTCGAGGCCGAGCGTCGCATTTTGGGCGAAGTGGCCGACGTGGTCGCGCTGGACGCCAGTTGCGAGGACGACCTGGTCGGCAAGATCGAATCGGCCGATGCGATCATGATGTACCACACGGTTTCGATCACTCCCAAAACCATCGACCGCCTGGCACACTGCAAGCTGATCGTGCGTTGCGGGGTGGGCTATGACAACGTCGATTGGCGGCATGCCCGTAAACGCGGCATCGATGTCGCCAATGTGCCCGACTATGGAACGGAAGAGGTGGCCGATTCGGCGATTGGCATGGCCTTGGCGCTTGCGCGCGGAATCACGTTTTTCAATTCGCGGCTACGCGATCGCCAGGGAGAGTGGCTATACACCGGCGGCGCGCCGATCTGGCGCTTGCGCGGACGCGTGTTCGGCATCGTGGGTTTGGGGCGAATCGGCACCGCCGTGGCCGTCCGCGCCAAGTCGCTGGGCATGGACGTGGTGTTCTACGATCCGTACCGGCCCGACGGCTGGGACAAAGCAATCGGCATTCGACGCGTGGAATCGCTGGAGGCGCTCTTGGCCGAAGCGCATGTCGTCAGCCTGCACTGTCCGCTCTCGGCCGAGACGCAGCACCTCATGAACGCCGCCACGATCGGAAAAATGCGGCCCGGCTCGTTCTTGATCAATACCGCGCGGGGTGGCGTGCTCGACGTGGCGGCAATTCCCGATGCCATCGCTTCGGGGCAGTTGGCCGGCGCGGCGATCGACGTGCTGGAAGAAGAACCGCCGCCCGAGGATTACCCGCTGCTCGTCGCGTGGCGAAATCCCGAGCATCCGGCCTACCACCGGCTGGTCATCAATCCGCACTCCGCGTTCTATTGCGAAGAAGGGTTGCTGGACATGCGCCGCAAAGGCACCGAGGCCTGCCGCCGGGCGCTCGTGGGCGAGAAGCCACGCAATATCGTTAACTGAGGCGCTTGCCCGCCGCGGCCATTGACTCCTCCGCGATGCGATTCTCGGCCGCGGTCGGAAGCGATTC
>DATJEN010000300.1:0-27310 GCA_035496575.1 Pirellulales bacterium
GGGTTATGAGCTGCGGACGGGGTTGTTGACGTACACCGACTTGCAACATCCGCGAATCAACGCATTCACGGGCGCGCCTGAAGTGCAGCCGGACGGTGAGCCGGTCATCGACCACCAGAAGCTTGCGACCAGCCGCAACAACTTCTTGTACGTCGAGCAGGTACCGGTCTTGTATTGGCCGTTCATGGCCACCGATCTCGAAAAGCCGAACTTCTACATCGACTCGATCCGCGTGAAGAGCGATCGGATTTTTGGCACCCAAGTTCTGTTGGACCTTGACGCGTATCAGCTGCTGGGAATTCGCAATCCCGCCGGAACCCATTGGGTATTAAGCACCGACTACCTTAGCAAGCGCGGCCCGGCGGCGGGCACCACCTTCAACTATGAACGCCAGACTCTGTTCGGAATTCCCGACAGCACCAGCGGCTTCGTCGATGCTTGGGGCATCTTCGACCATGGCCAGGACAACCTGGGCTTGGATCGCCGCGCCATTCCGCCGCCGCAAGAATTTCGCGGGCGCATCTTCGCGCAGCATCGGCAGCTGCTGCCCAACAACTTCCAGCTGACAGGCGAGGTCGGCCTGATCAGCGACATGAACTTCCTCGAGCAATACTTCGAGCGCGAGTACGACCAGCTCAAGGACCAGACGACCGATCTCGAGCTCAAGCAGTATCTGAACAACAGTAGCTGGAGCGTGCTGGGCGCCGTGCGCGTCAATCCGTTCTTCACCGAAACCGAGTGGCTGCCGCGCGCGGATCACTATTGGCTGGGCGAATCGTTCTTGAACGACCGCCTGACCTGGTACGAGCACACGAGCGTGGGCTATGCGCGCTTCAAAACCGCGAATCAACCGACCGATCCGGCCCAGTCGGCGCACACGGGTCCGTTGCCGTGGGAAGCGCCGGCAGGCAGCATGCGCGTCGGCGAGCGATTGGCGACGCGGCAGGAGATCGACGCGCCCTTCAACATCGGCGTGGTGAAGTTCACGCCCTATGCGCTCGGCGAGCTTGCGCGGTGGGGCGAAGTCCTGGACAACAATGACGAGAATCGCGCTTACGGCGCCCTGGGATTGCGCGCGAGCATGCCCATGTGGAGCGTCGATCCGACGGTCGAAAGCCAGTTGTTCAACGTGCACGGTATCGCGCACAAGATGGTGTTCGAGACGGACATCTCGTACGCGCAGAGCACGCAACCGCTGTCGGACTTTCCGCTGTATGACCAAATCGACGACAACGACATCGAGGCCTATCGTCGCTGGTTCCCGCTGAACGATTTTGGCGCGCTTCCGCCCGTGCCAACCCAGTTCGACGAGCGCTATTACGCGCTGCGGCGCGGGTTGGGCAATTTCGTGGCCAGCCCCTCGACCGAAATTGCCGACGACCTGTTCGCGGCACGGCTCGGCCTGCGGCAGCGCTGGCAGACCAAACGCGGCCAACCAGGCAATCGCCGCATCATCGACTACATCGTGCTCAACACGGACGTGACGTTGTTTCCCAATCCGAACCGCGACAACTTTGGCGAGGTGGTCGGCTTGTTGGATTACAACTTCCGCTGGCACGTGGGCGACCGCACGACCATCGTCAGCGATGGATACTACGACTTCTTCGAAAGCGCGCCCAAATACACCACCATCGGCGGCTTCTTGAACCGGCCGCCGCGCGGCTCGCTGTATCTGGGCTTCCACTCCCTCAACGGGCCGATCACGAGCAACGTGGTCGCGACCTCGTACAGCTACCGCATGAGCCCGAAATGGATTTCAACCTTTGGCACGACTTTTGACATCCACAACGCCCGCAACATTGGCCAGAACCTGATGCTGACGCGGATTGGCGAATCGTTCTTGTTCGTCATGCAAGTGAACGTGGACACGAGCAAAGGCAACGTGGGCGCGAACTTCGCGATCCAGCCGCGCTTCATGCAAGGCCGGCTGAAGGGCGCCAACAGCCTTTCGCCCGGCATGACCGTGCCGGCGGCGGGCGTTTATGGGCTGGAGTAGAAGCCGAGGCACCTTTTGGGAGGAGTGGAAGTGGCCTAGTTTCCTGCCTGACAACGAGCAGGCCGTTCAGTAGATTCTTGGTCTGAGGCCGCAGCCACGCGCGAGCTTGACTCGCGCGCCAATCGGCCTCCAGGGTATCGAGCGGGGCCTGGCCAACTGGCCGGGTATCCAAAGAGCCCGTCAACTGCGCGTCGAAAACGCGCGGCTGACGGGCTCTTTTTTTTGCGCGCTTGAGCGAGCGAAGGACGAAATCGATGCTGGACATTCACGGAATCGAAGCCAACAAGCGAGCGCTGCTCAACGACTTGCGTCAGTTGATCGAAGAAGCCCTCGAACCCTTCGCCGACGCTCTGCGCGAGTTTCTGGAGCAAGTGCGAGCGGGCCAATTCGGCAGCCACTGGCGCGGGGCTTGGCAGAGCTTCGTCGAAACGCAGGCCGAGGCCGGATTCAACATCGACGCGGAGAGCGTGAGTCGGCTTGAGCAGTTGATGGAGGACTGGGAACGCGCAATAGCGACGAGGCGGTCAGTCACAGCCAGAACGTGTCAGCCACGGGCTGCATCAATCATCGTCGGCCAGGACGAGGCCGAGACCCGAAGGATAGTAAGAGGTGTAAGCGGCTATGACTTATTCTCAGCACGAGTTGTCGCGCGCGGTAAAACCGATGACAAACAAGGGGGTAGCGCGGCGCACCAGAATCCTTCTGATCGCCCGAAGGAATTTCGCTTTCGCGTTTATGATATCGCTCGACGAGGAGCGGAGGACCAGAATAAGGTCATAGGCGATCTTAAGCTGACCCTGAAGGTCGATGTCAGCCCTTGTATGATCGATACGAACGGGCGGTGTCATGGTCGTGTCTTCCTGTCACTATTTTTCGATTGGGCACCGCAGACGGTGCACCCTGAGCAGAACCCTTTGAGCACCGGGAGTTATATGCTCTCCGACGATACTCATTCTGTACCGATTGTGTATCTGCGCAACGGGCATTCCTTCGCGCGTTTTCCAATTGTTCAACCGAAGCTTGCGTCGCCGGTGAAGACGCCCTGCACGGGTTTTACTCTAGATCGTGTGCTCAGAGTATATGGAGTAAATACAACGTCATTACAGCCAGCGCCCATCGATCTATTCAGGATTAGAATACATGTGGAAGTAGGACCCTGCGGAAAAAAGGGCGCACAGCATGTCACCTTTGAGCTTTCCAATCAGCTCTTGAATGCGGGCGTCCGACCACCCGATGAGATCTGAGCAACCATTGACTGGGTTCTGTCTCGCCTCGACGTCATTTAGCTTGCGCCGACTGTTTTTGCTCGTGCTCTTGTGTGCCCTCGGCTGCTGGTTTGCAATTGAGATCAGGTGGCTTGGTCAACGAAGGCAGGTAATCGAAGGTCGGGGCGGATTCTCCACCGACACCAATACAGTCTATCCGGGCCCTCGCGCGCCTAGTCTGTTATGGTTGTTCGGCGAACCAGGCTACGAGCGACTCACAATCAAGTTTGACGGCCCGATGCCAGGCGCTGGGTTGAGTGCCAATCAGCAGGACGAGCTAACGCGCATTCGTCGACTATTTCCCGAAGCAAAGGAAGTAGACGGGCTGGTGTGGTAAGCAGCCACCCACGCCAAGTTGCAGCACCGATGCGCCAGGCGCGTGTCAGCCCAGAGCTGCCCTAGATCACTTCGCGCATCGGCTGGTAGCCGCGGTCGACCAGATATTGCGGACGGCCGCTCAGGTCGGGCAGCGTGAACTGGTTCACGTCGATGCCCAGGCGGTGATACAGCGTGGCGAACACTTCCTGGAAGTGGACCGGGCGGTCCTTGGCCTCGGCGGCCAAACGATCGGTGGAGCCGATCACCTGCCCGGTGCGCATGCCACCGCCGGCCAACAGGGCGCAGGACACGTTCGGCCAGTGGTCGCGGCCGGCGTCCTTGTTGATCTTGGGCGTGCGGCCGAATTCGCCCCACACCACGACAGACACGTCCTTGTCGAGCCCACGGTTGTAGATGTCATCGATGAGGGCCGAAAGACCCTGGTCGAGCATGGGCATGTCCTGGCGGCAAGCGTCGAAGTTGCGGCCGTGATGGTCCCAGCGGCTGAAGCCCAAGGTCACGCAGCGCGTGCCGGCCTCGATTAGCCGTCGCGCCATCAAAAAGTGCTCCATCAACTTCGGTCCGCCATCGTCGCGATTCTTGGGATCGCCCTTGCCGTAGCGCTCGACAAGCCGCGGATCCTCTTTGCTCAGATCCAGGGCTTCCATGAGCCGGCTGGACGTCAGCACGCCGAACGCTTGTTCGTTAAAGCGATCGAGCCCGCCCATCATGCCCGACGAGTCGGCTTCGCGGCGGAAGCGGTCGAAGCTGGTGAGCAGCGTCTTGCGATCTCCCAAGCGGTCGAGCGAGACGCCATTGAGCACCATGTCGGCCTTGCCTTCGCCGTCTGGCTTGAACGGAGCGTGTGCCACGCCCAGAAAGCCCGGCGGTCCGTTGTCGGCCCATTCCATGTGCCCCATTTTGGGCGACAGGCCGACGAAGGCGGGCATCGAAGGATGCGCCGGTCCACGTAACTTCGAAAGCACCGAACCCAAGGCCGGCCAACCACCGGGCGGCTGGTTACCGCGACGGCGATGCCCCGTCACGCACTCATAGGAGTCGTGCGCGCCGCTAGCACCCACGATCGAGCGAATGGGGATCAGCTTATCCATCCGCTTGGCGATCAGCGGGAAGTGCTCGCAGATATCGATGCCCGGCACGTTGGTCTTGATGGGATGGAACTCGCCGCGAACCTCCGCGGGCGCGTCCATTTTCAGATCAAAAAAGTCCTGATGCGGCGGGCCGCCGGGCAGGAAGATCATGATGATCCCCTTGTGCGAGCGGCGCACGCCGGATGCCGTTTCAGCGCGCAGAATCTGCGGCAGGGACAAGCCGCCGAGCGCCAGCCCACCGATCTTCAAAAACGAGCGGCGGGACAATCCATCGCAAAAGCCGGATTGGGGTTTGCCAAGGATGGTCAGCATGGCGGGCACTCCTAAACTTCGACCAAAGGCGGGCAGGTGCGCCTGCGCGGCCGACACCCACTCGAAATCGTATCAAAATCCTCTGATCTGTTCAACCCGGCAGAGCGGGCCGGGTGTCGCTGCGGGGACTGCCTTTCTGACGGTAGTGCCAGACAATCCGAGCTTATTTGCGGCGACCTGCGCAATTGTGCCGCCTGGGCGAAATTTCCTATTTAGATGGTATCCAGCCCGAGCGGTGCGCCGGCGGAAATCACGGTGACGCGTGGGTAAATATAGAGCCTGTCCTGTTCTCGATGGCGAAGGTCGTCTTGAATAGCCTTGCGATAAGTTTCTTCGAGGGCTTCGACCCTTTGGCGCATCATCATGACCGCAGACGATGGTGGGGTCATGAGCCCGTGAATCGCTTCGAGTTTTGCTTTGAGCTCAGCTTGTTCAATTTCGGAGTCTTGCACCTGACGTTGCAGCT
Source organism: Pirellulales bacterium (assembly GCA_035496575.1). Lineage (GTDB taxonomy): Bacteria > Planctomycetota > Planctomycetia > Pirellulales > PALSA-1355 > PALSA-1355. The sequence goes on from DATJEN010000300.1 coordinate 5,470, forward strand.
CGGCGATACGATCTCCGCCCGCGTCGGCGGCAAGCTGCTGCTTACTGCGAGCTAAATCGGCCCTGGCGCGCGCCAGCTCATCTTCCGCCGCAAGCGTTTCAGCCGATTGTCGGTCCTTCATCAACTCCAATATCTGCGTGCGGGCAAGAACGGCCTTCTCCAGCTCTTTTACGATTGAATCATCCGTCGCCTTGGCTACTTTTTCTTCGAGCTCTTCGATCAAATCTTTGAGCCCGGCTCGACGTGCTTCGGCGCCTTTGAGCGACAACTCGAGCGTTTGTTTTTGTGCCTCAAGCCGCGCCAAGTCCTCGGCAACTTGTTTTGGATCGAACGATGTCTTATGCAAATTTGCCAGATTCCAAAGTGTGTTTTGCGCTTGGGTCAGCTCCTTGGGTAGCTCCGCGATGTATCTCGCCTGTCGCTCGCGTCCTACATCACGACGTTGCTGAAGGGGATCCAATGTGTTCAGCATCTTTTGCAGCGCGTCGCTTATCGCGTTGAGAAATTTCTCAGGCTGAACCCGTTCGTCGACGGATTCGCAGACGATTCTCAGCATGGCGATGCCGGGCGGCAGCGGTGCCGGATTTTTCCGTTTTTCTTCAAAGAACGAGATCTTCTCCTTCAACTGCTCGACAACAGTGTCCTCAGGACGCAAACGCAGAACACTTGCAATAGCACCGCGAACAAGCTCATCGCTCGTGAGCAGCGAACGAATCAAGTCCTCATTCGCAAGCCCTGATTCCGTGGCCGCCACCACGCGGATGAGCGCATATCTGGTCATCACCTTCGGCTTTTTTTCTGCTTGCTTTTCGGTATCCGCTGCGAAGCCCACACACGCAATAACCGCCAGCGCGGAGAGAACTGCCAGTCGTTTCATCTAAATACCCTCCACGGAAAAACCCGCGTTGATCAGCCGTTGGCGGGCCAGCTCGGCTGAGCCGGTTGTGGGAAACAATCGAACCACTTGCCGATAAATAGATGCTGCTTGTTCGCGTTGCATGCCCGCCAGGATGGCGTCAGCCCGCAGAACCATGCGATAGGCGACCACGTCGAGCGGCTCGCGCGAGGTGCGATCGCTAGACGGGTTTTGCCGCTGCTGGCGCTCTCTCGCTCGCGCATTGATCGCCATGAGATCGTGCGCCAGCCGGGTGTGAAACTCAGCCTCGATACGCAGCCGGGCAATGCTCGTTGGAGGACCGGTTTCGGGAGCGCTCGTTGAAGGAACGTCCTGCCGGGATGTCGTTGCGACGCGAACCACTTCCGCGCGCTCCACGCTCCGCGGATATCTCCACAGCAACGCGGCCGCAGCAACGAGTGCGAGCGCGCCGACACTGGAAAACATTCGGCGTCGGCCTACTCCAACCGCATGGCGAGCCCGCACTCGCTCGGCAAGCTGGCGCGGATCGCCAACGTCCGGCGTCCAATCCGCCTCAGCCCGGTTCAAGAGTTCTTGGAGCTGCTGTTCTTTCACGTTTCAATCCACCACGTCAGCCAGCCAGGTTTCCAGCAGCTTGCGACCACGAGACAATCGGGCTTCGACCGCGTTGTGACTCGTTCTCAGCAAGGCCGCAATCTCGGAAATCGCCATGTCTTCGAAATACCGCAGCACGATCGCCTCGCGACACGACCTCGGCAGTCGGGCCACCGCCGCGCGAATCTGTTGCGAGATCTCCTGCTGTTCGACGCCCGACAACTCTTGTATCTGAACCGGTCTCAATCCGATCAGGCCACGCACCCGCGCGTGCAGCCACGCTTTTCGCTGCAGACTGCGGCAACGATTGACGGTCAATCGTGCCAGGTAGGTCCACAGGCCGCAGCGCCCGCGAAACTGTCCGGGCCTTGCCAGCAATTGCAAAAACACTTCTTGGGTGACATCCTCCGCGCCGCGCGTCCAGCCCAACAAACGAGCAGCCAGGCCCAGCACGCGTGGGCCGTACAGGGCGACCACTTGCTCGAAGGCCGCCGGCTCGGCACGCGCCAGACGCGCCGCGAGCGCACGATCCTCGGCTTCGGGGAGCGGTTTCAACGTCGCGCTCGTGGCGGCCAGCAAGTTCATCGAACACGAGTGTAGACGCTCGAGCCGCGAAAACCTGACAAGAATTTGTCCGCGTCTATCGAGAAGCCAAAAGTTGACGGACCGTGCCCAGCGCCGTACCTTGTCGCTTTCGGTCCGTCTGGTCACTAAGTCCAGGCTGTCTTCACGTTACCAATCAGCGGTCGCTTCACATGAAACTCGCCGATACAACCACGCTCGTCACTGGGGGCGGGTCGGGCCTGGGGGCCGCCTGCGTTCGCAAGTTCGCCTCGCTGGGGGGCAATGTCGTCATCGCCGATGTGCAGGTCGAGCTGGGCGAAAAGCTGGCCGCCGAGCTAGGCGCGCGCGTGCGGTTTGCAAAGACCGACGTCACCGACGCCGCCAGCGTGCAAGCCGCGCTCGAGCTGGCCAAAAAACACTTCGGCGGCGTGCAGGCCGTCATCAACTGCGCGGGCATCATTGGCGTCGGCCGCGTGGTGGGCAAAGAAGGCCCCTACGACCTGGCGTCGTTCTCGCGCACGATTCAGGTGAACTTGATCGGCACCTTCAACGTCATCCGCCTGGCGGCGGCGATGATGGCCGACAACCCGCCGCGCGAGGACAACGAGCGCGGCGTGATCATCAACACGGCTTCCGTCGCGGCTTTCGAAGGGCAGATCGGACAAGCGGCCTACTCGGCCTCGAAGGGCGGCGTGGTCTCGATGACCTTACCCATCGCCCGCGAGCTGGCGCGGTTCGGCATCCGCGTGGTGACGATCGCGCCCGGCGTCTTCGAAACGGCCATGATGGCGGGCATGCCGCCCGACCAGCAGAAGGCGCTTGGGTCGGCGGTGCCCTTTCCGCAGCGGCTTGGAAAAGCCAGCGAGTTCGCCGACCTGGCCGAGCACATCATCGAAAACACGATGCTCAACGGCACGACGATTCGGTTGGACGGCGCGCTGCGGCTGAGCCCGAGGTAGGCGGCCGTTACCAGATTAGCCCGTCGACTTCCTTTGCTTCGGCAGCCAATCTGGGCCAAAATTTTTCCGTGATTTGACAGCCTCTATTTTCTGACGTAGGTATCTTTTGCGGGCAGAGCGAATCGCGCCCCCCTTGACCTAGTCTCCTCGTGCATCAACGGCGCTGGTTTCCCGGCTCCGAACGAATCCAAATACACGTCTCAGGCCGCATCGGGCGGCACTCAACTTCCGCTCCGCGCGCGTCGCGTGAGCCAGCACGCAAGAGCAGGTTTTCATGAGTTCAGCCGTAGGCTACCCCCACGTCGTTCCCGCCAATCAGCCGGTCGTATCCGCCGAGGAGGCGGTGCGTGGAAGCATCTGGCAGATTCTGGCCGGGCTGTCGCCGAGCGCTCATCATCCGGAACGACGCAACGAGCAGCGATTTCCGTATCCCTACCTCTTGTACCTGACTTCGGTGGCCGAGGACGGCATTTCGCCGGCAGGCAAATCGATCGTGGTCGTCGGCAAGCATCTTTCCGAGCGTGGGCTGGGGTTCTTTTACCAGAAGCCGCTGCCCGACCGGCGGATGATCGCATCGTTGCAGTTGCGCGACGGGACCTGGATCGGCTTTTTGATCAACATCACATGGTGCCGCTTTACGCAACAAGGATGGTATGACAGCGGCGGCAGATTTGTGCAGGTGGTGCCGTCGCCGATCGCAGCCGTCCCGCGCGCGCGGACCGGTTAGCCCGCTATCCGGCCCGGTCTCGGTGCAGATCGGCAGCGTGCTCGTCGATCTCCACGAAGCGGCTGAAAGCCCGCCGCAGATGGGCGCGGCGCTCGGGTGTCCACCAGGCCAGGAATTCTCGGCGATCCACTTCCAGCCGCCCGGACTCAAATCGCCCGAGCGCCTCGAGCGCTTCGACGACCGTCTGGCCAGCATACACCTGTCGCCACTCGGCCAGGTAAGCCTCGGCCGTGACGTGATCGTTGATGTCGCCTAGCTTTTCTTGCAAGCTCGCCACGAGCGGGTAGAGTTCCTGGCGAAACTCTTCTGGGAACGCACCGACGAAGATTTCCATGGCGTAGCGGATGCGCTTGCCCTCGATGCGGAAGGCATGCAGCGCGTGGGCGTCGGCCAACTCCTGGTTGCCAGCGTGCAAGAAAGCGGCCGCCAGCTCGGCCATTTGCGTTTCGGCCATGCTGCCAAATTGTTCGCCATGCGAGACGCCGTGCACGCGCTGCGTCAACCGCATGCTCTTGTGAACGAAGCGTTTGCGAACCAGCTTCTCGTACGCGCGACGAATCGGCAATTGCGCTTCCTCGCGACGTTCGCGAAGGAAGCCGCGAATGATCTCCGCGCAAGTCGCGGGCAATTCGCCGGCGAGCTTGCCGATCCGCTCATCCAGGACGTCCAAGTCGCGCGCTTGGCCGGCAGCATTGCGAATCTGCTTGAGCCGCTTGCGCATCTGGGCCGCGCGACGCTTGGGCAACCAATCGTTAAAGATGTCCATGGCCGCCGCGGCGCGACGAGTCGACACGCGCAGTTGGTGGACGTTTTCAACGTCGGCCGGCTTTTCAGCCGCCAGCGGCATAAAGTGCCACACACGGTCGAACCGCGCCGCCAGCGCACGCGCCGCGACTCGCCCGACAGGCTCGTCGGCTTGGCTCTCGACCCATTTTCCTAAACGTGCCATGGGCGCGTGGATGGCTGACCAATGTTGATGCCCAGCCCGAAACGTCACTGGTTCGTGCGCTGAGAAGGACATCCCGGACGGATTGGCAAGTGCTTCGAGGATAGTTGGCAAGGAACTTCATCCGATGAAAGCCGGAACGTTGTTTTCGTTCCCGCCCCAAATTGGCAAGCCGCAATCCGCTCGGCCTGGTCGCGCGCGGGCCAACCGCATGCCGGCCGGGCGCGACGACACCTATTAAGGGCGCAAGGCCCAATAGGCTAGCAAGCGTAACAACTCCGGGCAACTGCCTAGCGCCTGGCTGCTGGATGCTTCGGCCGCAGCGGCAACTAACGTCTCGCGGCCGAGAGACTTCGGGCGGCAAATGCGTAGGCTAAACCCGCCGCGGCCAGGGCCATGACATGCAGCGACGCGAGCATCGCCCCCGAACCGTCATGCCGCGGCGGCTGCGATGCGATTCCCAACCGCCCGGTCCACTCTGGAGCCACGAAAACCATGCCCAGCAGCCCCAAGACCGTGCAGGCGACCCAGGTTACATGACCCAGCGCGGGGGCATATCGGCGGGCAATCCTCACCACGATGAGCCCAATAAAGCTGAGTACGATGGCGCCGAGCAGCCAATCCGCCGCCGCGGCAAGGTCTGGACTCTCCGTCCATAGCAGGCCGACGACGGTTACACCCGCCACAGCCCACAGAACGTTGGGAATCGGAAATCCATCAAGGTCGATCAAGCCGATCGCGAGCAACGACACCATAAGTGCCAAGGAAAAGAGGAGATTGGCGATCACGAGCGCCAACTCCCCCTGCCCTGCCGCGGTATCCGCCCACAGCAATTGCCCGGCACGCGCGGCGGCCAAGAGGGCTACGAGCAGCTCGATGGCCGGATAACGTTTCGAAATGGGCGCATGACAATCGCGGCATCGTCCGCCCAGTCGCAGCCAGCCCAGCACTGGAATGTTGTCGTGCCAGCGAATCGCATGGTGGCAACTTGGACAGCTCGAGCCTGGATAGCTCAAGCTCAGTCCGCGCGGCAGGCGGAACGCGACCACGTTCAAAAAGCTGCCCAGCACCGCGCCCAAGATCACGGCGACGGAAATGAGAAACCACGTCGGCAGCGCACTAGAGAGGGGATCAATGCCTTGGGTCCATGGTTCGTTCATCGACGCGACCTAGATGATCCCGGCCAACGGTCCGCCCGATGCCGCCAGCGCATCCACGCGCCGCGACACGACAGGGTCTTCAACGAGCGCCGGTGCGTGATGTGGCTTAGCGCGCGCGTCGATCACGATGGGCCCGCGACAGCCCCAATGCTTCTGACACACGAACTCGCCGACGCCATGGATATCGCGAGCCGGGTCGCTGCGCGTAAACGTGGTCCACAAAAAATTCTCGAGTGAGGCCGCTACAAAATCCACGTCATCGACGAGCACGATCAATGGAAATCTCGCAAGAGCAGCGTCGGCTTCAACCGCCTGGCAAAAGGCTCGCACGTGCGGCTCACAATCACCTTCTTGATTTTCGAACCGAGGTGCACCCATGGCAAGCACGCCGGGCATGCACAATCGAATCGGGCCAAACCCCAGCGGCGGCCGCTCCTCCGCAAGCTCATCGGGCAATCGCCGCACGGGAGGCCCGGCCGCGGCGATGACAACTTTCGAACCCTGGTTGATCGTGCCCGCCGAGTAATCGAGCGTGTCCATGGTGGTCCGCGTTTGAAAGTGCAAGTCCCGCGCGGGATCGATTCGCTCCAGAATGTGCCGGAACATTGCCCGGATATCGTGGGCCTGCAAAGTCGGATCATCCTCCTGCGCGGCAATCCACAAATACTTGGCCAACGAGAGTTGCCCTTGCCCCAGGATGGCGTTGGCGAGCGTTAGCAGCTCTTGCGGTTGGCGCCGCTCGTCGAAGGGCGTGTAACGTTCGCTGCCCACCGCCAGCAGCAGCGGATGAACGCCAGCCGCATCGACGGCGTGAACCGAGTGCACGCCGGGGATCACTTGCGGCAGCGCAGGTCCGGTGAGATCGTGAATCAGCTTGCCGAACACCGTGTCTTCCTGCGGTGGACGGCCGACCACCGTGAAGGGCCACACGGCCCCCGCTCGATGCCACACCTGCTCGACGCGCAGCACCGGATAGTCGTGCGCGAGGCTGTAGTAGCCCAGGTGATCGCCGAAGGGTCCCTCGGGCAATAGCCGATTGGGTTCCACGGTGCCGGTAATACAGAAATCGGCTTCGGCATAAATGGGCAACTGATTTCCGCGATAGCACAGTGGAATGCGATGGCCGGCCAACACGCCCGCGAACGACAGTTCCGAAAAACCTTCGGGCAGCGGCATGACGGCGGCGAGGGTCATGGCGGGCGACCCTCCCACGAAGATGTTTACGCGCAGCGGCTCACCGCGGTTGATCGCGGCTGCATGATGAATGCCGATGCCGCGATGAATCTGGTAATGCAGCCCAATCTCGGCATTGGGCTGGTACTGCCCGCCCGAGAGCTGCACGCGATACATTCCCAGGTTCGAGCGCTGAGGGCCCGGCTGCGCGGGATCCTCGCTGTAAACTTGCGGTAAGGTGATGAACGCGCCGGCATCGTCGGGCCAGGAGCGGAGCTGGGGCAGCTGGGAGATCGAGGTGCGGTGCGCGAGCACTGCGGCCCGCGAAACGCTGCGCGGCAACATGTGCCAGGCGGCAGCCAGCGCACCCGCATAAGCCCAGGGGCGACGGGCCATCCGGCCGGGGTCGAGCTTGAGCTCGATCATCTGCCGAACGCGGGCCAGCGTGTCGCGGAAAATGAAATGGGCGCGCTCCAGCGTGCCAAACAAGTTGCCGACCATCGGGAACTTGCTGCCCTTGACGCGAGTGAAGAGCAAGGCCGGGCCGCCGGCGCGAAACACACGCCGCTGGATTTCGGCCATCTCCAGGTTCGGATCCACGTCGGCCTCGACGCGCCGCAACAGGCCGTTGGCCTCGAGGTCGTCGAGACAAGCTTTCAGCGTGCGATAGCCCATGCGACGGCTGGCGGGTCAAAAAAGGTGGAAAAGACCGGATCGCGCTAGCTTACGATGCTGGGCGCATGGGTGGGAAGTGCGCCCAGCGTGATTTGCCCCCTGAACAGCCGTGCGATGATCGGTAGAATACTGAGCTTTCAGTGCGAGCAACCCTTTTGCGCGAGGTTGTGCCTTGGAAATCACTTCGATCAATTCGCCCGTCTCACAGGTTGAATGCGACGTGTTGGCGGTGGGAGTTTCGCAGGGCGCGCCGCTCGGGCCGGCCGCCGCGGAAGTGGACCAGGCGCTCAATGGCGCCATTCACAGTCTGATCGAGCGCGGCGAGTTCAGCGGTCGAATTGCCGAAACCGCCGCCATTCTGGTTCCAGTCGGGCGGGCTCAGCAGGTCGTGCTGGTTGGAACCGGAAAGCCCGATGCCGTGGACGCGGGCGCGGCTTTCAAAGCTGCCGGCGCCGCGGCGCGAAAGGCCGCCACCAGGCCGCACAAACGCGCGGCGTTTTTTCTGGGTGACGGCTGGTCGGCCGACTGGACCGAAGCGGCCGTGTGCGGCGCCATGGTGGGCTCGCAAGGACAAGACCTCTATCGAGCTGAAAAAAACATCCATCCCTTCGAATCGATCGTGTGGGCCAGCGGCCAGGCAAAGGCCATTGGCAACGGGCGCGTGCTGGGTGAAGCCGTCAATCTGACGCGACGGCTCGTCAATGAGCCCTCGGAGAACATCTATCCCGAGACGTTCGCGGATCGAGCTGCAGAAATTGCCAAGGCCAATGGCCTGGAGATCGAGATCTGGGATCAAGCCAGGCTGGAAGCCGAGCGCTGTGGTTCGCTGTTGGCGGTGGCGAAAGGTTCAAGCCGGCCGCCGCGACTCGTGATCATGAATTACCGCGGCGCCGACGCGGCCTCGCCCACCCTGGCCATTGTCGGAAAGGGTGTGACTTTCGACTCGGGCGGGCTTTCGCTGAAGACGCCCGAAGGCATGCTCACGATGAAGTGCGATAAGGCCGGCGCTTCGACGATGGTCGGCGCCATGCAGGCCATCGCCGGGCTCAAGCTGCCGATCAACGTGATGGGACTCGCCGGCCTGGTGGAAAACATGACCGGCCCAGCCGCCATGAAGCTGGGCGACGTGCTCACCGCGCGCAACGGCCGGACCATCGAAGTCCACAACACCGACGCCGAAGGACGGCTTGTCCTGGCCGACGTATTGGACGTGGCCGTCGCGCGCGGGGCGGACAAAATCGTCGACCTGGCGACTTTGACCGGCGCGTGCGTGGTGGCGCTGGGCAATGAGGTCGCCGGCATCATGACCAACCATCAAGCGTGGTGCGACCAGGTGACCGGCGCGGCGCGCACCGTCGGCGAGCCTCTGTGGCAATTGCCGATGTTTCCGGAGGTCTACAACGACCTGATCAAGAGCGAGGTGGCCGACATCAAGAATGTCGGCGAAGGGCGCTGGGGCGGCGCCATCTCCGCCGCCAAGTTCCTCGAACAGTTCGTCGGGCAAACTCCCTGGGCACACCTGGACATCGCGGGCCCTGCATTCCGCGACAAGCCCAAGCCGTGGTGCGATGCCGGTGCGAGCGGCCAATTCGTGCGCACGCTCGTCGAGCTCGCGCGAAAGTGGCCCTGCTGATCGGGCAGTTCTCTAATCGAGCTCAAGTGGGTGCCGCAGGGAAGAAATCATGCCTTGGTTGACTGAAACGGCCGACGAAATTTCCTGGGAGCGACTCGGCCGGCTCATGGCCGAAACCGTGGCCCAGGCGCGCCGCCACATTTGCGCGCGCCCGCGCCGCGTACTGTTGCTGCCCCCCGACATCACGCGCGCGCACTCGGGCGTGGGCCGGCTGACCGAGATGATCTATCAGGAGTTGGCCGGCGAAGCGGACGTACACGTCATCCCGACGCTCGGCCAGCACGTGCCGCATACGGCCGACGAGAATCGACGCATGTTCGGTTCGATCCCGAACGATCGCATCCACGCCCATGATTGGCGTGATGGCTGCGTTCACGTCGGCGAAGTGCCCGCGGAGTTCGTCAAGCAAGCCTGCAACGGGGTCGCGGATTGGCCGATTCCGATCTGGCTCAATCGTAGCCTGATGACCGAGCCCTGGGACTTGATCGTGAACCTGGGGCACGTGGTTCCACACGAGGTATTGGGATTTGCCAATCACAACAAGAACTACTTCATTGGGCTGGGCGGTAAAGAGACGATTTGCGCCTCGCACATGCTCGCCGCAACGTGCGGTATTGAAAACAACTTGGGCACGCTCGTCACCCCCACGCGCGCTTGCTTCAACAAGGCCGAACATGAATACCTGGCCGGCCTGCCGGATTTGTACGTGCAGGTGGTGATGGCACGAAACGCTCGCGGCGAGCTCGTGCACACGGGCGTGTTCGTGGGCGACGACTTGGAAACCTATTTGCAGGCCGCTCGGCTGTCGCGCTCGCAGAACATCACCGTCTTTGACGAACCCGTCGATCGCATCGTGTGCGTGATGCAAGAAGACGAATTCGTCAGCACCTGGGTCGCCAACAAGGCCATCTATCGCACGCGGATGGCACTGGCCGACGGCGGCCGCTTGACGATCATCGCGCCAGGCCTGAAGCGATTCGGCGAGCAGCCCGAAGTGGACGCGTTCATTCGCAAGTACGGCTATTGCGGCACGCCGCGCGTGACCGAAGGATATCGAACGAACGCCGACATGCAGGACTTGGGGCACGCCACGGCACACCTCATTCATGGCTCGTCGGAAGGCCGCTTCGAGATCGTCTATGCGCCGGGCCACCTGAGCCAAGCGGACGTCGAGGGAGTGAACTTCAGCTATGCCGATCTCGGCCAGACGCTGGCGCGCTATCGGCCCGAACGGCTCACGCCCGGCTGGCACACCCTGAGCGATGGCGAGCGATTCTTTTTCATCCCCACGCCCTCGGCCGGATTGTGGGCGGCCCGCGAAAAGCTGTTTGGACGCGCGGGCGGGTTTGCCAGTGAATAAGAATCGCGGACAGCGGGCTGACTCCGCCGAGAGAGTGGTCCAGCGACGAACAAGCGCGAATAATTCATCTCAACAGTTTTGAGGTGATTCATGCGCTACCTGGTAACTGCCCGAGTGAAGCCCGGCCGCGAGCGCGCTTTGCTCGAGGCGATTGAAAACGAGAGTTTGGGCGCGGGTTCGGTCGCCGGCGACGAATATCTGCGCAACATGACTGACGCCCGGCTGCGCAGCGACGGCAAGCTGCGGTGGGTCGAGGTGTGCTTTTGCGCGACCCCGCTGGAAGAGGAGCGGCCCTACTGGGAAGAATATTTCGAGCTGGTGCGCGTGCAGGATGCGCATGCCCGGCACAAATGCCGCGACGAGAACGGCACGGAGCCCTGGGCCTGCGGCGATTGCGATTGCACAGAGCGATTAGAGGCACGACTGGCCGGCCAGGGCAGTTCGTTTGTCGACGCTTTACGAGAAGTTTGCGACAAGAATGCCGGCTCGTGCAACGCAGGCCACTGAGCGTCTCCTCTATTTCTAGGCGCTCGCCGACGCCACGCATTATGCTTGGTGCATGACGCGCGCGGAAGATCGATCGAACCCCAGCTTTCTCACGCCTGCCGAGCACGCTGCGCGCCAAGCCGACGATCACGAAGTGCGCCTGCTCAATAGCCTGGGTTATGGGCAGGAACTGTTGCGGCGGATGAGCGGGTTTTCGAATTTCGCGATCTCGCTGTCGATCATTTGCATCCTGGCCGGCTGCATCACGTCGTTCCCGCAAGGACTATCGAGCGTGGGCGGCGCAGCCATCGGACTCGGATGGCCGGCTTGCTGCTTGATCTCGCTGTGCGTGGCGGCGACCATGGCTCAGTTGGCATCAGCCTTTCCCACGGCGGGCGGCCTCTATCATTGGGCCGCCATCCTGGGCGGCCGCGGTTGGGGGTGGCTCACGGCCTGGTTCAACCTGGCCGGCCTGATTACCGTGCTCGCGGCCATCAACGTCGGCACCTATCAATTCGCGCTACGAGCCTCGGCCGCGTTCTTCCCGCTCGACTCGGCGTCATGGAACGAAACGACGGCTCTCGCGGCGCAGGTATTGGGAGTGCTGGCCATCACCAGCGTGCAGGCACTCCTCAACCATCTGGGAATTCGCGTCACGGCGGCACTGACCGATTTCAGCGGCTACTGGATCCTCTTCGTGGCAAGTGTGCTCACAGCGGCGCTCTTGGCCTACGCTCCCGCGCTCGCGCCCGAGCGACTGATCACCTTCACGAACTTCAGCGGCTCGGCCGGCGGAAATATCTGGCCCGAAACCGGCAATCTCGCGGTTTTGTTCCTGCTCAGCTTTCTGCTTCCCTCGTACACGGTGACCGGCTTTGACGCCTCGGCGCACACGGCCGAAGAGACGGTGGCGGCGTCGCATCATGTGCCGCGCGGCATCGTGCGCTCGGTGCTGGTGTCCGGCCTTTTCGGTTGGGCCATGCTGTGCGCGGTCGTGCTGGCGGCGCCCGACGTCTCTGAAGCCGCCAGCCACGGCCCCGAGTCGTTCCACTGGATCGTGGACCAGGTCCTGCCGGAACGATTGTGGTCGGTGTTGGCCGTGGCGATCGTGGTGGCGCAATTCTTCTGTGGCCTCGCGACCGTCACTTCGGCTTCGCGCATGGCGTATGCGTTTGCTCGCGACGGCGGTTTACCTTTTTCGCATCGCATCCGACATGTCAGCCCGCGATATCGAACGCCGGCATTCGCCATCTGGCTGGTGTCGCTATTGTCGGTTGCGTTTGTCGTGCATGCGCGAGCTTATTCGACGATCACGGGCGCGTGCACGATTTTCTTGTACGTCTCCTACGCGATTCCGACTGCGCTGGGCCTGGTCGCCATTGGCCGCACGTGGACACGCATGGGGCCGTGGGATTTGGGCGCCGCGTGGTACCGGGTGCTGGCGGTCTTGTCGATTGCGGGGTGCCTGTTGATTCTGGGAGTCGGCGTGCAGCCACCCAACGAACAAAACGTGTGGACCGTGCTTGCGGCCTTCGGATTGACGGCGCTGGTTTGGGTCGCCTATGAACGTGGACACTTCCGCGGCCCACCACCTGCCGTGCTGACACACGCGGCGGCTGCAACAGAGCTTCCACGCGAAGCCGCCGATCAGATTCCTACCAGCCGATGAACCATCAAGTCACTCTCGTCGGCATCGATTGCGGCTCAACCACGACGAGCGCCGTGGTCGCCCGGGCTCGCCTGTCCCTTTCGGCCGGCGGGCAGTACGAGATGTCGGCATTTAGCGAAACGTTCCGCTCCCCCGTTGTGTTTACGCCCTTCACTGGCGAAATGCTGGACGAGCGCCAGATGGAGGAGCTGCTCGATGCATGGTTCCGCGAGGCGCATCTCACGCCTGCTGACATTTTTGGCGGAGGCGCGCTCATCACCGGCCTGGCAGCGCGCCGCTCGAATGCCAACGCGATTCGCCAACTGATTGAAGCGCGCGTGGCTGACGCGGTCATTGCCATTGCCGACGACCCGCGCCTCGAGTCCTGGCTGGCATTCATGGGCAACGCGCACGCCTGGTCGCTCCAGTATCCCGATGTGCCCGTGTTGAATATCGACATTGGCGGCGGAACCACGAACCTGGCGGTGGGCCGCTCGGGCCAGGTGCTTGCAACCGGCAGCCTGAATATTGGCGCGCGGCACTTCCAGTTCGAGCCGGGCACCTATCGCCTGCAACGAACATCCCCGCTCGGGCACGAGTTGCTCGGCGAGCTCAATATTCCGCTGGCGCTCGGGCAAACCCTGGCGCCTGATGTCGCGGGCCGCATCGCCGATTTCTACGCGCGCGAGATTCTTCGCTCGGCGGGTCTCGTTACGAACAAAGTCGCCCAATCGCAGTTTGCACAAAGCCTCGTCGAAGCGCCACTCCAGTGGCCCGAGGGCATCGAACAGGCCGCGGCCATCAAACTATCTGGTGGCGTGGGGCGGCTGGTCTACGAAATCCTTGCCGGGCAAGAGCCGAAAAATATCACGCCGTATGGAGATCTGGGAGTCGAGCTGGCCGCGCGGATTGCGCGCGAAACGGCGCTCGTCGAACGCCTGGTGGACGCCGATCAACCAAACGCCGCACGTGCAACGGTGTACGGCTTGCTCAAGCATCACACAGAACTTTCCGGCGCGACATTGTATTTGCCGGATCCCGCGCGTCTGCCGCTCAAGGATGTTCCGATTCTGGGACAACTTGCCCTCGAAACGCCAGGCACAGCGATCGCCGACTGGATGGACCTGCTGGCGGCCACCGGGCGGGCAGCCTGTTTGCAAGTTGAGTTGCCTTCGCCATCGGTCGAACGCGTGGTCAACTTGGGAGAGCGACTTGCCAGCGCCCTATCCCAACATCCATTGAAGGGAGCGACCCTCGTGCTGCTTGCGCCGGCAAACGTGGGCAAAGCGCTCGGTCAGTATGCGACGCGATGGGGCACGCTCGAGAGCGATCTCATCGTGATCGATGAAGTTTCCAGCCGTGCCGCGGCGCAATTCGTGCGCCTGGGAAAACTACGCCATGGAATCGTGCCAATTTTTTTTTATGGGCTGCGGTCTTAAGATGACGTTATGCGCGACCGAGAACTCAAGCCGCTCGCCGACATCCACCTGCCGCCGCCCCAGCCCGAGCGCCATTACTCCGCGCGGGTGGGCGGGCGCGACTTTCATTTCCGTGGTTTGAAGGCCCTGCTCGGCGCGGCGGATTGCAGCAAGGCCGGCGATCGCAACGCCCATCTTGCGGCCGCCGACGAGCTTGAGCGCGAAGCTGCCCGCGCGCTCGTCTCGGATTTGACGCTCGCGCATGTCTATGAGCACCCGCTCGTCGACGAAGCTGGCCGCGTCGACTCGGTGATGCGCGTGAACTATGACATCGATCCCGCTGGATTGGCGCGAATCGCAAACTGGACTTTGGGCGAGCTAAAGAATCATCTGCTGCGCGAGAGGCCAGACAATATCCTGCCGATGGGACGCGCTTTGACTGGGGTCATGGCCGCCGCGCTTGCCAAAATTTGTGACGTGCACGAACTGGTGCTCTTGGCCGGCAAGATGCCGCGCAGCAGCCGGGCGCGCACAACGTTGGGCCTGCCCGGCACCTTGGCCTCTCGGCTGCAGCCCAACCACCCCACCGATGATCCGCGCGGAATCACGCTGTTGACGTGGTGGGGATGGTCGATGGGAGCGGGCGATGCGCTCGTGGGCCTCAACCCGGCGATCGACACCGTCGACAATGTCAGCGCCGCTCTCGCGCATCTCGACAAGATAAGGCGGGCGGCGGGCGTGCCCACGCAGATCTGCGTGCTTAGCCACGTCAAGACACAGTTGGCGTGCTTGGAACGCGGGGCGCCGGTCGAGATTCTGTTTCAAAGCCTAGCCGGCACCGAGAGCACGTTGACGAGCGAATTCGATGTCACCATCGAGCTGCTCGATCGGGGTTACGAGACCATGCGAAAGCGTGGCGCGCTGGCCGACACGGCCCAGCAATGGATGTATTTCGAAACCGGCCAAGGCAGTGAGTTCACGTATGGCAAGCACAACGGCATCGACATGGCCACGGCCGAAGCGCTGTGCTACGGGCTCGCGCGGCGCTACGACCCCTTCATGGTCAATAACGTCACTGGCTTCATCGGGCCTGAGACGCACTTGGACAACTTCGAGATGATTCTCTCGAACCTGCAGGACCATTTCATGGGCAAGCTGCTGGGCCTGCCGATGGGCATGGCGCCCTGCTACACGCTGCACTCGCAGATCACGCTCGAAGGCCAGCAGATGGCAACCCAGCTTTTGACCGCGGCCGGCGCGAACTATTACATGGACGTGGCGCTCAATACCGACCGCATGCTGGCGTACTTCGATACCAGCGCTCACGACGATCAAACGTTGCGAGAAGTTTACGGCCGAGAGCCCGCCCCGGATTTCGCCGTCTGGGCGATCGAGCGCGGTATCTTCGCGCGCGACGCAAGTGGCCGAGTCATTCGTGGACCCGATTGGGGCAACCCACGGCTGTTCGGAGCGAGCGAATCCGAACTCCGAGATTTGTTGCGCGTGGTGCCCGCCGTGCCGGGGTTCGAATCGTCGGGTCCGCGGCCGGCGAACCGCATCACGCGCCAGGTGCGCGCGGACCAGGCGGTCGGCCGAGAGGCGATCCATGCCGAGCTCGACTTGGACCGCCTCGCGCGCGCGATCGATTTTCGCGTGATCTCCACACAGGCCACGACGAAAGAGGCCCATCTAAATTCGCCCGAGCTGGGCGCGCGACTTTCCGCCGATAGCCGCGAGTCGATGCAGCCGGAAAAAAATGCCGTTCAAATCCTGATCTCAGATGGCCTGAGCGCTGAGGCCGTGCATCACAATGCCGCGGAGGTCGCGCGCGTGTTGCTCGACGCGCTCGCCGCCCGCAACGTGAGCTGTGGGCGCTCGCTCGTTGCGCGCTATGGCCGCGTGAAGCTGGCCGAGGAAGTGAGTCGAGCCCTCGAAGCAGACCTGGTCGTGCACTTGCTGGGCGAGCGGCCCGGCGGAGATGCCCAGGCGGCGCGAAGCCTGTCGGCTTACCTCGTCTATCGAGTTCGGGATTCAGGCCCGGCAGCCGGGGACAGAGCGACGTTTGAGTACACGGTCGTTTCGAACATCCACGAGGCCGGTCTGCCGCCCGTCGAAGCGGGCGCCGTGGTGGCCGAAAAAGCGTTGCAAATCCTGCAATTGCGAGCGGCCGGCAATCGGCTGGAACAACTGCTGGATTCCGGGCGTTCTTAGCGGCGAAAGGCTTTATTTTCGCGACTGTCCGCCGGAACAAAATCCAGCCCGCAACTCATAAATCACCGAATAATTTTCTGAGTTGGCTTGACACTCGACAGGGTCGCTAATTAGTGTAGTTGAACTACGGCGTGAGGCCGTTTTTTCAGTGGATTTGTGATCCCGTTGCTAATGATCTGAATTGAGAGCCCGCTAGCCAACCTTCACACGTTGCGCTGCGGTTCCCTTCTTTCTGGGCTCTCTTCCTAAGTATCCCCTCGGGGCGACCTGCATGCGCCCACCTCGCGCACCGATGGCCTGCGCGGCCCTCCGTGTGCTGGGTGTCCATGCTTGGGCAACCCACGCTAGACGTCCTGCTTGCCATCTGAAGATCGACATCACTGAGCAAACGAAGTATGCACCTTGTGAATTATCAACCGGCTGGCACTGGCCGACTGACCGCAAAGCGGTGGTTAGCAATTTCAGCCGTTCTCGTGTTTGGCCTTGCCGCGAGCGCTTCGCAGGCGCGCGCCGAGTTCTTCACGTTCAGCACCACGGTCAACCCAACCAGCGTCACGACGGCAGGCGGCGTTAAGGTCACTTTGACCCCGCAAAGCGTCGACACGCCGGGCGACAATCTGGACGCGACAGCGCCGGGCAGCGACCTTGTGTTCGGCGCCATCTCGGTTTCGGGCCTGACCCTGGCGTCGGGACCGGAAATCATCTCGATTCCTTACATCTTCCACGTTGCGATCAGCAACTATGCACAAGGCACCGACGCGGTGCCCACTGGCCCGCCGGTTGTTTTCGACGTGAGCGGCACGCTCAGCGGCACCGTGGGCGCGGGCAAGAAGGTAAATATCGCCAATACCTTCGATCAGCCAAGCCTTTTCAATTTCGTCGGCGGCGAGCCCTATCTGCTCAGCGCCTTTAGCTATGTTCCCCCTGGCATTGCGAATTCCGGCGCCTTTGGAGCGCACGTCGAAGTCGTGCGCGTTCCTGAGCCCGGTTCAATCATCTTGCTAGGGCTGGGCGTTTTACTGTTAGCCACCCCCGCTTTCCTGCGCAGGCGACGGATTTCGCCACGCAGCGGCGGATAAAGATAAACCTGACACTCTTGACCCCACAGCCGCGCGGGTTTCACCGTGGCGGCTGTTTTCTTTTGCGCCCAAGGGAAATCCGACGGTGGGCGGGCCACGCGCGTCAACCTCTGACCCTAGGCTATAATGCCGGCGCGACCGCAGCCGGCAGCGAACCTCGCCTGGGTGAGTCGCTGTCAGCGCATGTGCAGACATCCCTCCCGGAGACAGGCCATGACGCGCCGCTATCCGCCCGGCCCGCAGGATTGGTGCCTGGGATTTCGCTTGGCCCAGCGATTTCGTAGCGACCCGCTGAGTTTTGCTTCCGAGGTCGCGCGCTCGTACGGCGACATCGCTTATTTTCGCATGGGGCCGGTTCGCGCCTACTTTATCAACGAACCAGCACTCATTCGCGAAACGCTCGTTACCAAGAACAAAAGCTTCCGACGTCCAGAATGGGTGATCGGCCCCCTGCGAAGGCTGGACGGCAATGGACTCGTGCTGAGCGACGGCGAGTTCTGGCGACGGCAGCGGCGGCTGGTGCAGCCCGCGTTTTCGACCAAGCGCTTCGATGGCTACGCGCAGGTAACGGTCGAGTACACGCGGCGAATGCTCGCGCGGTGGTCGAGCGGGCAAGCATTCGACATCACCACCGAGATGACGCGGCTGACGCTCGAGATCATCGCCAAGACGCTCTTCGGACTGGAAGTCACCGGCCGCGCGAGCGGCTTGGGCAATGCCGTGCGCGTCATTTCAGAAACCTTCGTGCAAGAGTCGGGCAATCCGGTGCACTTGCCCGATTGGGTTCCGCTGGCTGGCAAGCGTCGCAAGCGCGAGGCAATGCGCACGCTGGACGGACTTGCCTGGAGCATCGTGCGCGAGCGGCGGGCGAGCGGCGAGGATTGCGGCGATCTGCTCTCGATGTTGCTGTTGGCGGTCGATGAAGAAGGGGACGGCGGCGGAATGAGCGACCTGCAAGTTCGCGATGAAGCGATGACCCTCTTCAACGCCGGTCACGACACAAGCGCCGCTGCGCTGGCTTGGATCTGGTACGCGGTCGCAAGCCATCCGGAGATTCAAGATAAGCTGGCCGAGGAATCGGCCGCCGTGCTTGGTGACCGGCCGGCCCAGCACGCCGACGTCGCACACCTGTCCTACACGGAGCGTGTCGTTAAAGAATCGCTGCGGCTGTATCCACCTACCTGGGCCATGGTGCCGCGTGAAGCCGCCGAGCCAGTAGAACTCGGCGGCTATCAACTGCCGCGCGGTTCTTGGGTCTACATTTTTCCGTATGTCACGCATCACGACCCGCGCTTCTTCGAAAACCCTCAGGTATTTGATCCCGATCGGTTCGCCGCGGGCCGAGTGGAAGCAATCCCACAGTATGCCTACATCCCGTTTGGCGGCGGACCACGCGTGTGCATCGGAGCGAGCTTTGCCACCATGGAAATGATGTTGATCGTGGCCAGCGTGCTGCAGCGATTTCGGGTCAAGCTGGCGGCCGATCAAGGACCGGTCGAGCCGGAAGCGCTCATCGCCATGCGCCCGAAAGGGGGGCTGCGGGTCGAGCTCGAGCCGCGAGCGCAGCACGCCGCGGTGAGCTGAACGCCCGCCACCTCGCGCATCCGAGGGTTGCTGTCGGGACGCGCGCGACGGCAAAGTTCAACCAGCTTTCCAGGCCTGCTCAACAGGCATAAGCCCAGGCGCGTTCTGCGCAAACACCTTCTACTGGCTTGCCCCAATTTTCCGATTCTAAGGAAATGCGGAATTGGTGAGATAGGCCTGCTTCCGCGCCGGCTCTGGAGGCAACCTGGATGAAGTCGAAGAAGTACAGTCCTCTGTGGCCCTATCTGGCGGTATTGGCCTGTATGTTCGTGATGTGCGTGACCGCGCCGCGAGCCTGGCAACGCATCGCAGTCGAACATTCAATCCTGCCGGAGCTGGACGCCCAGGCAGCTTCGCCGCTCGCACGCAAGAGGGTGCCTGCCGCTGAGCTGGATCAGCCCGACCGGCTCGATCCCGTATCGCAAGCCAGTGACCTGGCGAAGACTGAGGAGTCAGACCTCTCCGACCAGATACCCGTGCTGTCGGTGGGGTTGCCGATGGAGGCACCGGCGGCGGAGCCGATTGTTTCGCCCGCGGTCGAGGAACCCGTCGCGGCCGCGCCGCTTACACAGCCCGTCGTCGAAGTTCCGCAGAGCCTCACGTCGGACACTGAGCCCAGCGTCGAGGAGCCAGTGGCGGCCGCGGGATGGCCTTTGCCCCGCATTCTCGTGCGGCAACTGACCGAGCTCGATCAAAACACTTCGCGAGTTGCCTGGGCTGCGGCGGTGCTCAAGCTGGTCCGCCAGATTGCCGGTCCAGATGCGGAGGGTGTCGAGCGGCGCTCGGAGCTCCTGGCCGAACTGCGCCAGCTTGTCGAGCGTAAAGTCGCGGACAATTCGGCGGCACAGACCTTCGATTCGGCCATCGAGCGCGCGCGTTACTCGCTGATTCGCTGGCTGGCCGTGTGGGAGCATGCGGCGGCGCTGGAACCCATCTCCGCGCACAGGGCGCACGACGATCAAGCCTCGTCGCTGGCTGATGCCGTCAATACTTTGGACGCCGCGTTGGGAAAAGGCGCCAGCGGCTCGAACTGGCGGAATTACTTGCAGGTCATGAAGGTTCGCAAGCAGCTAGAGCCCAGCGGCACGGAATCGGATCGCCGCAAGTTGGCCCGCATGGTCATCGACCGGATCGAAGCGGCGAAGCGGAACCACGAGCAAGCGAAATTCGTCTCCACGGGGCCCATTGCGGACTATGAACAAGCGTTGCGAACCTGGGCCGCCGAAGACCTGAGCGTGCCGCGGATCCTGGAGCGCGTCGAGGCCTACGAGGTTACCGGGTTGCCCAGCGACGCACGAATCATGATGGCCGACGTGCGCTCCCTTGGCTGGGCCGTAACGAGCGAAGCCCAGGAACTGGGCGAGGTGCTGGAGACCCATTATCTAAATGCGAACCTCCGCGCGGCGGCGACTGCGACGCTTGCCAATCGCCTGTTGCCACAGCCTCCGGAAATCGACGCGCCGGTGAACGACTATGTGGTTCGCGTGCCCGTCTACGGCCGCAGCCGCACGTTCACGAAGCTCTCGGTGCGGTTCGTGCCCGATGCCGAGCGCATTCGCATTGGTCTCGAAGCGACGGGGTCGGTCAGCTCAGACACCCTCGCAACCAGCGGGCCCGCGACTTTCCGCAACGAGGGGCGTTCGACCTTTCTCGTCAGAAAACTGATGGTGCTCGGACCGCGCGGCCTGGCCGAGTGGCCCGCCATTTCCGAAGCGGAAAACAATTACACCGACCTGGTGGCGCTCGAGACCGATTACGACGGCGTGCCGCTCGTGGGCGCCCTGGTGCGTGGAATCGCGCGGTCGCAAATCGATGAGAGCCGCGACGAGGCGCGACTAGAGGTCGAATACAAAGTGGCGCAGCGGGCTCGAGCGCAATTGGATGCGGAAGTTCGGCCGCGGCTGGTGAAGGCCGCAAAACGAATCGAAAAGGAACAGCTCGCGACGTTAAAGCGGCTCAAGCTCGAGCTCACGCCGCTGGGGTTGGCGACCACCGAGGAACGGGCCGTCGCACGAGTCCGGCTGGCTTCACTCGAACAAGTCGGCGCGCACACGCCGCGGCCCCGCGCTCCGGCCGACAGTTGGTTCAGCATGCAGGTGCATCAGTCGGCACTCAACAACGTGCTCGAACAACTGGACCTGGACGGCCGCGAGTTCAAGATTCCTGATCTATTCCGTTGGATCGCCGAGAAGCTCGACCGGCCACAGCTCACCAAGCTCGAGGATCTTCCCGACGACGTATGGGTGAAGTTCGCGCCGCAAAATGCGGTGCGGTTGCGGTGCGAGGAGGGGCGCGTGGAAGTGATTTTTGCCTTCGCGGAATTGGTGAGCGGCAGCCAGCACTGGCGCAATTTCACCGTCCGCACGCATTATCGGCCGCAGGCCGAGGGGCTCGACCCGCGCTTCGTGCGCGACGCCACGATTTACTTTGATGGCAAGGGAGTGCGCGGCAAGCCGGTGCCCGTGCTGCGAGCCATCTTCAGCAAGGTGCTGTCGAAGAACCGCGACCTGCGCATGCTCAGCCAGACCGTCACCAGCGACCCGCGCCTGCAAGGGCTTGCCATCACGCAGTTCGTGGTGGAGGACGGCTGGCTTGGATTGGCGTACAGTCCGCGCCGAGCGGTCGAAAACGTGGTGCGCCGGCCCAAATGACGGGTACTAGGCTTCCCATTGCGGAATTAACAACCAATTCCGCAAAAGCAGAGAGCGCGCTGCGACCGATATAGTGAATGATGAACACTTCTTCCT
>DATJEN010000301.1:0-3180 GCA_035496575.1 Pirellulales bacterium
GGCCGAGTCGACCCGGCTGGCGCTCAATCATGGCGAAGGCGCTGTGCTGGTCAGCTACCTGGAGCCGAATGCGAATGGTGCAATCAAGAATGGCAAGGAAGCGTGGCAAGAACAACTCTACAGCACGCTCTACGCCTGCCCGCATTGCAAAATCAGCTTCGAGGAACTCGAACCGCGCACCTTCAGTTTCAACAGTCCCTACGGCGCTTGTCCGGCGTGTGAGGGCCTGGGTTCGCGGCTGCAATTCGATCCCGAGCTGGTGATGCCCGACGAGCGGCTGTCAATGGCTGACGGAGTCGCCGCCTGGAAAGTGCTGTCCACCGGCGAGGCGCGCAAAGTCAAAGCGGCCATCGAGCCACTGCTGGCTTCGCATGCAATCGAATGGACGACGCCGCTTGCCGACATGAAGCCGAAAACCCGCGAAGAGCTATGGTTCGGCAATGGCAAGCAATTCTTGGGGTTGCACACGCTGCTCGAGCAACAATATGTAACCGCGGTGGATACGGAAAAACGCGAGAAGCTCGAAGCGCTGCGCGGACGTGTGACTTGCAAAGCATGTGGTGGCGCGCGGTTGCGCGCGGAAGCTCGCGCTTGCCGTTTTCATGGGCTGGCCATTCAAGAAGTCACGGCCCTGAGCGTCAAGCGAGCGCGGGCCTGGTTTCGAGAGCTTGCGATCGCCGAACACGATCAACTGATCGCCCGGCCCGTGCTGCGCGAAATCGAAGGTCGTCTCGCTTTTTTGGAGAAGGTCGGCGTCGATTATCTGACTCTCGACCGGGCGGCTGACACGCTCAGCGGCGGAGAGCTACAGCGCGTGCGGCTGGCCACTGGAATCGGATCGGGCCTGGTCGGAGTGTGCTATGTGCTCGACGAGCCATCGATCGGACTGCACCAGCGCGACAACCAGCGATTGATCGATGCCTTGCGCAATTTGCAAGAGCTTGGAAATACCGTGCTTGTGGTCGAGCATGACGAAGCCATGATGCGCAGCTCCGATTGGCTCGTCGACATGGGACCAGGCGCCGGTTCGGAAGGGGGCCGCATCGTCGCGCAAGGCGCGCCCGCTACCGTAATGGCCGCGCAGGACTCGATTACGGCGGGTTACTTGTCGGGGCGGCTGGCGATTGAGGTTCCGGCACAGCGCCGAAAAACCTCCAAGACACGGTCGCTCGTGATCGAAAGCGTGACCACCAACAACCTCAAGGACGTCGATGCCCGCGTGCCGCTATCGGCACTGGTGTGCGTGACGGGGGTGAGCGGTTCTGGGAAGAGTTCGCTCGTGAACGAGACGCTCGCCAAGGCGCTGGCGCAGAGATTGGGAGCGAGCCGCGGCAAAGCGGGCCCGCACCGCAGCCTGCGCGGCGCGAGCCAGGTCGACAAGCTGATCGAGATCGATCAATCGCCCATCGGCCGCACGCCGCGCAGCAATCCGGCCACCTATTGCGGCGTGTTCGACGAAGTTCGCCGCGTCTTCGCGGGCACGCGCGAGGCGCGGCAGCGGGGCTACAAGGCCGGGCGCTTCAGCTTCAACGTCAAAGGCGGCCGCTGCGAAGAATGTCAGGGCCAGGGCATTCGCCGCATCGAGATGAACTTTTTGCCAGATCTGACGGTCGTGTGCCCCGTTTGCGAGGGCGCGCGCTTCAACCGTCAAACGCTTGAAGTCCGCTACCGCGGATTGTCGATTGCCGAGGTGCTCGACATGCGGATCGTCGACGCCGTCGATTTCTTCCAGAATTTTCCTCAGATCTCGCGCTTGCTGTCGCCGCTCAACGAAGTCGGGCTCGGCTATTTGAGCCTGGGCCAATCGTCGACGACGCTCTCTGGCGGCGAAGCCCAACGCGTCAAGCTGGCCGCCGAGCTCGCCCGCGTCGACACCGGCAACACGCTGTACATCCTGGACGAACCAACCACCGGGCTGCACTTTGACGACATTCGCAAGCTGCTTGGCGTGCTGGGCCGGCTAGTCGATCTTGGCAATACGGTACTCGTCATCGAACACAACCTGGATGTGATCAAGTCGGCCGATTGGATTATCGACCTCGGGCCCGAGGGGGGCGAGGCGGGCGGATACGTCATCGCCACCGGCACGCCTGAAGAAGTCGCCGCGCTCAGCGGCAATGCCACCGGCGAGTTTCTTAAGCCGTTGCTCGAGCGCGCGTCCGGCGGCGAATAGCAAGCGTCCGCGCCAGGGCGTCATCAACGGGCATACCGTCTTGTTCGCAGCCAAGCAGGTTGGAGTCGGAAAGCGCCGCGTCGTTGGCGTTGACCTGCGATGTGGCGGCGACGTATCGCGGCTGGACCATTAAGACGCGAGGGGATTCGGGCGCGGCTGAGGCCGGCTGCTCGGTTGTTTCGGTCATGGTGGTGCGCACCGCCAAATCGACTGAGGGAGCATCCTGTGACTCGACGTCGAAGCTGATGGCTGCTGGTTCGGCGCTCGGGTTGCTCGCGATTGTATTGTCGCTGGCAAGCGCGCTAGCAGCGGGTTCATCCGCCGAAGCTACCTGGGCCGCGGACGTCGCACTCTGCGATTGCGCCGCGTGGTGCGTGAGCAGCCAGCTAATGACACCCAGTGCATCTTGCGCGCTCAGGCGGCCGTCGCCATTCGGATCGAGATACGGCGGCGGCATGTTGCCAGGAGTCGGATCCGCTAGCGCGCCGCCTTGATTGTTGAGCAAGCGGCTGATGAGCAACAGCGCGTCGGTTGCGCTCACCCGACCGTTGCCGTCGATATCCATCGGCTCGGTGGGGTTTTTCCAAGGCGTCGGATTGTCGGCGAAGCTCTTGCCGAACACGAACAACTGTTGAATCTGCGCCGGGGTGAGGGCTTGATCGAAGATGGCTTCGTTCACGAGACCGCCATTGAAGGGCGACCCGCCCGTACTTTTATTCGAGCGCTGTCCGATATACAGTTCGTGGCTGGAATCGGTGGTGTACGTGCCGTTGTCGCCGGTTAGCACGCCGGTCGACGTGTAGGTAACCACATTCGAGCTGCCGACGGGGGTGATATAGAAAGTGACCGGGTTACCCGGGCCGTTCCCGACGACCGCCACGTGATACCATTGGTTCGGGTCGAGATTGCCGCCGGGCGCCGCCGCGAAAAAGCGCACCGTTTGGGCAGTACCGCCCGTGACGGTCAGGAACACCGAGCCGTCTTGCCGCAGAAACAAGCTAAAGCCG
>DATJEN010000302.1:0-26380 GCA_035496575.1 Pirellulales bacterium
GCCTGTGAACACCTTGGTTACCGAGCCAATTTCGAATTCGGTTTTTTCGTTCGGCGCGGGCGAGCCGGCGTCGGCCGTGTATCCATAGGCGATGAATTGAGTTTCCTTCTCCGAGGTGAGCCCGATGCTCAGGCCGGCAACCCAACCCTGATCCACCAGCGGCAGCGCGAGCGCGTCGATCTTGACGCGCTCCGCAATGTCCGCGGCATTCGCCGATCCGGAGCACGACAGCGCCAGTGCGAGAATCCAGATAGCTCGTTTGAAAAGCTTCATGGTTTCAAATTCCTCAACTCATCTTCTTGATAATCCATTCGCCCAGCTTGGGCCACAGTTGGTTCAAGGCGAACACCAGCCGCGCGCGGCCCGGCAGCACCAGGTCGATCTCGCCTCGTTCGCAGGCGCGCACGATGCGCTCGGCGAGCCGCTTCGGGTCGAGCAGGCCAACTTTCGCGCCGCCGCCCGGCTTGCGCGCGCTAGGTGGCAACCCGCCGACCTTTTCTTCCGAGTACACGCGCGGCTCGTCGCGCGCGATTGGTCCGGGAGAGACAAGCAGGATGTGCAGCCCTTTTCCCGCCAGCTCCAAGCGAAGCTGTTGCGTGTAGGCGCTGACCGCGTGCTTGGTGGCGGAGTACGCGCCCATGTAGCGCGCGGCCGTCTTGCCCGCCAGAGAGCCGATGTTCACCAGATACCCGTGGCTGGCCAGCAGATGCGGCATGGCTTCGCGCGTCACGCGCACCAGCGCCACCAGGTTCAAGTCCATCAGGTCCGCGAACTCGTCCGGGGCGGTTTCCAGGGCCGTGCCCCGCGTCGAGCGGCCGGCATTGTTGACCAGCACGTCCAGCCGTCCGAAGCGCGCGATCGTGGCTTCGATGAGCCGCTGCACGTCGTTCGCCTGGCGAACGTCGGTCGGCACGCTCAACACGCGTTCGGGGTAACCAGGCAGCGAAGCAGCCGTGGCTTGCAAAACTTCCGCGCCGCGGGCCGCGATCACCACCGAAGCGCCGCGCTCGGCAAAGGCGCGGGCGATGGCGCGTCCCAGACCGGCCGATCCGCCAGTGACCAGGGCGACTTTTCCGCGCCAATCTGCCATGTGGTTGCGCGCCTCTCGCGCCGCAATCGACTCGACCGCCGCCGAAATGGAATAACGTGCGCTACACTACTTGCCGCACGCCGTACGGCTCGCGGCCCGCGCGCTTGAGCATGGCGTCGGCTTCGCTGTCGCCCACGAACTGCTCTTTGACGGCATCCCACGTCAACTTGCGGCCCAGGCGGATCGAAATGTTGCCCAGGTGACAAGCGCTCACGGAGCGATGCTGACTTTCCACGTCCGAGATCGGCCACTTGCCATACTTCCAGGCTTCGAAGAAGTTGCCCATGTGGTCGCCCATTTTGGCGGTGTTGCCTTTGAACAACTTCTCGACCGCCGCCATCGTGGATTCCTTCAACGCAGGATTGGCGTCCTGTTCTTCGATCGGCTTTCCAGTGATGCGGCCGCGGTTGACAAAGATGCGGCCCGTCTCGCCCTCGAACAATACGCCCTCGTCGCCCGGCGGCTGGGCCACCAGTTGCACGTGGATGTCGCCGGGATATTGATAGTCGACGGTCACCAGCTTGGGCGTGTTGAACCCGCCCGGGATGTTCGGCAGCTTGGTCTTGGTGCCGTCGATCGTCATCGGCCCCGAGTTTTCGACGTCGAGGGCCCACTGCGTCACGTCCATGTGGTGCGCACCCCAGTCGGTTGCGATCCCGCCCGAGTATTCGTACCACCAGCGAAAACGGAAATGGCTGCGCTCCGGGCAATAATCGGCCTTGGGAGCCTGGCCCAGCCACATATCCCAATTCAAACCGTCTGGCACGGGTTGCGCCGGAAACGGACCGCCCTCCTCGGTCGAGAGGGGAAGCTGCACGGTCACTTTGCGAAGGCGCCCGAGTTGGCCGCTGCGCACGGTGGCCACGGCGCGGCCAAACAATTCGTATTGGTCGCCGCGCTGCTGCGTGCCGACTTGCATCACCTTGCCGGTCTTTTTGACCATCGCCACGAGCTGCTTGCCCTCGTCGATGGTCAGGGTCAGCGGCTTTTCGCAATAGACGTGCTTGCCGGCCTCGAGCGCCGCCAGCGCGATCTCGGTGTGCCAATGGTCGGGCGTGCCGATCGTGACAGCTTCAATGTCCGCGCGTTCGAGCAGCTTGCGGTAGTCTTCGTAAATATCGGCTTTGTTGAATTCCTTCTCCTTGGCGCGCTCGGCATGCTGTCGTTGAACGTCGCACACAGCCACGACGTCGGCATGCTTGGCCGCGCGGTGCGCGTCATGCGTGCCCTGGCCGCCCAATCCGATCGCGCCCACGAGGGGCCGCTCGTTTTTGGATTCGGCTTTGGCGGTTCGCGCGGTAAGCCAATAGGGCGTGGCCGCCAGCGCTGCCAGTCCGGCAGATGATTGCAAGAACTGCCGACGCGAAGGGTGGGATTTCATGCGAGCTTCTTCCTCGGGTCCATTTCTCACGTGCGTCCCGCCACAGTGCCGGTCGCAAAAACGTGAAACCAGTTTAACCTTGCCAAATCCGCGACGCCAACGGGGCGGATTTTTGGCAGTGGGTCAGTCTGAAATTGAATCTTGGGACGCCGATTCTGCTGCCAGTTGGAACGCGGCGACGAAAATGGCAATATGCTCCCGGAGGATCGCGTCCTCATCCATCCCCTTGGCGCGCATTTGCGGTTCAATGCCTACGCCCCCGCCCGTTGGTTCCCATCCACGAGCAAACTCAGCTTGATGAATAAAGCCGATCAACTCAGGCCAGCCGCAGGGGACGCCACACGCGGTGCAACCAAAGCACAGTCCCCATAGAAAGCTGAATACACTTTCCGAGTTGACCGTACGCACATACCGCGTGGGGCGTTCTGCAAAGAGTTGCAGCACTTCAAGAACTCGGTCGATCGCTTTAGAACCTTCGCTCATGGGGCCATTATAGGCTGCCAAATGCCTTAGCGCTGCGGGATTGGTCGCCTGGGCACGTCTCGACGGTCCCACTGAAAGAGCAGGCGATTGCGAGGTGCGCGATAAGTTTTGGAGACGACTATTACGTGTCGCGGTGCCGCTGCTTCAGCCACGGCCGGTCGTGTGTTGATCGGCTTCAGACTGCTCACCGCTAGTCCGACGCTCAGAACGATACATTGCATTTCAAACCTCCGTGTCTGTCAGGCGCAGATGCGGCCGTGCCGCAAGGCCGATTTTTCGTCGTGGCTCACTTTGAAACTTGGTTTCTCGCTGGCGAAATTGGCCATCGGCGTGCTCGGGCATATGCGAAAAACGCGGACGCTGCCGCGACTGTCAGAAGGAGAAGGAGCAAGAATGGGCGAAGCGATAGGTCGCCTAGACCGAGGGACAACGCGCCAATGAAGAAAGTCGCCAGAACAAAAACAACTGCCGCGCGGGCGGCCGCTGCTATCTTGCTGGTACTCTCGGTCCTCATGGCCCCAGTATGGCGCTCGCGTTGTGCCAACAACTCGCGAGCGCGCTCGAGGTCAGCGGGCGCGACTTGCAATTTCACCTGAAGCAGGTTCGAAAAGCCCTGATAGGCGTTGTGCTCGTTCAGGATGAACGATGAGATGCCGTTTTCGGCCAGATAGTTCTTGGCTGCGTGCGCCTGCACGGATTGAATGAACTCGGCCGCCGTAACGAGCGAATCTTGCATCGCGGCTTTTCCCCTTTCCAGAGCCGCCCCTTCTAGAGCGGCTTCGCGTGACGAGTATTCGCATCGAGCAGCCGCAGCCCAGTGCTGCACGTCCCTCTATTGAGCTTCTTCCACCTCCGCCAGCAACTCTCGTGCGCGCTCAAGGTCGGCCGCTGCGACTTGCAACTGAACAGGCACCAGGTTGGAAAAACCCTGGTAGGCGCTGTGCTCGTTCATGATGAACGAGGAAATGCCATGCTCGCCCAGATAATTCTTCGCGACGTGCGCTTGCACCGGCTGAAGGAACTCAGCGACGGTGACAAGTGAGTCCTGCATTGCGAATTCCCTTTTAGGTTGTAACGGTGCCCGAACAACGATGTGCGCTCGCCGCCGCTTCAGTCAGCGGTCTTCTGATTCTACTCGATCGAAGCGCGTGATCTTCCAGTGCACCTCGAAATCGGCGCCCAGCACGACCCGGTCGTACTGTCGAGGATAGCCCAGTTCCCGATCGAACTCGGCCCACATCACGACTTGCGACGCCCCCGGGGCTTTGAACGAGCCGGCCGGGTCGCGTGCCATTTCCAGCTCCTGGCCAATAGTTTCCAACTGGCCGGGCACGGACCAGTAATCCCAGGTTCGCTTCTGCTTGGGCTCGACTCCGTCGCGCGTCATGTGCGTGACCTCGCCCCCGCGCACCTCGACGTGAATCTGGCCGGGACGATTTCCGCCCAGCTCGAGGTCGACGTCGTAACTCGATGGACCATGCGCATCCCAGCGGCGCACGGCCGCGTCATAAGCTTCTTGTGTAAGCTGCGGCGGACCACCGGCTGAGCTCCGCCGTATCGCGAAAAAAACCGCAAGCGCAACGAACAACCCCAATCCCATCCCCAGCGCGATCGCGCGCGGGCGGTGCCGGCGGGCGGAGGGCAGGGGGGCGCCGCCGGCTGCCGGGGTCGAGTCAGGATCCTTGTTCGAGGTGATCATCGGGGCGTCGCCGCGAAGATGTCGGTGTGCTGGCCAAATCCTAGCGTGTCCAGTAGGCTGAGGCCAAGAAGTCTCTCGTCGGCCGATGCCATAGTCAGCTCAGGCGCGCGCGTGTACATGGAACCGGTCCGCTCTCAATCGCGCGCTCGCACCAAGATCGTCGCCACGCTCGGCCCCGCGTCCGAGACGCAAGAACAAATTATCGAGCTGGCCCAGGCCGGCGCCGATGTCTTTCGCTTAAACATGGCCCACGCCGGGCCCGAAGAGCAAGCCACGCGGCTGGAGGCCATCCGCGCGGCCAGCCGCAAGCTCGAGCGCCCCTTGGCCGTGCTCGCCGATTTGGCCGGCCCAAAAATTCGGCTTGGTCCGTTGCCTGGCGATCAAATCGAGTGCGCCCCGGCCGCGGAATTTTTCTTCGTGCGCGGAGAAACCTCGAACAAGCCCCACGAGCTCACCAGCACGTACGAGCCTCTGGTCGACGAGCTTGCCTTGGGGGACCAGGTGCTGCTTGCAGACGGAACCGTCAGCTTGCAAGTCGTCGAGAAAAGCGCCGATCGGGCGCGGGCCGTTGTGGTTCAACCCGGCACGATCCGCAGCCGACAAGGATTGAACTTGCCGGGCGTCAAACTTAGCGCGCCTGCGCTCGGAACCGCGGACCGCCAAAATGCCATGTGGGCCGCGCGCGCGGGTATCGACTACCTGGGCCTGAGCTTTGTCCGCCACGAACGCGACGTGCGTGAGCTGAAGCAGTTGCTGCGCGCCGAGCATGGTGCCACTCGCGTGGTGGCAAAAATCGAAAAGCAAGAAGCTCTGGACCGCTTGGATGCGATCGTGGCCGAGGCCGACGCCGTGATGGTCGCCCGCGGCGACCTGGGTGTGGAGATCGACGTCTCGCGCATGCCGATCGTGCAAAAACAGATCGTCGCGGCATGCCGCCAGCAGCAAAAGCCCGTCATCATCGCCACGCAAATGCTGGATAGCATGCAACACTCCACGCGCCCCACGCGGGCCGAAGTGACGGATGTGGCCAATGCCATCCTCGACGGCTGCGATGCCTGCATGCTCTCGGGCGAGACCGCCATCGGGCAATATCCGCGCCAAGCCGTGGCGATGATGAACCAAATCGCGATGACGACCGAGCAGGTGTTCCGCGGACAAACGCCGCAGCCATGCCCATCAACATCGGTGGATGGACTCAAGCCGATTAGTGCCGCTGTCGTCCATGGTGCTTCGATCATCGCCGCCCAACTCAATGCGCGGCTGGTAATTGTGGCCAGCCACTCGGGCGCGACCGCGCTTGCGCTTTCGAAGACTCGAAACTACGCCCCCACGCTGGGAATCAGCGACCGCGAGGACACGCTGCGGCACATGTGCCTGTTGTGGGGGGTCATTCCACATAGCGGCATCGATCCTGCGGATCGATCCAGCCTGGTGGCAAAAGCGATCGCCTGGGGGCTGGCCGACGGCTCGCTTGCCAAAGGTGATACCGTTTTGCTGGTCGCCGGCAGCGGCATCGAAGGCGGACCGCACGACCAGATCGTCGTGCATACGGTAAGCTGAATGGGTGGCGGCGGAACTTTTTGGCCGCGGAATACGTCAAATCCGGTGGGGCAAGCGCTGGCATCGAATGACTGTGATCCGCCATGAACAAGATAAACTCGCACAAGCCTCGCCAGATCGCGAGCATGATTGCATTCGCTTCGCTCATCTTCGTGGCCAGTTCAGCAGTTGTGGCAATGCAGGGCAGAGCCGTGGAAACGGATAGCGCCGCCGCAACCGATTCGACAGATCAAGGCCGCGCGCCGGTTGTGGGCGAACGCTTCGCCCGCGACCTGCTGGCCCAGCTTCGCGGCTCGGACAACCTCGCGATCTCGCCGGCCAGCATCGAATCGTGCGCGCTGCTCGCGCTGGGCGGAGCGCGCGGGCAGACCGCTAAGCAGATGGCCGCCGTGCTGCACTTGCCGAATAACTCCCGGCAGGAAGTCGGCACGCTTCTGGACCGCATTCAGCGGCTCGCCCACGGCGGCGACCAGAAAACGAACGCTGCCGCGCTCGTGATCGCCAACTCGGCTTGGATCGACAAGAGCCTGCCGGTGAATGAATCGTTTGAGAAGTTGCTCAAGGCTAACGATCGGGCCACGCTCCTCCAGGTCGACTTCGTTCGCCAGACCGAAGACGCGCGCAAGGACATCAACGCTTGGGTCGACACGGCAACACGCGGCAAGATCGCCCAGTTGCTTGCGCCCGGCGTGCTCGACGACTCGTCCCGCCTGGTGCTGGTCAATGCCATCTACTTCAAAGGCGGTTGGCTGCTTCCCTTCAAAAAAGAAAACACCAAACAGCAGGCGTTCCAGGTGAGCGACGCGCGCAAAGTCGACGTGCCTCTCATGCATATGACTGACCAGTTGCGCTATGCGGAGACCGACACCTACCAGGTTATCGAGCTCGCCTACGTCAACAGCGACCTGGCCATGGTCGTTTGGCTGCCGCGAAAGCTAGACAACCTGGCCGGCGTCGAGCGCCAAATCGCGGAGCAAGGAGTTGCCAACTCGCTTGAGCGCCTTGGCACGACGGAGGTCGAATTGTTCTTGCCGCGATTTCGCGTCGAAGCCACGCTCGGCTTGCGCGACACGCTGGCCAGCCTGGGCATGAAAGACGCCTTCAGCGACGCCGCCGATTTTTCGGGCATCAGCTCGCAACCGCTCAACATCTCGGCCGTCGTCCATCGGGCGCTGGTCGAAGTCGACGAAATCGGCACCGAGGCCGCCGCGGCGACCGGCGTCATCGCAAGAACAACCGCGCAGCTTGGCCGCATCGAAAAGAGAGTCTTCCGCGCGGACCATCCCTTCTTGTTCGCGATTCGGCAGCGGATGACGGGGGACGTGCTGTTCCTCGGCCGAGTCGCTAATCCGGCCCCCTAGAGCTTCGTTCAATCGGCCCTAGCGACCTGTCACGCTACCGCGCGCGCGAACCGGCCCTTGTCGCCATCGGTCTATGCGATGAGAATGGGCTTTTTGATACGTCGCTCGCGGAACTTTTCACATGCCAAGTTGCGTATTGGCCTACTCGGGTGGTCTGGATACCTCGGTCATTCTGGGATGGCTACAGGACCAGGGCTATGACGTTCACGCTGTTTACGTCGACTTGGGGCAACCCTGCGAAGACCGCGAGGCCATCCTGGCCAAGGCCCGCACCTGCGGCGCCAAGTCGGCTCGAATTGTCGACGCACGCGAGGAGCTGTGCCGCGACTTTGCGTTCCCCGTGTTGCAATGGCAGGCCAAGTACGAGGGCGTGTACCTGCTGGGCACGTCGATCGCCCGCCCCTTGATCAGCAAGGTGTGCTTGCAGGTCGCCCGCGAGGTCGGCGCGGATGCCTATGCCCATGGCGCAACCGGCAAGGGCAACGACCAATGCCGGTTCCAACTGGCGGCTGATGCGCTCGAGCCCTCGATGCGCGTGATCGCGCCGTGGCGCATGGAATCGTTTCGCGCCACCTTTCCCGGCCGGCGCGAAATGATCGCCTACTGCGAAGAGAAGCACATTCCGATCAAGGCTTCGGCCGCCAAACCTTATAGCTCGGATGAGAATTGCCTGCACATCAGCTACGAGGCCGGCCGCCTCGAAGATCTCACGGTCAACGGTGTCGAGCTGGTCGATTTCGGCATGACCGTTTCGCCTGAGCGCGCGCCCGATAAAGCCGAGCTGGTGACGATCGAGTTTGCGGCGGGCGTGCCCGTCGCCGTGAATGGCCGCCGTGCAAGCGCGCTCGAGATCGTGAGCGAGCTCAACAAGATCGGCGGCCGCCATGGCATCGGCCGCATCGACATGGTCGAAAACCGATTTGTCGGCATGAAGAGCCGCGGCGTCTATGAAGCGCCGGGCATGACGTTGCTATACGATGCGCACCGCGTCGTTGAACAACTAACGCTTGACCGCGACTTGACGCACCTGCGCGACCGCTTGTCGCCGGAAGTGGCCGAAATGGTGTACTACGGCTTTTGGTATACCGCGAAGCTGGACGCCCTGTTGGCGTTCATTCGAGAAGCTCAAAAGCCGGTCAATGGCGAGGTTGCGCTCAAACTCTACAAGGGCAACATCGTCGTGGCGAGCCGCCGCAGTCCCAACAGCCTGTATGACGAGGGGATCGCCAGCATG
This sequence comes from Pirellulales bacterium, assembly GCA_035496575.1. Lineage (GTDB taxonomy): Bacteria > Planctomycetota > Planctomycetia > Pirellulales > PALSA-1355 > PALSA-1355. The sequence continues at coordinate 8,809 of DATJEN010000302.1, forward strand.
GAGGGGGGCGGCAGCTACAACCAAACCGACGCCGAGGGATTTTTGCGCGTTCAGGGCCTGCCGTCTCGCGTCCAAGGACGCGTCAACCCGCGCAAGTATTGATGCGCGTTGATTCTCGCCCGCGGCGAACGTCCGCGACCGCCCCGACCCACTGGCTCAGCCAACCCCGTGGACCTAGAATCTTAAACGTCATGACCCGGCGGGCACACGTAGCAGCAATCAGGGACGGACTTCGGCGATGAACGTGCTGGTCATCGGCAATGGCGGACGCGAACATGCGCTGGCATGGAAGCTCAAGCAAAGCTCGCGCGTGGAACGCGTCTTCGTGGCGCCCGGCAATGCGGGCACCGAGCTCGACGCCGAGAACGTCGACATCTCGGCGACCGATTTCGCGCGGCTCATCAAGTTCGCCAATCAGAACCAGGTCGACCTGACCGTCGTCGGACCGGAGCTGCCACTCACCAAGGGCATCGTCGATGCATTCCAGGCCGAGAAGCTGAGGATCTTTGGGCCGCGTCGCGCCGCTGCCGAGCTGGAAGGCAGCAAGGTGTTCTGCAAGAACTTGTTGCGCACCGCCGACGTGCCCACCGCCGACTACCAGGTCTTTCGTCATTCAGACCACGCGACCACGTATCTCAAGGACCGCGAGGACGTGCCCGTCGTGGTGAAGGCCGATGGGCTGGCGTCGGGCAAAGGGGTCTTCGTGTGTGCCACCCGGGCCGAGGCCATCGAAGCGGTCAAGCGCATTGGCCGCAACAAGGAATTTGGCGAGGCCGGCAACCAGATCGTGATCGAAGAGCGGCTGGACGGCCAGGAAGTGAGCGTGCTGGCGATCACCGACGGCCGCACGATTCTTACCTTGCCCCCGGCCCAGGATCATAAACGCGCGTATGACGGCGACACGGGACCGAACACCGGCGGGATGGGCGCTTATTGTCCCGCGCCGTTGATCGATGACACGACCTTGCACGTGATCGAAGAACAAGTGCTGGTGCCCACCGTGCATGCCATGAAGCGCGGCCGCAAGCCCTTCAAGGGCGTGCTGTATGCCGGGCTCATGATTACCAACCAAGGGCCCAAAGTGCTCGAGTTCAACGTGCGCTTCGGCGATCCCGAGTGCCAGCCGATCCTGATGCGGCTGGAAAGCGACCTGGCCGATCTCTTCGACGCGACCGTCGATGGCAATCTCAGCGAGCTCGCGCCGCTCAAGTGGGATCCGCGCCCGGCCGTGTGCGTCGTCATGGCCAGCGAGGGCTATCCCGGCAACTACGAGCGCGAGCTACCGATCCGCGGGCTGGAAGAAGCGGCCAAAATTCCGGATGTCAAAGTTTTTCACTCCGGCACGGCCAGGGTCGGCGATCAGATTGTCACAAGCGGCGGCCGGGTGCTGGGCGTCACCGCCTTGGGTTCCACGATCCAAAGCGCCAAGTTGCAGGCCTACACCGCGGTCAAGCAAATCCGCTGGAAAGGGGCCTGGTGCCGCAAGGACATCGCCGACCGGGCGTTGGCCTCGGCGATTTGAGCAGGTAACCCCAGTCCGCGACCGCGTGTCCGCCCCCTGGGAACTCGTTCGTTGACCGCGCGCCCAGTCGCTATTTAGGATTGAACCGGGCTCTTTGTGTGTCGCGCATCAGAATTGTCGCGACATCGCGCGAGCAAAGGTTCACATCATGCGGCTGTTTTTTCGTTCTCACACTCTCGTGTGTCGCGCTGTTCTGGTCGCCACGGCGCTAGCCGCGCTAACGGCCGCCGCCCTCGCGGCCGATGAGCCAGAAGAAAAAGAAAAAATCGCCAAGCCCGAGGATGTCCTGCTGCGAACGGGCGACGACGTCACGATCGCCGCCACGTACTACGCGGGAAGCCAGAAACTCGGCAAGCAGGTCGTTCCGGTCGTGCTGTTGCATGCGTCCAAAGGAACGCGCCGCGATTTGGTGCCGCTTGCGCTGCGCTTGCAACAGGCCGGCCATGCCGTGATCGCGCCCGACCTGCGCGGACATGGTGAAAGCACGCGCACCACGCAGCAAGGCCGAGACATGCGCGCCGCCGATTACCAGGCCATGGTTGAACCGGCCGGCGATTTGGAAACCGTCAAAAAGTTTCTGCTCACCAAGAACAACGCCGGCGAGCTGAATATCGAAAAGCTGTGCCTGGTGGGTGTCGAAATGGGAAGTGTCGTGGCTCTCAACTGGACCGCGCGCGACTGGTCATGGCCCGAGCTCCCGAGCGGCAAGCAAGGACAGGACGTCAAGGCGCTCGTGCTGATCTCGCCTGAGTGGACGTTCCGCGGCCTGCGGATCAACGAAGCCTTGGCCGACCCGCACGTGCGGCAGGACATCTCGGTGATGATCCTGGTGGGGCGCGGCAACAACAAGCTCTTCCAAGAATCGCGCCGCTTGCACGCGGCCTTCGAAAAGTTCCACCTTTCGAGCGCACCCGATCCGTCGTCAATCGGCAAGCAAACCCTGTGGCTCAAGGCTCCGCAGACCGCCCTGCAAGGCACGCGCCTCTTGACTGAGAAGAGCGCGCACGTCGATGACCTGATTCTGCAATTCATCGATCTGCGGCTGACCAAGCAGCCGTTAGCCTGGCGAGAGCGCAAACGGCCGCTCGATTGAAGTAGCGTGCCGCGACCAACCCTTGGTGCCACTGGCTTTGTCAGTACTAACTTTCTTGCCGGACCACGGCCCACATCTCAACCTCCCGAGATCGGAAGCGGCTGCAACTCCGAACCGCTCTCCGTCGACCTGCTCGGCGGCTGCAAATGGTTGCCTTCCGTCCCTAACTGTCGCGGCGGAATTTTGAGCATCGCTCCGATCGGCAGCAGGTCTGGGCTGGCAAGCTGGTCGCGGTTGGCTTGAAAGATTTCCAGGTAGCGGTCCGAACGTCCGAGGTACGTCTGCGCCAATTGCGACAGCGTATCTCCGTCCACGACGCGATGCGCAACCGCTCCCGGGCGAATGAGCGTACCGGGGGCGCTGGGAGGTTCCAAGCCGGCGACGGTATCCGTCTCTTGCTCGTCGGGGGGCACTCCGTCGATCGGATAGAGCAGCGCGCCCACCGGGCTAAAGCTCTTTTGGAAGGTGGGCGGGGCGGGCGCCCCCTGCGACATCGAGGCCGGCGTCGGCGTGATCCGCTCGGCCGGACGCTCGACTGATTTGGCCCGCCCGCGGCTCAAATTGCGGATCCAGGCCGTGTCGGCCAGGGCGCGACGTTCCACCCGCTCGCGAAACGGGCTTTCGGGCACGGCATCTTGCCGAAAATCTAGCGTTGACGCGTCCTTGCGAAAAACGAGGGCCGTACCAATCCCGGCGCTGAGCACCGAGAGTACGATCGCCAACCTTTTTCGACCGGACATTCTTTCTCCTCTGAAGGTTCATACCCCAGTCTCTTCAGCGCGCGCTGGTGCGCCGCTTTCTCAATTAACTATCGCGCGCGACCTGGCGCCGGGCGAGTGCCCAGCAAGCTCAGCAGGTCGAAAAAACGTGTGTGCGCGTCGCAACATGCCGGTCCGGAAAACTTGAGCGCAGGCGAAACCTTTGCCGCGAGGGCAGAGATTGCCGAATGGCGCGATTCAGCGCGGCGATTTACACCGATTTGGCGGGCGCGCTGTCCGCCGTCGTTCGCCGGGCTCGTTTCGCTGTATCGGCCCACGGCGCGCCCTATAATGCGTGCCTTGTGCATCAGGACACTGACAGATCTTCGAAACGTGAAAGAATCGCGTGAAGCAAACCCTCCTTGTCGCCGGTCTCGTTTCGTTGTGCGCCATCCACCTGACGCGGGCTGACGATTGGCCACAATGGATGGGAAAGACTCGCGACGGCGTGTGGACTGAGCAGGGTGTTCTGAAAACCTTCGCGGCGGGCGGATTGAAGATTCGCTGGCGGATGCCGGTGGGACTCGGATTGTCGAGCCCGATCGTCGCCGACGGCCGCGTGTACCTCACCGACGTGCTGTTGACCCGCCCGAAAACGAAAGAGCGCGTGCTGTGCTTCGCCGCCGCCAGCGGACAACCGCTGTGGACGTATTCCTACGATGCCCAGTATCCCGAGAGTGGGCCCGGTGAGTTTATGCAGGGGCCTATTCCCACGCCCATTTGCCACGGTGGGAAGGTGTATTCGATCGGCAGGACCGAGTTGGCTTGCTTGGACGCCGCCGATGGCAAGCTTCTTTGGAAGAAGGCTCTCGACGTCGAGTACCAGGCGCAAGAGTCTTTGACGTATGCGTCACCGCTCATCGAAGGCAATCTGCTCGTCATCTTTGCCGGCCGGTTCAGTGGCGAAGCCACGGCGTGCGTGATCGCCATCGACAAAGATTCGGGCAAGACCGCATGGCGGGCGGTGACAGACTATGCGGCGATGAGCTCGCCGACCGTGGTCAGCGCGGCCGGCAAACGACAAATCATCGTCTGGTCGCAGCAGGCCGTGACCTCCGTCGACGCGGTCTCGGGCGAAGTCTGTTGGCGCGAGGCCACGCGGCCGCAAAATCAAAGTTCGGCCGTCTCCACGCCAGTAGCGCAAGGGAACTTGCTGCTGATCGGAGGCTTGATGATGAAACTCGATTCCCAAAAGCCGGCCGCCACCGTGCTCTGGCCCGAGTCGAAGTCCCCGGCCCGTCGCAACCTCAGCAACACCTCGACGCCGATTCTGCGCGGCGACCATATCTTCTCCGCGCGCACTTCCGGGCACCTGGTTTGCCTCGAGGCGGCGACGGGCAAGGAACTGTGGCGAACCGACAAAGTGACGGAACTGGGCAGCGGAGCGTGCATCCATCTGACAACCAACGGCGACAAGACCTTTCTTTACACAGACCGAGGCGAGCTCATCATCGCGAATTTGAGCGCAACGGGGTACGAGGAGATCGGACGCGCTCGCGTGCTAGAGCCGACGTTCCCTTACGAAGGCAGAAAGTTTGTCTGGCCTCCGCCCGCCTATGCCGAGCGGTGCATCTTTGCGCGTAGCGACAAGGAACTGGTTTGCGCCTCGTTGGCCGAGGACTTTTGACCTCACCGCGTGCTGGTTTTGGAGAGTGACCATGACCACGGCAGCCATTTGCAGAACGGTCGGCGGCGCGCTGGTCATCTTGATCGGTGCCGCCTTGGGTTTTGGCGACATGCAACTTTGGCGCGCGGGGCCGGCAATATGGCCGGACGTGGTTGCCAATGAGGTGACAGTCAGACGCACGTCGGGCGGCATGATCGTAATGGCGGCGATCTTGCTCATCGCCGGTGTAGCGACGATCGGAAACGTGCCGTGGGCCGCTCACGCTGCCGCGAGTGCCACGATCGTGCTCGTGGTTGCGGCCTTTGGAGTGAACCACGCGCTGTTCGGCAACGTCCGCCCTGTGCACATGGTCACGAACATCGTCGTGGCCGCGATCATCCTGACGCTGTTGTGGTTTGGGTACGACGGCCAGGCAATCTAGATTGCGTCGTCGCAGTCTTTAGACCGTTTTGCTTGCCGTTCCGGCCGGGGTGGTGCGGCGGGGTCGCTGCGAGTTTTGTGTATCGGGCGACTTGTTCATCCACAGCAGGATGGGAGCCGCGATATAAATCGAGCTGTACGTGCCCGCGATCACGCCGACGACCATCGAGAAGGCGAAGCCGTGAATGCCCGGCCCGCCCATGAAGTACAAAATGATGCTCGCGATGAACACCGTGCCCGAGGTGAGCAGGGTGCGGCTGAGCGTTTGATTGACGCTCAGGTTGATCGTGTTCTCGGTCAGGTCGGGGCTCTTGCCGCGCACTTCGCGGATGCGGTCGAACACCACGATCGTGTCGTTGATCGAAAAACCCACGATCGTCAGCAGGGCCGCCAGGACCGCCAGGCTGATCTTGAACGGATCGACCTGCAGAAAGCCCAGATAGGGCGACAGGTAATAGCTCATGGCCAAAAACGCGACCGTGATGGCCACATCGTGTACGAGCGCAACTACGGCCGCGACGCCGAAGATCACATTCTGGAAGCGAATCCAGATGTAAACCACGATCATGAACATGCTCGCCAACAGCGCATAAAGTGCCATCATCTGCGTATCGCCCGCCACCTTGCCGCCGATCTGATTCGATGACGGAAACACGGGCGTGGAGGCCATGCGCTGCTGGATCAAGTTCAGCAGTTGCTGGGTTTGCTCTGATTGCAGCGTGGTTTCGAGCGTCCAGTCTTTGTATCGCGCTTCGCTGCCCATTTTGTAATCGGGATTGCTCAGCTCATACGCCGCGTCTTTGAGGTTCAGTTCCTTGAGCTCGCGATCGACCATCTCGCGCAAAGGCGTATAGCTGATCTCCTGCGGGAAGCTGAGCGTGACTCGAGTGCCACCCACCATGGCAGCTCCCTCGGGATTGGTCGCGGCAGGATCGCCACTTTCGGCGGCGGCGCGGTTCGAGGCCGCCTTCGCTTCAGCATCCGCCGACTCCGGCGTATCGCCACTTGCCGTAGCCGATTGTTTGGTCGCCGGCTGCTCGGCAGGGGGTTGAGCTGGTGAAGTTTCCGCTTTAGCGGCCGTTTCGGAAGCGGGTTCCGACTTCGCCGCCGCATCCTGGCCAACGATGAGCGTCAAAGCCGATGCCGGATCGCTCGACGCAAGCGCCAATCCCTTTGGCAGATCACCGCGCGAGGCCTGCGGGGATTCCGTCTTGTCATCGGGCTTGTCGGCGGGTGGATTCGCGGCGGGCTCAGCCGGAGTTTGCGGCTGCGGCGCTTCTTCCTTGGTTTTGTCCTCAGCCGGAGTGCCCGCTGGAGTCTCCGACGCGCCGCTCGCGCCGGCTGGAGTGCCTTCCGGCTTATTTTCCGCAGCGGGCTTGGCTTCGATGGTCACGAGTGGACCAAACGACATGTGATAGGTGAGCAGCGCATCGCCGAACTTCTGTTGCAGCAATTCCTGCACCTTGGCGATCTCCGGCTCGGAAGTATCGACCTTATACTCGAGTTGTTGCTCGCCCACGGCGCTGACGGCCACGTCGGGCAACTCTTGCACCGCCGCACGCACGTCCGCGATGTCGTGCTTGTCGGAGAACACCACCTGCACGCTCGAGCCGCCCGTAAAGTCGATATCCAACAATTCCGAGCCGCGCATCACGGTCGCGACCGCGCCCACCGCGCAAATCAGCACCGAGGCCGCGATGGCCGGCCCGCGCAAGCGGATGAAATCGATATTCGTGTGGCCAATCACGTGCATCATGTTCAGGCGCGTGAGCCATCCCTTCCGCTCGGCGATGTCAAACAGCACGCGCGAGACATACACGGCCGTAAACAAGCTCATCAGCAAGCCGATGATCAGGGTCACGGCAAAACCCTTGATCTGGTCGCTGCCAACCATGTACAGCACGGCGGCTGAAACCAGCGTCGTCACGTGTGAGTCAATGATGGTGGCCATGGCGCGCGCATAGCCATTGCGGATCGCCATCCGCAGCGAAGCCCCGCGTTCGGTTTCTTCCCGCATCCGCTCGTAAATGAGCACGTTGGCGTCAACCGCCATGCCCACGGTCAACACAAGTCCCGCCAGGCCGGGCAGGGTAAAGGCGGCTTTGATCAAGATCATGAGCGCGACGGTCACGATCATGTTGAGCATCACGGCGATGTCGGCCACCACGCCGCAAAAGCGATAGTAGACGGCCATGAACACCAGAATCGCGACGGTGGACACCAGAATCGCCATCGCCCCCTTGCGAATCGTGTCGTCGCCCAACTGAGAGCTGATGCGCTGCTGGCTGATCGGTTCCGGGCTCAAGCTGGCCGGCAGGCTGCCGGCATTGAGCACGCCCACCAGGAAATCGATGTCCTCCTTGGTGAAGCGCCCCGTGATCTGGCCGTTACCGTGAATGACGCTGTTGATCGTCGGAGCGGACAGCATCACGTTATCCAGAATAATGCCCAGCTCGCGCTTGAACCCGGTGGCCTCATCGGGCAGGTTGGCGCCGGTCAATCGCCCAAATTTTTGCGCCCCTTCGGCGTCGAACGAGAAATTGACCGCCAGGCCTGTGTCGCCAATGCCTTGGCTGGCTTGCGTCAGGTAGCGACCGTCCACGTTATGGCGGTCGATGCGCACCAGGATCTCTCGCCCGCGGTTGGGCGTTTCGCGGTACTTGCCTGGGACATTCAGGTCGGGGCCGGCTTGCACCCAGCGGCCTGCCAGTTGCCCGCCGATGTAGACGTCGCGGCCGGGGGTCTTGTCCGCGGCTTTGATCAGCTCCTTGTCGTCAATCGGATTGGCGACGATGCGAAACTCGAGCAAGCCGCTGGTGCTGATCTTGCGCTTGATCTGCTCGACTTCGCGCACGTCAACCTCGGGCACGATCACTTCGACCTGGTCGGCCCCATAGCGGCGGATCGTCAGTTCTTTGACGCCGCTGGGGTTGATGCGCTTGCCAACCGCGGCGATCAACTTGTCCATGTCGACGGTTCGTTGATTGCGCGGGTTGAAGTTATAGACGAGTACCGTCTTTCCGCCTTCGCTGCGCCGACCCCCTTCGCGCAGATTCATGTTCAGCGCCGAAACCTGCCGTTCGACCTGGGACACGTCCTCGCCTTCGGGCACGTCGATTTCGAATTGATTGGTGCCGCTGGGACGCGCCTTGAGCGCGCTATCGGTTTCCGCCAGCCGCTGGTTGATTTCGTTGGTGGTCTCTTCGACGAGCGCGGGGGACGTCGCGCTTTTATCCACTTCGTAGATCAGCACCACGCCGCCGCTTAAGTCGATGCCTCGCTTCGGGGGCCATCCCGCGATGTTCACGGCCAGGCTGGCCACGAGCGTAAAGAGCACGAGGCCGATCTTGAATCCATACTCGCGCATCCGCAGCCAACGCGCGATCATCGGACCGGCGACGAATGATCCGACCACGACGGCGATGGCCAGCAGCAGATTCAGCAGGACGGAAGAGTCGCCCTCAGCCGTCTCGGGGGCCGCGGCTTGAGCCGCCTGGGCGAATAGCCCCAATACGTTTGGATTCCAAAGCATGGAAATGCATACCTTCGCGTCAAATGGTTAGGCTGGTTTTTCCGCGGCCGGTTCGTCGCCCACTACGCGAGCGATCGCCCCCAGCGTGACGCGGATTTTGGTATTCGTGGCTTCGTCGACCTTCAGCGTGACTTCGTCGGTCTCGCGCTGCACGTTCATGACCACGCCGTAAATGCCACCGATCGTGACCACGCGATCGTTTTTCTTGAGCGTTTCAAGCTGCGACCGCTGCGAGGTTTGCTTGCGTCGGTCGGGCCGAATGATCAAGAAGTAGTAGAGCACCATCGCTCCCAGCACCGCCGGCAAAAAGGCCGTCAGCCCCGGCGGCTGGGGCGCTGCCTCCGGCGCGGGCGCGTCTGCCGCTGCAACCTGGGCCCACAACAGGCAAATCTGATTTAGGTAAGTCAATGCGTGATCCGTTTCGTGCTGATGAGTGAGACGCCGGCGCTACCGCTCCGCCACTGCGTCCGGCGAGTGGCCGCCTGCCGTCGGCGAGAATGGCGGCCGGTCGCCTCCGACGTGCCGCGAGCTGGGCGGAGCTCAAGTGCCCCCATGCCGCCTGCGCATGCGCGACGGCGGCGCAAGCTCGCCGCCGCTCTGCTATATCCGCACTAATCTTAAAGCCCTATGGCCAAAGCAACAAGGGCAGTCGGTTACCGGTGGTCAGGCGCGCGTACTTGCGCTCGCGTCCAGCTCCGCGCCCCAGCCGTGCAGCTTTCTGCGCGCCCACCCGCTGAAGCCCCCCGAAATGATCGCGGCCCGCGCGTCGGCGACCAACCGCTGGTAGTAAGTCAGGTTGTGAATCGAAAGCAGAATTGGCCCGAGCATCTCGCCGACCATGAACAAATGGCGCAAGTACCCCCGGCTATGCGTGCAGGCAGGGCAGGGGCAACCCGCCTCGAGCGGCCGGCCGTCTCGCTCATACTGCGCATTGCGCAGCCGCAAGGTGCCTTCGTCGGTGAACGCCATGGCGTTGCGCCCGTTGCGGGTCGGCAGCACGCAATCGAACAGATCGATACCGCGTGCGATGGCTTCCACGATGTCTTGCGGACGCCCGACCCCCATCAGATATCTGGGCCGATCGGCCGGCATGGCGGGCACCGTGGCATCGAGCACCTGGTACATTTCCTCCGGAGTTTCGCCGACGCTCAGTCCACCGACCGCATAGCCCGGAAAGTTCATCTCGGCCAGCCGCCGAGCGCAATCCGCGCGCATAACCGGATCGAGCCCGCCTTGCACGATCGCAAACAGCGCCTGGTCTTTTCTTGTTTGCGCCGCGAGCGACCTCTCGGCCCAGCGAATGGTGCGCTCCATGGCATCGCGCAGTGTCTGGGCCTCGTTTGGCAGCGCGACCACGTGATCGAGCACCATGGCCACGTCGCTCCCGAGCGCCTCTTGTATGGCGACCGCCCGCTCTGGCGAAAGGTCCAATAGCATGCCATCCACGTGCGAGCGGAAAGCCGCCTTCTCCTCCGTGATCGAGGTCTGCTGCGCCAGGCTGAAAATCTGGAACCCGCCGCTATCGGTGAGCATGGGTCCGGTCCAACCGCAGAATTGGTGCAGGCCGCCGAGCTCCTCGATGACCTGCGGACCGGGCCGCAGCGCCAAATGATACGTGTTGGCCAGCACCATCTGCGCGCCCGTCGCGTGCAGCGCGTCGATCGACACACCTTTGACCGTGGCTTGCGTGCCGACCGGCATGAAGGCCGGCATCGCCACCGCGCCATGCGGAGTGTAAAAGTTGCTGGCCCGCGCACGGCTGCCCGGGTCGGCGGCAACGAGCTCGAACGAAAACAGCCCGTCAGACATGTCGACAACGCTCACGAGTGTGGGCGCGCTACACCGCGACAGGCGCTCGTCACAGGGCGGGCAGAAAAATCAATCTCCGCGCAGCTTCAGGCTTTGGATCGCCAGCTTTTCGCGCACTTCGTTCAAGCTGGTCACGCCGAAGTTCTTGCACTCGAGCAGGTCGTCGCCCGTGCGCCGCACCAGCTCGCCAATCGTGTTCAGGCCCAAACGGATCATGCACTTGCGGGCGCGCACCGACAAATTCAAATCGGCGATCGGGCGATCGAGCAGCGCCTGCTCGTCGGCCGACATGAACTCGGGCTCGAACGTGGGCTCGGGCTCGGCGGTGGCCGTGGCCAACTGGCCCAGCGAGAGGCCCTTCGAGGCCAGCATCTCGCGGATTTCCACGAGCGAGGTTTCGCCAAAATTCTTGCTGGCGAGCAACTCCTGTTCGGAGCATCGCGCCAAGTCGCCCAAAGTCTGAATGCCCATCTTCTGCAGGCAGTTGCGGCTGCGCACCGACAGCTCGAAATCGCTCACGGGGATGCCGAGCACCTGGCTGGCGCGATCGCGCTTGCGCTGCGCGTCCTCGTCGTAGAACATGTCGCCCGAGGCTTGCGCGTCTTTCAAAAACAAGCGCGCCCGGCCCAGGTTGGGGAACTGCTCCAGAATTCGCTGGTAGCACTGTTGCGCCCGGTCGTACTGCAGGCGGTCTTCGTAGAGCACGCCCAAGTTCAGCAGCGAGCCCACGAACGCCGGAAACTGCGAGGCCGAGCGTTCGTAGAGATCCACGGCGATTTCATCATTACCGCGGCGGTCGTTCTCGCGGGCCAGGCCGAACAGCGCGCCGGGATGGTTGGGGTCGGCTTCGACCGCGCGTTCGAACAGCGCCACCACTTCGTTGGGGTTGCCGCCCAGCGCCGAGATCGTCGCCCCGCGCTGATACAAGTATTCGGCCGTCTGCTCGACGGCGCCGGAAAGTGAATCGAGCGAGTGCAGCGCCGCGGTCGGGTCGCCGGCGTTGCGCTGGGCTTCGGCCCGGCCCAGCACGCACTCATCGTTGTTGTAGCCGGCCTTGGCGGCCGCCGCGTAGCTCGCGATGGCGTCGTTGTATTGGCCCAGCGCATAGTAAGTCTTCGCGAGATAAAAGTGCACAAGCGCGCCGCCGTCTCCCGCCTTGAGGGCGGTAATCGCTGCCGCATAGCGCCCCAGCAGGAAATAGCAAACGCCCAAGCGTACGGAAGCTGCCGGGCTGCGGTCTTCGCGCAGTTCGAGCTCGCTGACCGCCTCGCGCAGGACTCGGTACTGCGAAAAATCCTCGGCGATCGCTGAAGTGATCTGCTTGATCTCTTGCGGTCCGAAAGGGCCGCCCGACAATACGATTTCTTTCAGATCGACTCCCAAATCCTGCGCCATCAAAATCTCTCCTGGAAAAGCGAACGGCTCAAGAGGGTTGGCGAGCCCAAACGCAAACTCGCATCCGCCTGCGAAGCGGCCACCTCAAGACTGAAAAGGGGGCACGGCAGCGCGCGAGCCACCACGCTGCCAGACGGCCGCGCTGCCATCGCCCACAACGTCGGGCATGCGCGCGCCGGGTAAACCACCATGACCGAACGACTTGCGAAAGTTTAGCGCCTTGCGACTTCACGGTCAAGGGGGCCGGGTTGATCCCGCCGCTCGCAGGCCGCTCACGACTTGGATCCGTTGCCCCGTGGCTCCTCGCCCGCGGTCGCCTCCTGCGGATTCGAGCTTTCCGCGATGGCTTTCAAATTGGCGAGCCCCTGCTCGAAATCCTTTCCCAGCATGGAATCCATGTCCATGAACAGGCACATGGCTTTGCCCATGAAATCGTTTTTGCCTTCCATCTTCCACGACAGCCGTGTGCCGCTCTCGGCCGGCTCGAACGCGAACGTGAAGTTTGCTTTGCCCGCGAAGGGCTTCACGAATACCTGTTCGACTTCGACCCGCTCGTTCGGCCTGCTTTCGACGATGGTCAGGCTGCCCTCGCCAATCGCGGAGTTGCCCACCCAGGCGAACGTGGCGCCCTTTCCAACCGATGGTTGTGAGAGGGTCGTTTTGGCGTTCGGATCGAGCTTGCTCCACGGAGACCACGCGTCCCACAGCGCCAGATCATTCACGTGCTCGAACGCACGCGATGGCGGCGCGTCCATGGTTGTCGATCGCTCGAGCGCAAACCCGCTGGGCTGCAACGCGACGACCAGGCAGAAAAGCAACACGAGCCCAACCAGCGCCAAGCCCACGCCAAGGATCGTTTTCTTGAGCATGACTGGCTCCTTCCCCTTGCGAGATTCGTTCAGTTGTCGAGCTGCTTGGCAAGCTCGGGCAAGCTGCCCGGCACCAGGTTGCCCTGGGGATCAATGAGCACGATCGTCCCCATGCCCGGCAGTCCAAAGCTTTCCCAGGTGCGAAACGAACTGTCGAGCAGTATCGGAAACTGGATCGTCTTGCCGCCCCACACGTGCTCCACGATGGGCTCGATCGCCCGATCGACGTCCGCCAGCGAGGCGTACTCCTCATCGGGATCCAGAAAGATCGAAACGATTTCGAACTTGTCGCGCTGGCCCGAATGTGTCTCGTAAAACTTCATCAGCTCGGGCAGGCTTCGCTTCAGGCACGGCGCGCAATTCATATTCCAGAATTCGATAAGCACCCAGCGTCCCTTGAAGTCGGCGACGCTCACGTCTTTGGAAATGCCGCGCGCTTCGTTGGCGAACCAGGCGGGTGGCTTGCGGCCATAATGCTTTTTGTAATCGCCCCAACGACCGGCGGCTTTCGATTCTCTAAAGCGTGCGTCGCGGTCTTTGGCGGCAGGCATTTGCAACACGCCCAAATCCAGCTCCTTTTGGCCCGCTGAAACCACGAACTCTTTGTTCGAGAGACGCGCCGTCGGCGAGGTCTCGCCGCGGTTGTAGGCATCAATGAAATAGCGACCGGGCGGCAGCGAAACCAGCAGCTTTGCGTAATCGGAGCTGCAGCCAACCAGCCGCGTCACATCCAAGGGGCGAGTCGGGTCATAGGGAGTCTGGATATAGGTGTGCGTCCAACTGGGCGTCTCGCCGGCACCGGGTCCTTCGAACGAAGCGCGCACGCGCGTCATCGGCGCGAGGCGGACTTCAACGGGCGCCGTGCTCGGATCTTTGGGCAGGGTTGCCAATCCGCCACGAATCCGCTCGGTGTCCATGACCATCAGCGTGTGCAGATAGTCTGGCACTTCGAAGTGGAATTCGCCCTTCGCGTCCGTGCGCGCCACTTCCTTGAGCCCGGGATCCATCCGCCCAAGCCGTTTGGGACCAAAATATTCGTCGCGCGTCGCCTGATTGGAGAAATCGACTTGCTTGCCGTCCTTGTCCCAGAAGGGCCCGTTCGCACCCCAATAGCCGCACACGTCGATGTTCGCCGCTGGACGGCCTTGCTCATCGAGCACAATTCCATGCACGTCCTGCATGGGCGCCGCGTGCAAGTAGTTACTACTGACTAAGAAAGCTAGAGCGAGCAGGGCGTTTGATTTCATGAGAGCCTCGTGCATCGCGCCAGTAGCGATCGATCTGTCACTGTGTTCGGCTGAACTCGCAACCGCCCGCGTGGGTGCAACACTTTGTTCGATGGCATTTATTTTGCCAAAAGTGCCGCTACTTCTTTCTCGGTATCAAGGGCGTGAGCGCCGGCCATCGTCGCAATCGTCCCATTCGGAGCAATGATAATTATCACCGGCACCACGGTAACGCCTATGGCCTTGAGTTCATCAACTTCAACCGCGAGGTTGTGAGTGCGGTACCATTTCTGTTGTTTGATGACCTCAACGGCCTTGGAGAGTTCTGAATCGACGGTTACGGTCACCAGCTCTACCTTGCCGGCCCATTGAGGATTGTCCTCGCACATTTTCTGCATCTTGGCCACTGGTGCATAGCACGTCGGGCACCAAGACGCCCAAAAGTCGAGAACAACGATTTTGCCTTGGTAGTCGGAGAGGTTTTTCTTGGCTGAACCGTCAAGCGAGGACAATTGGAAATTGGGAATCGGTTTCCCAATAAATGCCTTGTAAGTAGAATCGGGAACGCCCGCAATCTCCAAGGCATTGCGCACTAACGTGACTTTGGTCTCGGCATCGTCGTCGGGCGCTACGAGGGTTAAGACTACGTTCGTTCCGACAGGGCCACGAATTAAGCTCGCGGCTTCGCTAACGCTTTTTCCATTCATGGAGAGCGTTTTGCCGTCGACCTTAACGGAAACGAGCCGAGAACCTTCTTTTATCAAGCCCGATTCATCGGCAGGAGAATTCGGAAGTAGCTTAAACGCAATGAGGTGCCCATCTTTCAAGGTCAAGGCGATGCCAACCCCGGACAGTACCGGATAGCTCTTGGCTTCCACGTCTTCCGCATGCACGTCCTGCCTGGGGGCGTGCAAGTAAGCCGTACTGAGGAACAAAGCCAGGGCAACGAGCGCTTTTGATTTCATAAGTGCCTCGGGGCATCGGGCCAGTAGCGATCGATCTGTCACTCGCAGATTGTACCCCCTGCGAAAGCCGCCTACACGCGCGAGGGGGCGGAGCATTGATTCTGTCTTGGCGGCGTATTGACTACCAGCATAGTCACTGTAAAATGACCACGTTCGTAGTCACATGGAGCTCGCGCCTATGTCGCCGCCAGAAAGCCTGGGACCCTTGGAGCTCGAGGTCCTGCAATACATCTCGGACCACCACCCCATCTCGGTTCGCGAAGTGGCCGCGCATTTTGCCGAGCAGTCGGGCCACGCGCGCACCACGCTCTTGACCGTGATGGAACGCCTGCGCGCCAAGGGCTTTCTCACCCGCCGCAAATCCGGCGGATTGCATCGCTACCGCCCCACGGTCGCGAAGGGCGACCTGCTGCACCGTATCGTGGGCCAGTTCGTCGACGAGGTGTTGGGCGGCTCGGTCTCGCCGTTCGTCGCTTATCTCACGCGAACTAAAAAACTGACCGCCGAACAAGCCCGCAAGCTCGAAGACGTCATCCACAAGCTGGAGCAACGCGAGAAGGGAGAAGGGCCATGAATCGATCGCCCCTGTTCGATCGCCTGTGGCAAATCGATTGGAGCGCCGCCTGGTTGGACGGCATGTGGCGCGCGAGCTGGCAAGGCGCGATCGCCATCGCCCTGGCCTGGGCCATGGCGCATTACTGCCGCTTTCTTTCGCCGCGCATCGTGTGCTGGGTATGGCGCGCCGCATGTCTGAAAATGCTGGTCGCGCTTGTGTGGGCCGAGCCGGTGCTGCTGGCCGTTCTGCCCGCCGAGCAGAATCTCGAGCCCGCGCGGAGCGTTGCATCGAGCGCGATCCCGCGCGTGCGTCCGATTGACAATCCTGCAACACAACCCGTTGCCGAGCGCGCCCAAGCGCCTGCGGCCATCGCGCCCCGCTCATGGCTTTTGGCGCTGTGGCTCGCCGGCGGCGGTGTCGTCGGGCTTGCGGCGCTTGGGCAGTGGATTCTGATTGGCCGATACGTCGGTCGATCCGTGCCCGCCACCAGCTCGAAGATGTGGCAAGTGCTCCTGGAAGAAGCGCGGGCTTTGCGCCTTTCGCGCGTCCCACGGCTTGGCATCTCGGGGGAAATCCGCGGTCCGTTTTTGGCCGGCATGTGGCGGCCGAGCATCGTTCTGCCCGCGGACGCGGAAGCGATTTTCTCAGCGGCGGAGCTGCGCGGCCTGCTGGCTCACGAGCTCGCGCACCTCAAACGGCGCGACCTCGTGTGGAACGTGCTGCCGATGCTGGCCCAGTGCTGCTTTTACTTTCACCCCGTCACGTGGCTGATGAGCCGCGGCTGGGGCCTGGCGCAGGAGTCGGCCTGCGACGAGCTGGTGTTGCAAACTCGCCGCGCGCCGGCGGCCGACTATGCGCGGCTGCTCATCAAATGCGCCTGCGAACACCGCGATTTGCCGCGGGCTTCGTTGGCTGCGGCGGGCGTGTTAGGCAATTATCGAAACCTGGAACGGAGGATCATGGCCATGGCTCGCGTCCAACTACCTTCGACCCTGCCTCTGTGCGTGGCCGCCACTCTGCTCGCGCTCGCCGCGATCCCCGCCACCATTCCCTGGCGCCTAGTAGCGCAGGAAAAACCTGCCTCGGGGAAACAAAACGAAGCCACTCCCGAGCAACTGGCCGCGATGCGAAGCGAATCGATGAACCAGTTGAAAATGATCGGACTGGCGTTGCACAACTATCACGGTCAGAAGAAATCATTTCCTCCGGCTGCCATTTACGATGCCAATGGCAAGCCGCTGTTGAGTTGGCGGGTGGCTCTCCTGCCATACCTGGACGCTCAGCCTCTTTACGAGCAATTCGATCTGACGCAGCCGTGGGACAGCCCCAAGAACAAGCCTCTGATCGAGAAGATGCCCGACGTGTTCCGCTGCCCCGCGTCGAAGTCGCCGGCCGGCACCACCATTTATCTGGCCCCGCGCGGGGACTTCACGGTGTTTCCAGACGGACCAATGGGCGTGTCCTATCGTCAGATCACAGACGGGACTTCAAACACGATTGCCGTCGTGGAAGTGAACGATGAGCTGGCCGTGCCCTGGACCAAACCGGATGACTGGAAGGTCGATCCTGCCGCGCCTTCTCGCGGTTTAGGCGGCCACTTTCCAGGCGTATTCCTTGCGGAATGCTGTGACCGCGCGGCTCACGCGATTCCTGCCGACACCAAGCCAGAAGTGCTGAATGCGCTGTTTACGCGCAGGGGGTTAGAGATTATCGAGTGGTCTAGCGGCAACCCAGTCATTACCAACCAACCGCGGCGCAAAAAATGAACCGGGCCCTGGCGACGGCCCGACCGACCGGGCT
>DATJEN010000303.1:0-7123 GCA_035496575.1 Pirellulales bacterium
AGTCGTGCCCGAGTTGCCTTCTGACTTTGGGCCGGGCCCCACGATGCCGACCGTCGGCAGATTGTCGTCATTGACGATGGTGCCGTTGGCCGTGTCGTTGCCCAGGTTGACGTTGGTGCCTGGCGAGAGATTGACTTTGAACGTTTCGTCGAGCTCGGCTTTCGTGTCGCCCGGCGCAAACACAGTGATGCGCTGCACGGTCTGGCCCGGCAAGAACGTAATCGTGCCGCTGGTGGGCGTGTAGTCCCCGTCGGCGGCCGTCGCGGTGCCATCGGCCGTCGTGAAAGGCACGGTGATGGTTTGGCCACTGGCGGCCGAGAGCGTGGCCGAGAAGAAATAGTTGCTGCCGGTTGCCGCGGAGTTCCCCTCGTTGTGCGAGTCGCCGGTAAGCGTGAGCGTCGGCACGGCGTCGTTGTTGATGATCGTGCCGGTCGCGGTCAACTTTGTCGCCAGCGAAGTGGCATTGCCCGCGTTGGTCGAATTGAACAAATCGAGAGTGAAGGATTCATCGGCTTCGTTCTTGGTGTCACCGTTGACGAGCACCGTGATGAGCTTCTGAGTTTCGCCCGGCGCGAAGGTCAACGTCGAAGTCGGGAGTGCCGTGAAATCGTTGTCCGCGGCCGATGCGGTCCCATTGTTTGTTACAAATTGAGCCGTAACTGTCTGGCCGCTGGCGGCCGACAGATTAACCGTGAACACTAGCGGCGTGGTTCCCGAATCCGGCTCGGTGACCGAAACCGGGCTCGCCGCAAAGCTCAAGGTCGGCGCCGCGTCGTCATTGGTAATCGTGCCAGTGCCGCTCGAGTTGGTCAGCGTGGCGTTGACGGCATTGCTCAGGTTGACGACGAACGTTTCATCGGCCTCGTTCAGCGTGTCGCCATTGACCAGTACGGTGATGTCCTGCGTCAGCGCCCCTTCGGTATTGAAGGTCAGCGTGCCACTCGTGGCGGTGTAGTCAGAACCAGCCGTGGCGGGATTGGTCGAGCCGTTGGCCGTGCTGAACTGCACGGTCGCCGTGTCGGTCGGCAACGAGTTGATGGCCACGGTGAACACATAGGCCGTCGTGCCGGAGTTTCCTTCGGCGTGCGTGACATTCTGCGTGATCGTGATGTGGGCGCCATCGTCGTTGAGCAAGGTGCCCAGCGCGTCACCTTCGGAAGCGTCAAAAACGGCGTTCGCCGGCTGCGTCAACACCAGGTGGAAGTTTTCGTTGGGCTCGTTGTTCGTGTCCCCCAGGATCGGAACCGTAATCAACTGCGTGGTCGTGCTGCCGGCGGCGAAAGTAATCGAGCCACTCGTGGCGGTGTAGTCGCTGCCTGCCGTTGCCGTGCCATCGACCGTATGGAACGCAACCACGACGGGCGTGCTGCTCGCGGCCGACAGCGTGACCGAAAACACCATGTTGTTGGCGGCATCACCTTCGTTTTGCGAAACCGGGGAGATGCCCAAGATCGGCAAGTCATCATTGACAATGGTGCCCACGCCCGTGATCGCGGCGCCCAGAGTCGCGCCCACAGGGCTGCTGAGGTTCACGCTAAACGCTTCGTCCGGCTCGACCGTGGTGTCGCCATTGACATTGATGGTGATCAGTTCGCTTGCGTCGCCAGGCGCAAACGTGATCGTGCCCGACTGGGCCGTAAAGTCGTTGGCTTGCGCCGTGCCATTACTGGTTGAATAGAGGACGGTCGCCTGCTCGCTGACCGCCGCCGACAAGCTCACCGTAAAGACGTATGGCGTGGTTCCCGCATCGCCTTCGTTATGCGAAACGCTGGGCGTGATGGAGACGGTCGGAGTCGTGAAAATGTGGACCGTCGTCGGGGTGAACTGGATATCGTCCGTCGTGAAAGTGTCAGGCGGGTCGATAAACGACGAATCGTGGTCCTGCGCCGAATCGAACGAAGGAGTGAACGTGAGATCGCCCGTTGCATTGGCATGCACGGTGATCCGCCACAGCAGCACGTCCCCGGTGCCGGAACCGGCAAACTGAAGCGATGAAGATCCGGCCCCCACGATCTGGCCCGCGCTGCTCGCATCGCCTGCGAGCAAGCCGTTTTTGAAATAATCGCCAAACGTCAGTGCGCCATCGGCGCCGTTAACGGGGGCTTGCGAAGTGATCGATGCCAGAGCTGAGCTATAGCTCACGTTCATAAACGCGGCCCACACGCCCGCGTTCGTATGCACTGGATCGCGGATGTCCTTGACGATGGCGGCCAGGACAAAGTCCTGTCCCGGTTGAACGTGCGTGATCGGGTTATGAGCGGCTGTGGTGTCCTCGGCTTCCAGACGGAACTGCGCGACCGCGGTCGACACCAAGGGACTGACGACCGGCGAACCCGTCGTGTCGTCCAGCGTCGAGAAGCTGGTAGTGGCCAGCGGCGAAGCCGCGGGACCGGCCGTGCTCGATTGCGTGGAAGTGCTCGTGGAGCTCGACGCGCTCGAGGAGCATGAGGCCAACATCGAGCGCATCGTCGGCAGCGTGGCGTAGGGGTCGGCGCCGACTCCGGCAGACGTATCTTGCCATCCCGGATCCACGGACGAGGCAGCGGTGAGCAAGGCTCGCAACTCGAGATGCTCGACGCCGCTCAGCGAGAAGCGTCGCGGAGTTTTGTTTGCTCGCCCCTTGCCCAAGAAACGCGACCTGCCACCGAAACGAATGCGATGTTTCTTCATGGTGCTCTGTGCCGGGATCCTGATCCGATTGATGTGAAAGTGGACGCCGATACCTGACTACCTGCGCGCCGTAGGTACTTGGCATCCCTGCTCGCGAAGCTCAAGAATCGAATTGCGCCGTCAGTCGGTCAGATTCGATTTCTGTGCGACGAGCTTTGCTGAGCGACGGCTTGGTTCCGAGCCGGCAAGGACTGCCGACTACTAGCCGTAGACAAGACCGCTCCAACCTGTCCCAAGCCTCAGACTACTCGAAGTGTTTCGAGAATTCAATTGGCGCAAAGTCTACGAGTGCCAGACTTTTTTAGGGCTGCGCGGCCTTGGCCGGGCGTCCGGAATAATCCGACCGGCCCCACGCGATATTAGGAAGGCGCGAAAAAAAACCGCCCCTTTTTAGGGGCGGTTGTAGCGATACGACGGGTGGGAGGACGTGGCGTTTTTGCCCCGCGGCCAACGCGGACTGAGCTGGCCCGCTCTTTTAGCGGCCCCGTCCTTCTAGCGGCTCTGCCCTTCTAACGATTCTGTCCGCTCTGCGGCCGCAAGATGCCCGGCATGACGCGCTTCTGCACGTCCGTTTCCAGGACGCCAAACGCCGCCTCGTGCCGCTGCAAAGACATCTGTAGCGCGGCCATCATCCGCTTGGCCGTGTAGTAGTTCATCACGATCCGCTCGCTGATCTCGATCGGCTCGCTCGGCACTCCCATCGGCTGGGTGTTCAGGCCAAAGTCGATGACCAGCTCCTCGGGCGTGCCCGTCACGCGGCAAAAATTGGCATACGCCGCATGCGCCTTCGAAGCGTCGACGACGACTTGCTGCTGGCGTTGCGGTTCTGGCGGCGTGCTGGCGGCAGCTGCTTGCGGCTTAGGTTCCTCGATTTGGATGTCTTTGGTGTCTTTGGCCACGCGGTGCTCCTTTTCAAGTTGCTGAAGGTCTCCCGGCCGTGAGACACACTCGAGCCGTAGAGGCCGGGAACTCTTTAATCTACCGCACGGTGCGAAGGGTTCAACGATTTTTGGCCATTTCCAGGCGTCGCTTGCACCGCCAGCCTCAAAATGCGCGGGGCCATGCGCAGCTGGTGAAGATGCGGCAAATCCGCTACTTGGGCCAGGAGTGCCAATTATTACGAATTGTCTGGAATTATCGACTCGATCGGTCGAATCGATACACATAGCCGGAGCGCTACAACCGGCATATGCGCCACCGATGGGGTCGAAGGGGGAAGGGCCGTGAGATTCGTTGCCACATTCGCCATCGCGATAGCAACCCTGTTGAGCTCGGCGACACCAGGCTGGGGACAACCGCCGAGTCTTAAGGGCCCAAGCCCACTCAGCCGCCTGTCCGCGCGCACACCCAAAGGCTTTCCGACCCAGCCAGCCTCGAACGTCTCTCTGACGCCACCCGAGTCGGTCGAAGGGACGTGGGTCTCGGACGACTCCAGCCCGATGCTGGGGGATCCGGCAGGCGGGATGGCCGGCGCCTTGGCCTGCGAAGGAGAGTACGGCGGCGCGTGCGGGATTGATGGAGCCGGGTGCGACGGCGCTGGTGATGGAAGCTGCGGACCGCCCGGTGGCCCGGGTGCAGGCGCCGGCGCCGGCCCATCGTTTCTCGGCCACCACCTGGTGTACACCGATCTGTGGACCGAGGTGCATTCGCATCGCCGCATTTACGTGCAAGCCGACTACATGCTGATGTGGGCCAAGGGCAATCAGTTGCCGCCGCTCGTGACCACGAGCCCGCTTGGAACACCCCAAGCCGAAGCCGGCGTGCTGCCGGCCGGCCCCAATACCCAGATTCTGTTCGGCGGCGAACGCGTGGATCAGGACCGTCGTGAAGGCGGCCGTATCAACGTTGGATACTGGCTCATCGATGGCGAGTTCCTCGGCATCGAAGGTCAATACTTCACGCTCGTGCCTGAACATACGCACTTCAACAAGACGTCGACGTTCAGCGATGGCATTGGGCCGGGAGATATCATTCTGGCCCGGCCCTTCTTGAACGTCGATCCGAACCTGGTATCGCCCACGCAGGATGCGGCAATCGTCGCGTTCCCGAATTTTGTTTTAAACCAGTCCGAAGGCCCGCTGGATGGCACGATCAACATCAAAACCACCAGCAACGTTCAAAGCGCCAATGCGCTGTTCCGCAAGCTGATGTGGATTGACTTTACGCGCCAGCGTCGGCTGGACCTGTTGTTGGGCTATCGATTCTTCCGCGTCGATGACAGCGTGATCATTAATGACAGCTCCGACTTTCTCCCGACGACGGGCCCGATTGGCCCGGTCAGCTTCGCGAGCGAAGACACGTTCAGCGCCCGCAATCGGTTTAACGGCGGCGAAATCGGCTTGAAAGGTCAATCCTACCACGGCCCCATCTCGCTGGAGTTCGTCACCAAAGTGGCCTTCGGCAACAACCGCGAAAACGTGTTCATAAACGGCACGAATTCAATCACCGTCGGCGGCATCACCACCACCGGCGTGGGCGGGCTGTTGGCGCAGCCGACGAACATCGGCAGTTACCAGCGCGACGTGTTCGCGATCGTGCCCGAGGGTGACTTCAATATTCGCTGGAACATCACGCGCAACTTGCGCGGCACTTTCGGCTATACCTTCGTCTACATCAACCGCGTGCAACGCTCGGGCGAGGCCATCGACACCACGCTCAATCCCACGCAAATCGGCGGCACGCTGGTGGGCGAGCCGCGCCCGGCATTCGGGTTCATCGACACCCCGTTCTGGGTGCAGGGCGTGACCTCCGGGTTCGAGTATCGCTGGTAAGCCAGCCCGCGCAGCCTCGGCGACTCGCAAGATTTGGCGGCGCACGGCGAAGTATCCCGCGGACCTGCTAAACTCTATCCGTTTGCAGGCAGGCTCTCTGGCGCGAGCCCACGCGTGAGCACACAACCCGCCGCACCCCAACACACCTTGATTGCGCACCAGCGCTGGCCCACCTGGTTGCGCGCCGCGCTTCTTGCGCTGCTCTCGCTCGCGAGCCTGTACTACTGGTTCTGGATCGTCGCCATCGCGCAGGCATTCGGACCGCATCCGCGCATCTGGCTTCCGATCGGCGGCCAACTGGCCGTGCTGCTCGCGGCTAGCGGCATCGGCGCGTGGCAGTCGCGCGCGGGTGGCAAGCTCACTGCGCGCGGCGCGGCTGTCATTGGCCTCTTGTGGAGCCTTGCCGCGATTGCCGTGTGGTATCTATTTTGTTCACCGTTCTCCGGCAATCTGCCACTGGCAATCTTTTTCGCCGCCACAAGCTGGTGGCTGGCTTGGATGTGGATCATGTTTCTAGTTCCCATCAGCACACTCCGCCGCGCGTCTGTCTTGGTCGCTCTGCTCTCGATCGTGGCGCTATTCGGCCTTTGCGTTCGCTCGGACGGCATCGACGGGCAGGCACTCCCGAAGCTCGTGTGGCGCATCGCCGGCCAGATCGGCGCCCCAGCGGCGCTGGCGGGTGAAGCCCCTGCAAATCCAGCGGCTGGCGACGGTGACTATCCGCGATTTCGGGGCGTGGATGGGCTCGGCGTGTCCCGCGGAGCGCACCTGGCGCGCGATTGGTCGAGCCGCCCGCCGCGGCTCGTCTGGCGACGTCCGCTGGGAGCCGCTTGGAGCGCCATCGCGGTTGTCGGCAACCAAATCTACACGCAAGAGCAGCGCCAGGACGACGAGTGCGTGGTGTGCTATGAGCGCGCCACCGGCCGCGAGCTGTGGCGACATCGCGATCGAGCCCACTACATCAACTCGGGCACGGGCGACGGTCCCCGCGCCACGCCCACGGTCGACGGCTCCGCCGTGTACGCGCTCGGCGCGACGGGCATTTTGAACGCGCTCGATCGCGCCGATGGCTCACGGTTGTGGTCGGTCGACATCATGAAGGACAACCAGGCGACCGCGCCCGGGCACGGCGCGACCGGCTCGCCACTCGTGGTGGAAGAACTGGTGGTTGTCGCGCCCGGCGGAACGAACGCGTCGCTGGCCGCCTACGACAAGTCGACCGGCAGCCGCCGTTGGCGCGCCGGATCGGACCCCGCCAGCTATGCGTCGCCCATGCTCATCGAAATCGACACCCAGCCGCAGATCCTGGTCGTTTCGACGCAAAATATCGTCGCTCACGACCCGCGCTCCGGCGAAATCCTGTGGACATTTCCGTGGCGCAACGACCAGCAGACCAACTGCTCGCAGCCCATCCCCATCGCGCCGAATCGCGTATTACTGTCGGCCGATTATGGCACCGGTTGTGCGCTCGTCGAGCTCGCGCGCGAGCGCGGCGCGTGGAAACCCAAGCAGCGGTGGGCCAGCCGCGCGATGCAAACCACGTTCTCAAGCCCCGTGCTGCGCGATGGCTATGTGTATGGCCTTGACGACGGCATTTTGGAGTGCGTCTCGCTGGCCGATGGCCGGCGCAAGTGGAAGAACGGCCGCTACGGTCACGGGCAGCTCCTCTTGGCCGACGACCT
>DATJEN010000304.1:0-11982 GCA_035496575.1 Pirellulales bacterium
AAACACGTTGAGCTGAATGAAGACTGGCTTGTGCATTTTGAGCGGCCTGACTGAGGCTCGCCCGGTGCGCCCTGTTTATGGAGCGGCTGGCACATCAGTACCGTCGGCTATGTCAGCGAGGCTCGGCGGGTCATCCCGCTAGCCGTTAGCTCGCCTTCCGCTTGCGATAGGCAAGCACAACAGCGGCGGCGCCGATCGCAAAAAGGGCAGCCGAAGCGGGCTCAGGAACGTCTCCGCCAACAAAGCCTGGCTCGTCGAGCGCCGTTCCGTATTGGAAGTACACGCTGGCAATCACGGCATCCGGCTGGGAAGTAAAGTTACCGAGGACGAAGTGCACGGACTTTTTGATGAGTCCGGTGCCCGTGATCCCGCCATTGCCGGTCAGCAGATTGTCGCCAGCGGTCGTGATGCCGTACTGAATACCGTCAGGGCTTGCCGGCGGCTCGAGGTCGGGCCCGGGGAACAATTCGTTCGTACCGAAGATCGACAAGCCCGACGAAGAAATGCCTTCGTTATTGGGTGGAACCTGGGATATCCCATTTTTGTAAGCCCATTCACCGCCGACGACTCGATTGGCGGGGGTAATAATCGCGCCCGTGCCACCCGTCCGGACCTCGTCGCCAACCGGCACCGTGGCCGAGATTCGGGTGAGGGCCGGATTGCCCACTATTTGAAAAAAGACACCCGTCAGAATGTCGGTGGGGACCAGGGCGTCGGCCATCGAGGTGTTCGTCAGGTCGACGAGTAGTTGGTTGGTGCCCGACTGCGCAAACGTGACCAGGGCGGAACGACTGCCGTTCGTGAAGGCGAACGAGATGGGACCAGCAAATGCCGGCGCAGGCAGTGCGCTAACAGTTAGAACAATTAGGGCGACTAGTACCTTCACGAGCGTGCTCCTAACGGGGGGCTCTTAGATGCAATAACCCCAGAGTAATTGGGGAAATACCACATTCAAGGGGGGTTAGGTATGCGCTCTTGAGGACCAGTTACGTAAATCCTATCTACAAGGGTGCTTATGCCGATAAAATATTTTTTACTTTTTCTAGCGGTTAATCAGCCGGGCCTCGATGATCTCAAAAATCCCGGTCGCAACCCCCTCTTTTGGACCAGAGATGCTCCTCAGCACCTGCCCGGCGCGGTCCATGATCTCGACCGAGTTCTCAAGCGAATGCATCGCTTGGGGGCCGTTCAAAACCATCAGATCACAGTGCTTCTTCTCTAGTTTAGCCAGAGCACGCAGTCGGTGATCTTCGGTCTCAAGCGCGAAACCCACCAACCACTGCCTGGTCTTTTCGGCTCCCAGCGTCGCGACCACGTCGGCCGTCTCAACCAGCCGCAGCTCGAGCGGCTCGCCCGTTTTTGCGATCTTGTTGGGGGCCACGAACACCGGGCGGTAGTCACTTGGCGCAGCGACGCCGATCAGCCCATCGCACTCCGGAAAAACTTGCCGGCTGGCGGCCAGCATGTCTTCGGTCGAAATGACGTCGATGACCTGGGCCGCTCGAGGGTAGCGGATATCGACTGGCCCACTGACGATGACGACCTCATGCCCGCGAGCGATGGCCGCCTCGGCCAAGGCTTTTCCCATGCGGCCGCTGGAAGCGTTGGTGAGATAGCGCACCGGGTCGAGGTACTGACGCGTGGGACCAGAAGTGATGAGGATGCGAGCCACGGCGGATTCTCAGGTTGGAGATTGGCCTGCCAAACGCGCCCCGCCGTGCCGTCAAGTTCGGCATCATCAGCAACCCGCGCCGCTTCAAACCACGCGCGTGCGTGGGGGCGCATCCAGCAGTTGGTTGATTGCGGCCAGGATTTTCTCCGGCGCCGCCATGCGGCCCACGCCACGTCGGCGGCAACTTAACCAGCCTTCTTCCGGGTCGACGAAGTGAATGCCGTCGCGGCGAAGCTGCTCGACATTCCGCTGTACAGCCGGCTTTTCCCACATGTCGCAGTTCATGGCGGGCGCCATCAAGATGGGCCCCGGAAAACTGAGCAGAAGTGTGCTCAACAGATCATCGGCCAGTCCGCAGGCGGCCTTGCCAAGCACGTTGGCCGTGGCCGGCGCGATGCAAAACAACTGATGCGTCTCGGCCAGCGTGATGTGCGCGCCAAGGGGATGCGCCGCGTCGTCGAACACCCGTTCCAGCACCGGCCGGCCGGTCAGAGCGGCAAAGGTCGCGGGGCCCACGAACTCGCGTGCCGAGGCGGTCATCACGACGCTCACCCCGGCCCCGGCTTGGACCAATTGGCTGACGAGCGCGGCCGTTTTGTAAGCCGCGATTCCGCCGCTGACCCCGACCACGATCTCGCGTGAGCTCATAGATTCGTCAGATCGAGCTCCGGCGGCCCACCACCGGAATCCTCGCCGGTGATTTTCAACTGCGCCGATGAATCGAGATAAATCTTGTCCTGAATGATCTCTTGGATCACGATTTCCAGCTTGTTGTCGGTCTTGATGTCAACCAGCGGGCGGCTGCCAGCGTTGAGCGCGACCAAGCGCTTTTGAATCAAGGTCGATAGCTTGAATCGGCCCCCGACTTTGTTAACGATCGCTTCCTCGCGCAACTCGTCCAGCATGGATATTACACCTCGGATTTACGAATTATGTCGCAGATGGTCTCGACTGCCCGGTCGATGTCGTCATTGACGACCTCAAATCGATAACGCCCGGCGCTGGCCAACTCATGCCGCGCGGCTTCCAGGCGGCGCCGGATGGATTCTTCATTCTCGCTTGCACGCCCGCGCAAACGCCGCTCCAGCTCTTGGGCCGAACTGGGCCGAACAAAGATGGTCACCGCTTGGGGGTAGCGTTCCACCACCGCCATGGCGCCCTGTACGTCAATCTCTAAGACTATCGACTTGCCCTCCGCCAGGCTAGGGGTGACCTCGCTGGCCAGCGTGCCATACCAGTGTCCCTGCCCGAAAACCTGGAAAGATTCGAGAAAGTCACCGGCCGCGCGGCGCCGCGCGAACTCCTCATCCGAGAGGAAGTGGTAGTCAACGCCGTCCCGCTCTCCCTGCCGCGCCGATCGTGTCGTGGCCGACACGCTGCGCGTCAGCCCCGGACAGCGCTCGAACAGTTTTCGCACCAAGGTCGTCTTACCCGCTCCCGACGGACCGGAGATCACGATCAATCTGCCACGGCTTTTGTCGGTCATGTGGGACATGGATCCTCGTGCCAAGGAGTCAGGTCGGCTCGTATGCTTGCGCTCGTTGATGACAAGCAGGTATCGCGCGACCTACTCGACGTTCTGAATCATCTCGCGAATCCGCTCGAGCGCCGACTTGATCTCAATCACGTGTCGCGAGATCTGCACGTCGTTGGCCTTCGAGCCGATTGTGTTCGTCTCGCGCGACATTTCCTGCGTCAGGAACTCGAGCTTCCGGCCCGAGCTTTCGGGCAATTCGAGCGTGCTTTTGAATTGTTCCAGGTGGCTGCGCAGCCGCACCGTTTCTTCCGAGATATCGCTGCGCTCCGCATAAATGCTGATCTCGCGGACCAGGTCGCCCGGCGCAAGCGAAATCTGGAAGTCGGCAAGCGTCTTGGTGAGTCGCTCCGTCAGCCGCGCGCGGTACGAGTCGCCCACGAGCGGCGCCCGCTCTTCGATGGCGTCGAGCTCCTGCGCCACAACCGCGCAGTTGGCGGCCAGGTCCACGGCCATGGCCCGGCCTTCCTCCCGGCGCATGGTGTCCATGTTCTTCATGGCGGATTCGACCGCCTCGCCGATCAAGGGCCAATCCGCCTCCGCGTCGGCGTGGTCGCTTGCGCTGTCGCTCACCACGCCAGGCAAATTCAAAAGGGCCGAAAGATTCAAGGGTTCGGACAGCTGCCACTCGCTGCGCAAAGCCTCGAGTTGTTGGCGATAGCCCGCCAACACTTCGGCATTCACCCGGTAATCATCCGAGGCGTGAGCGCGCTCGACGCGCAGCGACAGTTGCACGGTGCCGCGCTTGATGTGCGCGCGAACCAGGGCTTCGATCTGCGGCTCGAGGCCGCTGTAACCTTCGCTGGCGCGAATGGCCAGCTTGAAATAACGGCTATTGATCGTGCGCGCTTCGGCCACCACGGCCAGTCGGGCATCTTTGCGATGAGCTTCGCCGAAACCAGTCATGCTCAACAACAAGGGAGCTTCTCCTGGATTCGAACGGGCGATGGAGGAGAAAACCGCCTGGCGGCTATTTGGTGTCAGACTTGGTTTCGCCACCGCCGGCCGCGGGAGCGGCCTGGCCAGCAGCGGGCGGCGACTCGCCAGTTGCCGGGGGATTCGTGGGCGCCGCTTTTCCAGCGGCTGAACCCGTGGCCGGGGCGGCTTTTCCAGTCGACGCGCCGGGCACTCCGCTATCGAGCGGCAAGGCAGCCTTCTGACCGAGCGACTGATCGAGCCGGCCTGCGTCGTTGTCGCTTAACAGCTTGACCGACAGTGCGCACAGCAGAATCCAAAAGGCCGCCACGCCAATCGTGATGCGAGTAAACAAGTCGCCGGCCTTGGTGCCAAAGGCGCTCTGGCCCCCGAGTCCGCCAAATGCGCCGGCCAATCCACCCCCGCGCCCGCGCTGGATCAGGACTAGCAAGATCAGGAACACGGCCGTCACGAACAAGAGGGTCATGATGAGAGCGTTGATCATTTGAATGCGTGCGTTTCCGTCAGCGGGCGGAAACCTCCTTGGTCCATTTCGAATCGTTCGGCTGAGCTAGCGGGCCGCCGCGGCGACGATCGCGAGGAACTCGTCGGCCTTCAGACAAGCGCCCCCAACCAGCACTCCGTCCACGTTAGGTTGGGCCAGCAACTCGGCGGCATTGCTAGCTTTGACGCTGCCGCCGTAGAGAATGCGAATCGCGTCGGCCGTGGAGGCATTGTACCGATCGCCGATTATTTTGCGAAGGTCCATATGCACCGCCTCCGCCTGGCTGGGCGTGGCCACCTTGCCGGTCCCGATGGCCCAAACCGGCTCATACGCGATCACCACTTGATCGAGTTGCTCGGCCGAGAGCTCGCCCAACGAGCCGCTGAACTGCCGGCGGATGACGGCGGCGGTCTGGTCGGCTTCGCGGTCGGCCAACAGCTCGCCCACGCACACGATGGGAGTCAAACCGGCGGCCAACGCGGCCCGAGTCTTGGCGGCCACTTGTGCGTCGGTTTCGCCCAGGATGTGCCGCCGCTCGCTGTGCCCCAAGATGACATACTGGCAGCCCAAATCCACGAGCATCGAGGTGCTGATCTCGCCGGTCAGAGCCCCGTTCGGCTGATCGGAAACGTTTTGCGCGCCCAAGGCCAATCTCGAGTTCGCAATCGCCGTGCGCGCGACGTCAAGGTATACCGATGGCGGAAAGATCGCGACGTCGACGCTATCGGTCTCGAGTCCGCGCGCGACCTCCCCGGCCAGCGCGATGGCGCCGGCCCGGTCGAGATTCATCTTCCAGTTGCCCGCAACGAATCTCCGTCTCATCGCTTACTCGCAGGTGGGGAAGAAATCGACTTGCCGAGCAGCGCCGCCAGTTGGCGGATTTGCCCCGCCAGCTCCTCATACGCCGCGGGCAGTAGCGCCTGTGGCCCATCCGACATGGCTTCTTCCGGGCAGTTGTGAACTTCGATGTGAACGCCGTCGGCGCCGGCCGCGACGCCCGCCAGGGCACAGGGCCCGATCAGATCGGGCCTGCCGGTGGCATGGCTCGGATCGACAATGATCGGCAGATGCGAAAGCGCCTTGCAAGCCGGAACGGCGGCCACGTCGAACAGGTTGCGCGCGATCGAATCGAAGCCCTTCACTCCTCGCTCGCACAGCACCACGTTTGGATTGCCCTGCGACAGGATGTACTCCGCGCTCATCAACAGATCGACAATCGTGGCACTCATGCCGCGTTTCAGCAGCACGGGTTTTTTGGTGCTCCCGACTTCGGTCAACAGCACAAAGTTTTGCATATTGCGCGCGCCGATCTGGATCATGTCGGCATAGCGCTCGACCATCTCCACGCGGCGCGGGTCCATGACCTCGGTCACGACCGGCATGCCATGTTTCTGTCCCACGTCGCGCAGGATTTTTAATCCTTCTTCGCCCATGCCCTGGTAGGCATAGGGGCTGGTGCGCGGTTTGAAAGCGCCGCCGCGGAGGATGTTTGCCCCGGCGGCGCGCACGTCCGCGGCGATCGTATCGAGCCGCTTGGCGCCCTCGATGGCGCAGGGGCCGGCAATCATGGCCAGGTTGCCGCCGCCAACTTTCACGCCGGCGACGTCCACCACGCTTGGCTCGGGATGTGCCTCGTTGCTGGCCAGCTTATAGGCAGGCAGCACGCGAATGACTTCGGTGACGCCCGGCAAAACCTGGAACTGGGCCGGCTCGAACTGCGACTCGTCTCCGATCACGCCAATGATGGTGCGGTGCGTGCCGCGACTCAGATGGGCGCGCAGCCCAAGCGATTCGACGCGCTCGATCACATGGTCGATCTGGGCGTCGGTGGCGCCCGACTTGAGAATGATGATCACGGTTGCTGCGCTATCCTGAAAAGGTGAGTAGGCGACCCGCTCGGCGGCAAGAGCCGCTTGGCCGAATCCGGCAGTTTACTCGACGGGGGCCATGTTTGCGTAGGACCCCAACACGTCCAAGCGCACCGCCTTCTTTTCCAGGGCGGCGATCGCCTTGCGGACGCGGGTGTCGTCTTCGTGCCCCTCCAGCGCCACGAAGAACATATAGCCTCCCTCGGGCCGCGCGATGGGAAATGACTCGATCCAAGTCAGGTTGAGCCGGTTGCGCTTAAAAACGTTCATCGCGTCGGCCAGCGCACCGGCGCGGTGCGGGATTTCGAACATCAGAGCGCACTTGTCGTTGCCACTGCGTGGACCGGTTTCGTCGCCGATGACCGCGAAACGGGTAATGTTCGCCTTGTTGTCCTCGATATCCGCTGCCAGCACGTCCAACCCATAGTGAACGCCCGCCTGCAGGCTGGCGATGGCCGCCGCGCCGAGCTTGTCCTGGGCCAGTTGAGCCGCGGTCGTCGTGCTCGTGACTTCGATCGTGCGCGCGCCCGGCAAATGCTTGGCCAGCCAATTGCGGCACTGGCTGAGCGCTTGCGGCTTGCTGTAAACCTCTTCGACCTCGCCGCGCGGGCATTTGCCCAGCAGGTTGTGATGAATCCGCAACTGCACTTCGCCACAAATCCGCGCCGGCATGCGCGCGAACATATCCAGCGTGTCCGCCACGCGGCCATCCGTCGAGTTCTCGATCGGCACCAGACCAAAATCCGCATGGTGGCGGTTGATTTCTTCGAACACGGCCGCGATCGTCGAAACAGGTACGAGCTCGACGCTTTGACCAAAACGGTGTAGCGCCGCCAGGTGGCTGTAGCTGTAAGCAGGTCCTAAGAACGCAACGCGCAGCTCCTTTTCCAACGCCCGCGACCCGCTGATCACTTCGCGGAAGACGGCGCGCACGCAGCGGTCGGCTAGCGGGCCCTTGCTCAGCGCCAGCACGCGGCTTAAAACCTCGTCCTCGCGCGCCGGGGCATAGGCCGATATGCCGCTCGAATTCTTGAGCTTGCCAATCTCGAGCGCGAATTTGGCACGATCGTTGATGAGCCGGACCAGCTCCTGGTCCACCCGATCGATCTTGGACCGCAGGCTGGTAATGGTGGGCGTCCGCGAGCTGGCAGCGCCAGCCGGCTTCTTCGACGGTTTCTCCCGGGCCATACGACCGCCTTAATGGGTAGCCGACCCGACCTGGCCTTGCGGGCGGCGAAATGGGCTGAAACAGTGACCCACCTTGTACTTGGGTCAAATGGTGGTTGTCAAGCTGGCGGGCCTGGCGAGCTTACCTAAACATAGGATATGCACCGATCGCCGCCGAATATCCGGACTGGAAGCGGGAGTTCCGGCGCGAAGGTCCGGGGGGCCTTGCATGGCAAAACAAGCTGAGCTGTCAATTTGGCAGCGACTTGGTAGGCCTCCAGCGGGGTGTGCCAAAAAGGCAGAAAAGCTCGCCGCCGAGTGGCCCCTTGGAACCGCAATATGATCCATTAAGTTGCTGTTATAAAACTACTTGTGACTTGGTCCCCGCCGCGTAAACTCGTGGCATATCCTTTGCTAAATACCCTCTCTCGGATCATAGGCGCGGCACGAATTCGGCAAGTGCTTGCAGGGCGCTAGCGGAGCGAAGCATCCGGCCCAAGCTGAACATCAACTAAAAATCGCAAACGAAAACTAAAAATCACACTCCGCTCAACGCTCGGATATCAGGTCCGGCTTTGAGCGTTTCAATCAGAGAACAAGGAGCAACGAATGGCTCGCGGTGAAAAGATCATCGGCATCGATTTAGGAACAACCAACTCGGTCGTCGCGGTCATGGAAGGCAAGGAGGCGAAGGTCATCCCGAATCAGGAAGGCAACCGCCTCACGCCCTCCGTCGTGGCGTTTACCGACAAGGGCGACGTGCTGGTTGGCGATTTGGCGCGTCGTCAAGCCGTCACGAACCCGAAAAAGACGGTGTACTCCATCAAGCGATTCATGGGGCGCCGACACAACGAAGTCCAAAACGAAGAGAAGATCGTCCCTTATGAAATCGTCGGCGGACCAAACGACTATGTGAAGATCAAGATCGGGGACAAGGAATATACCCCGCCCGAAATCTCGGCGATGATTCTGCGCAAGCTGAAGGAAGCCGCAGAATCGTATCTGGGTCACAAGGTCAACAAGGCCGTGATCACCGTGCCCGCGTACTTCAACGACGCGCAGCGCCAGGCGACCAAGGACGCCGGTCAGATCGCCGGTCTCGAAGTTGCGCGGATCATCAACGAGCCGACGGCCGCGGCTTTGGCGTACGGCCTCGACCGCAAGGAACACGAAAAGATCGTGGTGTTTGACTTGGGCGGCGGCACGTTCGACGTGTCGGTGCTCGAAGTCGCCGAGGGCGTCTTTCGCGTCATCAGCACCAACGGCGACACGCACCTGGGCGGCGACGATTTCGACCAGATCCTGATCAACTACGTGGCCGATGAGTTCAAACGGCAACAGGGCATCGACCTGCGCAAGGACACCATGGCTTTGCAGCGATTGCAGGAAGCCTGCGAGAAGGCCAAGAAAGAGCTCAGCTCGGTGAGCAGCACCGACATCAACCTGCCTTTCATCACGGCCGACGCCAATGGTCCCAAACACTTGCAGATGAACATTACGCGCAGCCAGTTCGAGCAACTGGTCGATCCTTTGATCGAGCGCTGCCGCGGACCGCTGAATCAGGCCATGAAAGACGCCAAGCTGCAGCCCAGCGACATCGACGAGGTGGTGCTGGTCGGCGGTTCGACGCGCATTCCCAAGGTGCAAGAGCTCGTCACCAAGATGTTCGGCAAAGAGCCCCACAAGGGCGTCAATCCGGACGAAGTGGTGGCGATCGGGGCTGCCATCCAAGGCGGTGTGTTGGCCGGTGAAGTGCAAGATGTCTTGTTGCTCGACGTCACTCCGCTGTCGCTCGGCATCGAGACCGAGGGCGGCGTCATGACGCGGCTGGTGGAAAAGAACACCACCATTCCCGCCGAGCGAAAACAGACCTTCAGCACCGCCGCCGATAACCAGACGGCGGTCACCATCCGCGTGTTCCAGGGCGAGCGCGAAATGGCGGCCGATAACCGCTTGCTCGGCCAGTTCAACCTGGAGGGACTTCCGCCCGCGCCGCGCGGCCTGCCGCAGATCGAGGTCAAGTTCGACATCGATGCCAATGGCATCTTGAACGTGTCGGCCAAGGACCTGGGCACCGGCAAGGAGCAAAGCGTGCGCATCGAGCAGTCGAGCGGCTTGAACGAAGCCGAGATCGAAAAGATGCGCAAGGATGCCGAGCTGCATGCGGAGGAAGACAAAAAGAAGCGGCAATTGGCCGAACTGCGCAACCAGGCGGATTCGATGGCCTATCAGGTCGAGAAGTTGATCAAGGAGCACGGCGACAAGATGACCGACGCGGACAAGTCGCCGATCGAAGCCGCCATCAAGAAGGCGCGCGACGTCGCCAAAACCGACAACGCTGACGCCATCAAGTCGGCCGTCAGCGAGTTGGAACAGGCTTCGCACGCCCTCAGCAAGGCCATGTACGAAAAGCAACAGGCCGGGGCCGCGGGCGGTCCTTCGGGCGCAGCCGCGGGCGGCGATGGTAAGAAGCCGGGCGACGAGGAAGTCGTCGATGCGGAATTCGAGGTCAAGGAATAACGTCGGCTCTGGTCCGGCTTATCCAAGCTCGATGGTTCAGGCACCCTGGCGCTTGCGCCTCCGGCCTTGCGGCCGGACGGCGCGGCGCTTTTTTTTTCGTTGGCCTTCAGCCGCTCTAGTAGCCTAAGCACGCAGGAATCCCATGGCAATTCGATTCGAAAAGCTGACCATCAAGGCGCAGGAAGCGTTGCAGCGCGCGCAAGCCCTGGCGGCCGATAAAAACAATCCGCAGATCGAAGCGCTGCATTTGCTGGCGGCCCTGGTCGCCGAAAGCGATGGCGTGGTGCGGCCGATCCTCGAAAAGATCGGGGCCAACCGCGGCCAGCTCGAGCGAATTATCGACAGCGAGCTCAGTCACTTGCCGCGCGTCTCGGGCGGAGCGCAGCCGCAGCTTGGCGACAGTGCGGTGCGCGTGATCGAAGCGGCCCAAAAACTGGCCGACTCCATGAAGGACGACTTCGTTTCCACCGAGCACTTGCTGCTCGCGCTGTCGCAGGTGGATACCAAAGCCAAGAACGTCCTCAAGCTCAATGCCATCGACGAAGCCGCCGTGCTGAAGGCTTTGCAGGCCGTGCGCGGCAGCGCGCGGGTCTCGGACCAGAATCCCGAGGAGAAGTTCCAGGCACTGCAGAAATATGGCATCGACCTGGTCGAGCGTGCCAGCCGCGGCAAGCTGGATCCCGTCATCGGGCGCGACCAGGAAATCCGCCGCGTCATCCAGGTGCTTTCGCGCCGCACCAAGAACAACCCCGTGCTCATCGGCGAGCCGGGCGTGGGCAAGACCGCGATTGCCGAAGGGCTTGCGCTGCGCATCGTGCAAGGTGACGTGCCGCAAAGCCTGCGCGATAAACGCGTAATCGCGCTCGACTTGGGCGCGCTTATCGCTGGCACCAAGTTTCGCGGTGAGTTCGAAGAGCGCCTAAAGGCCGTGCTGCGCGAAGTGCAAGCCGCCGGTGGCAAAATCATCCTGTTCATCGACGAGCTGCACACGGTGGTTGGCGCCGGCGCCGCCGAAGGTGGCAGCGACGCCGCTAATCTGCTCAAGCCGGCGCTGGCCCGCGGCGAGCTGCGCTGCGTTGGCGCGACCACGCTCGACGAGTATCGCAAGCACATCGAGAAGGACGCGGCGCTCGAAAGGCGGTTTCAGCCGATTTACGTCGATGAACCGTCGGTCGAAGACACGATCGCCATTCTGCGTGGCCTGAAGCCGCGTTACGAAGCGCATCACAAGGGCGTGAAGATAAAGGATTCGGCCCTGGTGGCGGCGGCCAAGCTATCGCACCGCTATATCACCGACCGATTTCTGCCGGACAAAGCCATCGACCTGATGGATGAAGCCATGAGCCGCCTGGCCATGGAGCTGGAAAGCGTGCCCAGCGAGATCGACGAGGTGCAGCGCCGGCTAACCCAACTGGAGCTCGCCGCGCGGCAACTGGCCGAGGAAACCGAGGAGCACGCGCAAGAGCGGCTCGCCGAAATCGAGGAAGAGATGCGCGAGCTGCGCGCCAGGCTCGCCAACTTGCGCGAACAATGGGAGGCGGAGAAACTCGGGGTCGGCAACGTGCAAGAGGTGCGCGGCCGATTGGCCGAGGTGGAACTCGAGTTCGAGAAGTTAAATAGCGCCATCCGCGCCAAGCAATCCTCCGGCCAGCTCGTCTCCGAAGAGGAATACCAGAAGCTGTACGAGCTCGATAACCAGCGGCGCAAGCTGGCCGAGAAGGTCGAATCGCTTTCCGGCAACGACCAACCGGCATCCGGTCCCTCCGGCCGCCGCTTGCTGCGCCAGGAAGTCGGGCCGGAG
>DATJEN010000305.1:0-22756 GCA_035496575.1 Pirellulales bacterium
ATCGCCGATGAAGTTTCCCACCTGGTAAAGGCCCGCCGCGTCCCAGGCTTCGGCGATGAGCTTCGTGCCGGCCAGCACCGGATCGGAATCGATATCCCATAACACGGGCGGATTCGGCAACACCTGGCCAGTGCAATCGCGGGACAGGATCGAAGCCAGGTCGAAGCGAAATCCATCGACGTGCATCTCCTCGACCCAGTAGCGCAGGCAATCCACGATCATTCGCCGAACCACGGGGTGATTGCCGTTGAGGGTGTTCCCGCAGCCGCTGTAGTTGGCATACTTCTCCCCGCCGTCCTCAAGAATGTAGTACGTCGGATTGTCGATGCCACGGAAACTGAGCGTTGTCCCAAGCTGGTCCCCTTCGGCCGTGTGATTAAACACGACATCCAAAATGACCTCGATGCCGCCGCGATGCAGGGCCTTGACCATGTCGCGAAACTCATCCAGCGGTCCAAGCGGCGTCTGTCGAGAGCTGTATTCTCGATGCGGCGCGAAAAACGCGATGGGCGAGTAGCCCCAATAATTCGCTAGCCCAGGCGGACAATCCTGTGCGTCGAACTGGAACACCGGCAACAGTTCCACGGCGGTGATGCCGAGCTGCTGGAGATAGGGTACCTTTTCAATCAGCCCGGCATACGTGCCGCGTCGCCGGGCATCGATGAGCGAACTGGGATGTCGGGTGAACCCGCGCACGTGCATCTCATAGATGATCGTGCGCGCCGAAGGGTGCCGCAGCGGCGCATCGCCGTCCCAATCGTAGGCATGCAAATCGACGACCACGTTCTTCATCGCGGTGGCGGCATTGTCGCCCGGCTCGCGCGCGGCTTGGCGGTTATAATTCTTGGGGACCACCACCGCCCGGCCGTACGGATCGAGCACCACTTTCTCAGCGTCGAAGCGCAGCCCCCGCTCGGGCTGCGAGGATCCATAAACTCGATAAGCGTAGAGTTGCCCGGCCGCGACATCCGGTACCAAAGTATGCCAGTAGTGATACGTTCGATTCGAGATAGGATCGATGCGAATGACTCGAGACGGCCGAGCGTCGTCGTCTCGGTCAAACAAGAGCAGCTCGACGGCCGAGGCTGTCCGCGAATATAGACTGAAGTTGGCGCCGCCCCCCAAGATCGTCGCGCCGAGCGGCGCACTGCGGCCAACAGCACACGAAGCAATGTCGCAGGGATCTCGCGCTGTTCGTGGGCCCAAATCCGAGGTCGGTCGGCGGTGCTGTCTGGTGGCCATCTTTGCTACTTGGGTCGCTCGATATGGTTCCACAGGGCCACGATCGGTTCAGCTTTCGTGTCATGTTCAAAGGCAAGCACTCCGACGCTCGCCGGCCGACAAAAGAAACATCTTCCGGCCTGCGGCGGCAATCCCAGCCAGCGAGCCGCGATCATGCGAATGATGTGGCCGCTGGAAAAGGCGAGCACGTCGCCTTCAAATTCCATGGCCCGGGCGATGAAGCGATCGGCGCGCAGCGCAACCTGCAGTGGCGTTTCGCCCTCCGGGCAGCCGTCACGAAACAATTCCCAGCCCGGCCGTTCGTCTTGAACTTCCGCGGATCGTTTCCCCTCAAAGCGCCCGTAGTCCCACTCCACCAGGTCGGGATCGATGTGCGCCACTTCACCGAAGCCAGCCAGAGAGCAGGTTCGGCCGGCGCGTTGCAAGGGGCTCGTAAAGACCTGCGCGAAGTGCAATTCCGAAAGCCGGTGCCCGATCTGGCGGGCGTGTTCTTCGCCGGCTTCATTCAGCGGCAGGTCCGTTCGGCCTGTCTTGCGGCGAGCATCGGTCCAGGCCGTGTCGCCATGTCGCGTCAGGAACAGCCGTGGCAAGTGAAAGGACATCTCCTTCGCCGATCTGCGTCAAGTCACCCGCCTTGATTCAAGTAGGAATCGCTCGCGCGCTCCTAGACGTTATCCCCTTCCGTCGACGTGCCGCGCGACTTGGCTGCGCCCTTGCCGCCCCATTTCCATGCGCTGATGGCCGGCATGTCGTCGCCGCACTTCTCGATGTACTCTTTGTGATCGATCAGTTTTTCGTGGATCGCCTGTTTGAAATAGGCAGCCCGCGAGCCGAGTTGCGGTAGTCGGTCGATCACGTCTTCAACCAGGTGAAAGCGATCGAGATCATTCATGACCACCATGTCGAAGGGCGTCGTCGTGGTGCCCTCTTCCTTGAATCCGCGCACATGAAAGTTTTTGTGATTCGCCCTGCGGTAGGTTAGCCGGTGAATCAGCCAAGGATAACCGTGGAAGGCGAAGATGACCGGCTTGTCCTTCGTGAACAGAGCATTGAAATCCCCATCCGAAAGCCCGTGCGGATGTTCGGAGGCCGGTTGCAGCTTCATCAGATCGACGACATTGATGACCCGCACTTTAAGCTCGGGCAGATGTTGCCTGATCAACTCCACCGCGGCCAAGGTTTCCAGCGTGGGCACGTCGCCGCAACACGCCATGACGACGTCCGGCTCCGCGCCTTTGTCGTTGGAGGCAAATTCCCAAATGCTCAGGCCTGCAGTGCAGTGTTTGATGGCCTGATCCATGGTGAGCCACTGCGGAGCGGGTTGCTTGCCGGCCACGACAACGTTGACGTAGTTGCGGCTCCGTAAGCAGTGATCGGTCACCGACAGAAGACAATTGGCATCCGGCGGCAAATAAACGCGCACCACTTCCGCCTTCTTGTTGACAACATGGTCGATGAAGCCCGGATCCTGATGGCTGAGCCCGTTGTGATCCTGTCGCCACACGTGCGAGCTGAGGAAGTAATTGAGCGACGCGACCGGACGCCGCCACGGAATGTGGTTGCTGGTCTTGAGCCACTTGGCGTGCTGATTGAACATCGAGTCGATGATGTGGATGAACGCCTCGTAGCAAGAAAAGAACCCGTGCCGGCCCGTGAGCAAATAACCTTCCAGCCAGCCTTGGCATTGGTGCTCGCTCAATACCTCCATCACGCGGCCGTCCGGGCTGAGCTTGTCGTCTTCGGGATAAATCTCCGCCATGTAGCAGCGCGTGGTCACGTCCAAAACGTCCTGCCAGCGGTTCGAGTTGTTCTCGTCGGGACTGAACAGGCGAAAGTTCTTGCTCGCCAGGTTTTGCTTCATCACGTCGCGCAAAAACTTGCCCATCACGCGCGCTGATTCGGCAGTAGTCGCGCCGGGACTGGGCACGTCAACCGCATAGTCGCGGAAGTCGGGCATCTTCAAGTCGCGCAGCAGCAGCCCGCCATTGGCGTGAGGATTATCGCTCATCCGCCGCTGGCCCGTTGGCGCCAGTTCGGCCAATTCCGCTTTCAGACGGCCATCGGAGTCGAACAACTCCTCGGGCCGGTAGCTTTTCATCCACTTTTCCAGAATGCGGATGTGCTCCGGCTTGTCCATGTCGCCCATCGGCACCTGGTGACTGCGCCAATAGTCTTCGCACTTCTTGCCGTCGATCTCAGCCGGACAGGTCCAGCCCTTGGGCGTGCGGAAAACGATCATCGGCCAGGCGGGCCGTTTGACTCGACTGCCAGCGCGCCGCGCTTCGCTCCAGATCTGCTTGATTTCGGCCGTCGCGGTGTCGAGCACGCTTGCCAATTGCTGATGGACCGCCTCGGGATCGTTGCCCTCGACGAAATACGGTTTGTAGCCCATCCCTTCGAAGAACTTCTGCAGCTCATCGTGAGGGATGCGCGCCAGGAAGCACGGGTTGGCAATCTTGTATCCGTTCAAATGCAAAATCGGCAGCACGCATCCATCGCGGGCCGGGTTCAGAAACTTGTTGCCGTGCCAGCCCGTGGCTAGTGGCCCCGTTTCCGCCTCGCCGTCGCCAACGACGCAGGCGACAATCAGATCCGGGTTGTCGAATGCCGCGCCGTAGGCGTGGCTGAGCGCGTAGCCGAGCTCTCCGCCTTCGTGGATGCTGCCCGGCGTTTCCGGCGCCACGTGGCTGGGGATGCCGCCGGGAAAGCTGAATTGCTTGAACAGCCGCTGCATGCCTTGCGCATCTTGGCTGATATTCGGATACCGTTCGCTGTACGTCCCTTCGAGATAAGCGTGCGCGACCAGCGACGGTCCGCCGTGACCGGGGCCGATGATATAAATCACGTTCAGATCATCGCGCTTGATGACCCGATTCAGATGCACGCACAACATGTTCAAGCCGGGCGAGGTGCCCCAATGCCCCAGCAGCCGCGGCTTGATGTGCTCGCGCTTCAGCGTTTCTTTCAAGAGCGGATTGTCGAGCAGGTAGATCTGCCCCACCGACAAGTAATTCGAAGCGCGCCAATAGGCATCCATCTTTTGCAACTCGTTGGCGGAAAGCGGTCCCGCCGCGGCGGTCTTTTTGGCCGGTGCCGGTCTTCGTTTGGTCTCGAGGCTCGTGGCTGTCATGATCCATTCCTTTGTACAACTAGGCGGTTGCTCCAGTCAGATCGATGGCTGAGCATCCGCTATGAACGTAAAACCATTTGTTCCGGCGTGATCGTTGACGGGCATTGCGCCACTCGGCTGTGACGAAGTGCGCGAACGGGATCGAGCGTGCAGCGGGCACTGCTCAGAGCATGAAAACGGCTCCTTTGCGGCGAAAGGACGTTTTGAAGAGAACGTAATTCTACCGCCGAAGGTCCCCTCAACAAAACTTTACGTTGGAAATTCTTGGATTGCGGCCGGCCCCCTGTCAGGTGTACGCGCCCTGTGTCAGCGAACATATGATT
Source organism: Pirellulales bacterium (assembly GCA_035496575.1). GTDB lineage: Bacteria > Planctomycetota > Planctomycetia > Pirellulales > PALSA-1355 > PALSA-1355. The sequence goes on from DATJEN010000305.1 coordinate 4,696, forward strand.
AGTTTTTGATTAGCGGTAGCGTGACAGCCTTTTCGAGAAAGTCGATTGGAATGAAGCCGACCGGGCCCGGATTTGTCGCCCCTTTTCCACCGGGATACAGCGCTTCGGGCGTCTTGCTGCACGTCACTTCATTGCCCTCCAGGTATGGCATTGGCGATGTCGGGCCCGCGGCGTTCGCGTGGATCGACCGACTCGCAGCCGCCGGACAGGCCTGGTGGCAATTGCTGCCAGTAGGACCGACCGGCTTCGGTCATTCGCCGTACCAAGCCCTGTCGTCGTTTGCGGCGAACCCACTGGTCATCAGTCCGGACCGACTGATTGAAGACGGTCTACTCGAAGCTAGCGACTGCGCCGGCACCACGTTTCCAGCCGAGCAGGTCGACTTCGAACAGGTCATCCCATTCAAGGCGAAGATCCTAACGCGCGCTTATGAGAATTTCCGCGCGGGGGCCAGGCCAGACTTACAGGATGCGTTTCGCCAATTTTGCCATGACAAGGCGGAGCTCCAAGCCGCGCCGGCTCTCTTCATGGCGCTGCGCGCGAAATACCCGGGAGCGCACTTTTCCCAGTGGCCCCATGAGCTCGCCCGGCGCGAACCGGCGGCCATCGCGCGGGCGAAGCGGGACCTGGCCGACGCGATCGACGAATTCCTGTTTGGTCAGTTCACCCTGTTTCGGCACTGGACGACTCTTAAACAATATGCAAATGAGCGCGGCGTGCGGCTGCTCGGCGATCTCCCGATCTTTGTCTCTCCCGATTCTTCCGACGTGTGGGCCAACCCACGGTGGTTTCTCCTCGACGAGCAGTCGAGACCGACGGTTGTCGCCGGCGTCCCACCGGACTACTTCAGTGCGGATGGCCAACTATGGGGAAATCCGATCTATGACTGGGACGCGCTCAAACAAACCGGCTATCAGTGGTGGATTGACCGATTGCGGGCGCGGCTAGATCTCCTCGACGCGATTCGCATCGATCATTTTCGCGCCTTCGAGGCGGCCTGGCACATCCCGGCTGCGGCTCCGACGGCCGCTTCCGGCCATTGGGTTGCGGGACCGGGCGCCGATTTCTTCGACAAGCTTCGAGTGGCTCTGGGCGGATTGCCGCTCTTGGCTGAAGACCTGGGGGTCATCACGCCGGCCGTCACGGCGCTACGCGACCAATTTCAATTGCCCGGCATGCGCGTGCTTCAGTTCGCGTTCAACGGAGACCCAAACAACCCGCATCTGCCGCATCACTGCGTTCATAACGGCGTGGTCTATACCGGCACGCACGACAACGACACAACGCTCGGCTGGTACCAGTCGGCCGCGGAACATGAACGCCAGAATTTGTGGAATTATCTGCAGAGGTCGCCCGGCGAACCACGAGAGGCCGTGTGGGAAATGATCCGCCTGGCTCTCTCCTGTGAAGCGGCGCTGGCCATCGTGCCGCTGCAGGACGTCCTCGGATTGGGTTCGTCCGCGCGCATGAACATTCCCGGACGCGCGGATGGGCAATGGCGTTGGCGCTGTACGGCAGAAGCCCTTAGCGATCCCGCGTGGCAGCGGCTACACGAGCTGACTCAAACCGCCCGTCGCACACCGGGCCCTTGAGGGCCTTTACCATGGGTCATCGGACGCGCGCGCTGCACTGGCGTGATACGTCGCTCTCGGGGAATTGCAAGATTCTGCGTATAATCTGGGGGTTCGCTTCCAAATCGCACCGAGCAGCACATCCGTGAACCTCATCGCCATTGCCCTCCGCCGGCCCATCTCGGTGTTGGTCGCCATCGTAGCCATCGTGATCGGCTGCGCTTGGGCGGTCATGCGCATGGATGTCGACGTATTTCCCGCGCTAGACCTGCCGGTCATCTACGTGGCCCAGCCCTATGGCGGCATGGACCCCGCGCAGATGGAAGGGCTGCTCACGAACTACTACGAGTACCACTTTCTGTACATCAGCGGCATCCATCACGTTGAAAGCAAAAACATCCAAGGCGTGGCCTTGATGAAGCTGTTCTTCCATCCCGGGACCAATATGGCCCAAGCGATGGCCGAGACAATCAATTACGTGAACCGCTCACGCGCCTTCATGCCGCCGACAACAGTTTCGCCATTTGTGATGCGATTTGATACGGGGAGCGTCCCGGTCGGCTACCTGGTGCTTTCCAGCGAGACGCGGACACTGGCTGAAATTCAAGATTTAGCCCTGTTTCGCGTGCGGCCGATGTTCGCCACGCTGCCCGGCGTTTCCGCGCCGCCCCCGTTTGGAGGAAATCAGCGCACGATCGTAATCAACGTCAATCCCGAACGACTGCGAGCGTATCACATCTCGCCCGAAGAAGTGATTGCCGTCGTTTCAAGCGGCAACACGATCAGTCCTTCGGGCAACATAAACATTGGCGATAAGTATCCAATCGTGCCACTGAACTCGATCGTAGGGAACATCGACGAGCTCGGTAAAATCGCCCTGAAGACCGGCGGCGGTCCGGTCATTTATCTACGCGACCTGGCAACGATCCAAGACGGTTCGGATATTCCTTGCGGGTATGCGCTGATCAACGGCCGGCGGGCCATCTATCTGCTGGCGACGAAGCGCGCGGATGCTTCCACGTTGAACGTTGTCAATGAAGTAAAACGGGCACTTCCGAAGATGCAGGCAGTACTTCCCGACGACATTCATGTTGCGTTCGAGTTCGATCAATCGCCCTACGTCACGCGCTCTATTCGCTCTCTGGCCACCGAAGGCGTGCTGGGCGCGGCGCTGACGGGTCTGATGGTTTTATTGTTCTTGCGCGATTGGCGAAGTGTGCTCGTGGTTGTTTTGAATATCCCATTGGCGTTGATGGCGGCTGTCATCGGCTTGTGGCTTTCTGGCAACACGATCAATCTGATGACGCTGGGGGGGCTGGCCCTGGCGGTCGGCATCTTGGTAGATGAAGCCACGGTGGAGGTGGAGAACATCCACACGCAATTCTTGCATACGCCCGACATCGCCCGGGCGGTCCGATTGGGGAACGCACAAACAGCCATTCCGCGGTTGCTCGCCATGCTTTGTATCTTGGCCGTTTTCTTGCCGTCGCTTTTTATGGAGGGTGCGGCCCGCGCACTGTTCGTACCGATGTCGCTAGCCGTCGGCTTTTCGATGCTGGCCTCGTATATCCTCTCAAGCACATTCGTACCCGTATTTTCTACATTGCTCTTGCGACATGCGCACGCACAGGAATCTAAATTCATTGGTCGCCTGCGAGATGGTTTCCGACGTGCGTTGTCAAAATTGGTCCAAGGACGATGGGTTCTCGTGCCGCTTTATTTGGCCGGGTGCATCGCCATTGTCGCTTTGGTTGGATTGCGGCTTGGAACTGAGATCTTTCCGCTTGTTGACGCCGGAGAATTTCGGCTGCGGCTGCGCGCGCCCGATGGTACTCGATTTGAAAAAACGGAACAGTTAACGCTGCAAGTGCTCAAAGTAATTCAAGATAAAGTCGGACCGGAGAACATTGAGATCACCCTGGCCTATGTGGGCACGATTCCCTCCACGTATCCGATCAATACGGTCTACCAATGGATGCGAGGTCCCGAGGAAGCGATGGTGCGGGTTGCCTTGAAGCCCGGTAGCGGCTTGCAAATTGAGATGCTCAAGGAGGACTTGCGCAAAGATTTGGCTGCGAGAATGCCGGAGCTTCGGCTTTCTTTCGAGCCCGCTGACATCATCAATGAGGTCATGAGCTTCGGCTCGAATACACCCATTGATGTCGCAGTTAGCGGACCAAACATGGCCGAAAATCGCGCCCATGCGGAGAAAATCCGCCAGGAGATGCTGCAAATCAAATCGCTGCGTGATTTGCAGTTTGGCCAGTCGCTCGACTACCCGACGGTCAATGTGCAAATGGATCGCCAAAAAGCAGCGATCAGCGGCATGGTGCCGACCGAAGTCGCGCGCTCCTTGGTGGCCGCTACCTCCTCTTCGCGGTTTGTCGTGCCAAACTTCTGGCCAGACGCCAAGACCGGAATTGGATATCAGGTGCAGGTGCAAATTCCACAAGCCGAGACCAAAAGCAAACACGATCTAGAAATGATCCCGCTCGGCCAGCAAAACGGCAAGGAGCTGTTGCTGCAAGATGTGGCAGACCTGACCGAAGGTACCATGCCTGGCCAGTTCGATCGATACAATATGCGGCGACAGATCAGCCTATCGGCCAATATTTACGGCGAGGATCTGGGACGGGTGAGCAGCGAGCTTTCGCGAGCGATCAAAAATGCTGGCGAGTTGCCGAAGGGGGCGAATCTCGATATCCGGGGCCAGATTCCTCCAATGAACCAGATGTTTCAGGGACTAGCGGCTGGCTTGGCTTTGGCCGTGGTCGCGATTTTCCTGTTGCTATCAGCTAACTTTCAATCAATCCGTTTAGCGTTGGTAACCGTATCGACAGCTCCTGCGGTCGTGGCTGGCGTTTGCTTGGCATTGTTTATCACTGGCTCAACTTTGAATATTCAGTCGTTTATTGGGGCGATCATGGCCATCGGCGTGGCAATGGCAAACGGAATTCTGCTGGTGACTTTTGCCGAACACAGCCGGCGCGAAGGGGCCACCTCAATTGATGCCGCGCTAGAAGGAGCGTCAACCCGCGTTCGACCAATTCTAATGACCAGCATGGCAATGATTGCGGGTATGATGCCTCTTGCCTTGGCCTGGGAAGAAGGAAGCGAGCAAAGCGCTCCCCTGGGACGCGCGGTTATCGGAGGATTGCTCGCGGCAACGTTTGCGACCCTTTTCGTACTCCCATCGGTATTTGCATTGGTACAGCGTCGCGCGAGCACGAAATCGGCATCGCTCGATCCGGATGATCCGAACAGCCCAAACTACGCGCCTGTACCGACTCTGCTGTTGATCGCCCTTGCTGCGGGCCTGGTCCCTGGGTGCAGCAAGCCGGCTTCAACTGATCCCCATGCGAAAGCGGAGGCCACGGCGCCCGCCGTGGTGCGCGTCACGACTGTTAAGCCGCAGCGCAAGACTCTCAAGCGCACCTTGACACAGCCGGCGCAAATCGACGCTTTTGAAATCGCGCGGCTCTACGCCAAAATTCCCGCTTACGTGCAGGCGTTTCACGTGGACATTGGCGACGAGGTGACAGGTCCAAAGTACGACCAGTCGGGCGCGCTAGTGCGTGCTGGGCAGGTGCTGGCCGGGTTGTCAGCGCCCGAGGTGCAAGAAGAGTTCAACGAGAAAAAGGCGCTCGTGGCGCAAGCTGGAGCCGAGGTTGAGCAAGCGCAAGCCGCCATCAAGGTTGCCGAAGCTGACGCGATCAGCAGCCGTGCTCGCTTGAAAGAAACGCTCGCCGCCAAGGATCGTTCGGCGGCCGAATACGAAAAGTGGGCTTCGGAGTACGAGCGCGTGACGCAACTGGTCTCACGCTCGGCCGTCACGCAAAAATTGGCGGATGAAACGCGGGCGCAAAAGCTCGCGGCAGACGCGGCGCGCAGCGAAGCCGACGCCCGCATCGAATCGGCCCGTTCGATGGTCGCAGCGTGCGAGGCTCAGGTCGAAAAGGCGCGCGCCGATGAAATCGCCGTCCGCGCTCGGCGTGACGTGGCCGAGGCGGCCCAAGCCCGAGCCGCTTCGCTCGTCGACTATCTGAAGATCGAGGCACCCTTCGATGGCGTCGTCTCCGAACGTAATGTCGATACGGGCTTCTTTGCGCAAGCGGGCGGCGGGTCGCAAGCGCAGCCGTTGTTCGTGGTGGTGCGCACCGACCGCGTTCGCGTGTTTGTCGATGTTCCCGAGCCGGATGCTCCCTTGGTCGATGTTGGCGATCGGGCCGTCATCCGCGTGCAATCGCTGGCGGGCACCGAGTTCCCAGGCGATGTCACGCGCACCGCCTGGACGCTCGATCCAGGCACGCGAACGTTGCACACCGAGATCGACGTGCCCAACTCGGACAAGCAGCTTCGGCCGGGCATGTATGCTCAAGTCACGATCGAGCTGGCCGAGGCCCCCGATGCGCTCGTGATCCCCGCGAGTGCCACGCTCGCGGACAACCAGGGCCGTGCGACCTGTTTCGCAGTCGTCGATGGGAAGGCCGCGCGAAAACCAATTCAATTGGGGATCCGCGCGGGCGATGAAGTGCAAGTGCTAGCAGGGCTCGAGGGGGATGAGCTCTTGGTCGTGAAGCCCGCCAGCACGCTCGATGGACAACGCGTTGAGTGGGCCGCGCCGTAGCTAGCAGACGGCCAGGCGGCATAATCCGTAGCGCTTTCCTTTTCGTTAAACTCGCGCGCGCGCTTCTTCCGATGGCTGACGATGGGGGGCCAGTCCGTGCTGGCGCCGTCGTTCTCGCACACTGCGTGAGACATCGCCCAGCATGCGCATGTCGAAGTGGGTATCTCGAGCCGCGATTCTCGTGCTGATCGCGCGCACCGCACCGGGTGTTGCGGGTGAGCCAGGCGAGTTACGCGCGCCGGGCCTGCTCGAGCCCGCTTCGACACCCGCCCTGCCCAACCCGCCGGTGCGACTACGACGTTTGCCCGCTGTCTCGCAGCCGAATCGGCCCGTGTCCTATATCGAGCCGGCTCCATCCCCGCGCGTCCAACGGGCTGGGCTCAAGCAACCGTCGACTGCGCAAAACGGCCCCACTCAACCTGAAGAGGTGATGCCGCGCCCCGCGAACGGCTATCCGATCGATCTGCCCACGGCGTTGCGGCTGGCTGACGCGGACAATCTGCAAGTTGCCTTTGCGCGCGAGCAGGTCAATCTGGCGCTGGCGCAGGTCGACCAGGCGTATGCGTTGTGGCTGCCCTCCGTGCGCGGCGGTGTCAATTACAACCGCCATGAAGGCGCCATCCAGCGCGTCGAAGGCACGCAGATACTCAATAGCCGCGGCGCTTTTTATGCTGGCCTGGGGGCAGGTGGCTATGGGGCTGCCTCGCCGCCGATCCCGGGCCTGTACGCCAATTTCAACCTGGCCGACGCGCTGTTTACCCCGCTTGCGGCTCGCCAGTTCGCCGCTGCGCGCAGCCGTGCGGCCAGTGCCGCGGCCAACGACATCCTGCTGCAAGTCGCGATCGGCTATTTCGAACTGCTGCGTGCCGGCGAGGACATCGCGATCAGCAACGCCGTGCGCAGCGACACCCAGCGGCTGGCAAAACTGACTGCTGATTATGCCGCGACCGGCGCCGGCCTGGAGTCGGACGCCAGCCGCGTGCGCGCCGAAGTCACGCTGCGCGTGAATGACGTCCGCCGCGCGCGGGAAGCTCAGGCCGTGTCGTCCGCGCGGTTGGCTCAGTTGCTCCGGCTCGATCCGACCATCGTGCTAGAGCCCGGCGATGCCGTGATCGTGCCGATCGAGGTGGTTCCGCGTGAAACGCACCTCCGCGAGCTAGTGGCGCAAGCTCTCTCGATGCGTCCCGAGCTGGCCGAGAACCGCGCGCTGGTCTCCGAAGCCGTCATGCGTCTGCGCAAAGAACGCATGGGCGTCATTCTGCCCAGCATCGTCATGGGCGCTAGCTATGGCGGCATGGGCTCAGGCATCCACGAGCAGCTCGCGCCCTTTCACGACCGCTTGGATGTCGATGCGATCGCTTATTGGGAGCTGCGCAATTTCGGATTTGGCGAGGCCGCTGTCAGGCGCGGCGCGGAGTCGACCGTGCGTGCCACGCAACTACGCCAGATGCTGGTGATGGACCAGATTGCCCGTGAAATCAGCGAAGCTTACGCTCAGGTGGAGTCTCGCCGCGAGCAGATCGACGTGGCCAAGAGCGGGATTCAAGCGGCCAGCGAGTCCTACCGACTCAATGTTGAACGCATCGAGCAGGCGCTTGGGTTGCCCATCGAGGTTCTGCAATCGATCCAGGCGCTCGCTCTGGCCAGACGCGAGTACTTGCGCACGTTGATCGAATTCAACACCGCGCAATTTACGCTCTATCGGGCTCTCGGCTGGCCGTCGAAGATGCCGGTCGAGATGGTGGCCGCGCCGGGCGGCTAGCGCGGAATCACGACGTCTCGCGGCGGCGGCGGTAGAGAGCCGACGCCAGGCGCTTCGGCGCGCAGATAATTGTGCAGCGCCTCGTGCGTCGCCCGGAAATCGGCCCGCTGCCCCAGCACGCGATACTCGGGCGCTTTCGCCACGCGGTCGAAGCGGGCGAGAGTCCGCTCCAGCGAATCGCGCGACGGCGTGCCGTTTCCGGTCAGCACCTCATTGGGAATGGCCAGGTAGGCCCGCCAGCCATCATCAAGCGCCACATTGAGCTCGCGGGCGCGATTGCCCAACTCTTGTAATCCGGGCGATGCTGTGTTTGCCGCTGGTGTCGGCACGGCGAGCGTCGGGCCAACTTGCGGCTGGACGAATTGCCCACCGCCTGCCGCTTCGCTCGCGAGTTGAAGCCGCGTCAGATGCTCGTGCAGCATCATCGCCGCTTGCGGAGTTCGCACCGGTGCCTCGCCCGAGTGCGAGCCGTAGTATTCGCGATGCGCGACGCCGTCGATTTCAATCACGGTGCCATCGAGCGCGATCCCGGCGAACAGGCCGCGGCTGCGCGAGTACGACAAGATCTCCGCGCGCAAGCGGGCATCGGTCGCTGCCGCGGCGTTTCGACCCACCGGCCCGGCCGCCACGGAGGCGTCTCCGCCGATCGTGAACTTTCCGTTCAGCAGCCCGTCGATGCTCTTGCGCGTCATGAACACCAACACGACGTCGGAGCCCTGCACGCCGGCTTGCCAGCCGACGCTTCCGCCGGTGAGAGTCACGAACTGCGGCAACGTCCAATTACCGGCATTGTCGCGCACCATCACGATGCCATGGCCGCGGCGGATGCCGGCCACGAAGCCGATCTTGAGCACGCTGGGCACCACCACGACGCCCTGCGCTTCGGCGAGCAACATCTCCGGAATGCGCCGCGCGGGGATGGCCATGATCTCGCTGAGCACCTGGTCGGCCGAGCGAACCGTCTCGTCCGGACCGGCGACTGCGGCTGCGGGCGCAATAACCACGCTGAAAAACAACAGAGGTGCAAAGCGCCTCAAGAAGCTGGGCATCGGAATTCCTTTTCCACAGGGGCAAAAACCCTATCGTGCCTTTCCTGAGCCCGTGTTCTAGCCCACTGGCCGCGTCCGAGGCAATCTCGCGCGACAAGCTGTGGTTTTGCCGGAGTAATGCCAGCAGGGGGCAGATTACAAAACTTTAACGGCCATAGCTCGACTTTCACCCCGCTAGCAGTTAGCGTCAAATTTTGCACAGTTCCCGCAGTCCCGCGGCTGCCCAAGGCCTTAGGCCTGCTGATGCTGCCCGAGGGGGCGCTAAAAGCAGTAAGACCGCCAGGGTCCAGCCATTGGGACTAAATTGCCGATATTGAGAAGGATGGGCCGCACCGCCGCCGCCCAGCCCTTCATTACTCATACCTTTACGTTGTCCCTCCAGCGCACTTCCCCAATCACGACCGCGCGCGACGGCCCCACGCGCGTTTCACAACCCTCGTCATCCACGCCACGTTATGAACTGCATGGCACATCTGCGCTCGCGCGGAGTTTGCAGCGTCGCTTGCGCCGCGAGCGCTGCGCTTTTGGCGGGATGCGGGGTAAAGCCCATCAGCTCTGCGCCGGCGCCCGCGGCCAAGGTCTCGGCAGTCGCGCACGAAGATGAGCTGAACACCATCGAGCTTTCGCCTGAGGCCGAAAAGCGGCTGGGAGTAACGACCGCCCAGCTTGAGTCGCGCAAACTGCCCCGCGTGCGGCGGTTCGGGGCCGAGATCGCCTTGCCGCCAGGCGCGTCGATGATCGTTTCCTCCCCGGTGGGCGGCACTTTGCACACACCCAAGGGCGCCACCGCGCCCAAGGCCGGAATGCCCGTCAGCCGCGGACAAAAGCTTTTTGAATTGATGCCGCTGCTCTCACCGGAGCGGGCCGTCCTGACACCGGCCGAGCGAGTGCGCTTCGCCGAGGCCAAGAATGCGGTCGCCACCTCGCGCATCGACGCGACGGGACTGGTGCAGCAAGGGGAAGTTCAGGTCGAGGCCGCAAAAATCGCGCTCGACCGGGCCGAACGCCTGGTGCGCGAGCAAGCCGGCACCCTGCGCGCCGTCGACGATGCGCGCGCGCTACTGAACCTGGCACAGAAAACACTCGACGCGGCCAAGGCGCGCAAGGGATTGCTCGAGAAACTCGAGCTCGACGAAGAGGCCGGCGTGCAGCAGCCTCTCGACATCGAGTCGCCTCAGGACGGGATGCTCCGGTCGTTGAGCGCGGCGGCCGGAGAGGTCGTCAGCCCCGCCGCTCCCCTGTTCGAAGTGATGAACGTGGATCCCGTGTGGGTCAAAGTGCCGGTCTATGTGGGCGAGTTGCCCAAGATCGCGGCCGACGCGCCCGCCAGCATCACCCGCTTGGGAGAAGATCTTCGCACGCCTGGCCGCCCAACCCAGCCGGTGAGCGCGCCGCCCACCGCGCTGCCACTGGCTTCGGCGGTCGACTTGTATTACGAGCTACCCAATCCGAGCGCCGCCTTTCGACCAGGCGAGCGCGTCATCGCGACGCTCAGCTTGTTGGGGGACGCGGACAGCCTGGTCATACCGTGGTCGAGCGTGGTGCACGACATCAACGGCGGAACCTGGGTCTACGAAGAGGTAGCGTCTCGCAAATACACGCGTCGCCGCGTGCAGGTTCGCTACGTGGCCAATGGCCTGGCCTCGTTGGCCGCGGGTCCGCCTGAGGGAAGCAAGATCGTGACGGCCGGCGCCGTCGAGCTGTTTGGAACCGAGTTCGGATTCGCGAAGTGAGCCCATTGCCATGACCTGGCTTGTGACAACCGCGCTTCGACTTCGCGTGCTCGTGTTGGCGCTGTGCGTGGTGCTATTGATCGTGGGCGCGCGCACCTTGCGAAGCACGCCCCTCGACGTGTTTCCCGAATTCGCGCCGCCGCTCGTTGAAATTCAAACCGAGGCGCCCGGGCTATCGACCGAAGAGGTCGAAAGTCTGATCAGCATGCCGCTTGAGAACGCGCTCAACGGCACGCCCTGGATGAAGACCATCCGCTCGAAGTCGGTCCTGGGGTTGTCGTCGGTCGTGCTGATCTTCGCGGATGGCACCGACCCGATTCGCGCCCGGCAGGTGGTGCAAGAGCGGCTCACGTTGGCTGCCAGTCGACTGCCGACGATCGCGCGGCCGCCGGTGATGCTCGCGCCTTTGTCCTCGACCAGCCGGGTTTTGAAGATCGGCGTATCCTCGCAAAAACTCTCGCAGGTCGAGCTCACGACGCTGGCGAAATGGACGATCAGGCCGCGCTTGATGGCCATACCCGGTGTCGCCAACGTGGCCATTTGGGGCCAGCGCGACCGGCAGTTTCAGGTGCTCGTCGATCCTTACGTGCTGCGCGCCCACGAGGTGAGCCTCGATTTGGTGCAGCGCGCCGCCACCGAAGCGACCTCGCTCAGCGCCGCCGGTTTTCTCGATACCCCCAATCAACGTCTCGCGGTTCGGCAATTGCCGGGCGTGCATCGCAGCGATGAACTGCGCGACACGATCGTCGACTTACGCGGAGGCGCGCCGCTGCGACTGGGCGACGTGACTCAAGTGGTCGAGGGCTTCCCGCCGCCCATCGGCGACGCCGTTATTAATGACGGTCCCGGGTTGCTACTGATCGTGGAAAAGCAACCCACGGGAAACACCTTGGAGGTGACCCGCGCCGTCGAATCCGCACTCGAGGACCTGCGGCCCGGGCTGGCGGGGGTGGAACTCGACCCGACGATCTTCCGGCCCGCCACGTTTATCGAGCAGTCGCTGCACAACCTGCGCGAAGCCATGTGGCTGGGCTGCATTCTGGTCATCGTGGTTTTGGTGCTGTTCTTGTACGACTGGCGCACCGCCGTGATCAGCTTGACGGCGATTCCGCTGTCGCTGGTGGCCGCCGCGCTCGCACTGCACTACTGGGGTGTCACGCTCAACACCATGGTGCTGGCGGGACTTGTGATTGCGCTGGGCGAAGTGGTGGATGATGCCATCATCGACGTGGAGAATATCATCCGCCGCCTGCGGCTCAACCGCGCGAGCGCGCACCCCCTGCCGGATTATCAGGTGGTGCTGCACGCTTCCCTCGAAGTCCGCAGCGCCGTGGTCTATGCCAGCCTGATCGTGGTGCTGGTGTTCGTACCGGTATTGTTTCTGGACGGGCTGGCTGGCTCGTTCTTCCGCCCGTTGGCGATCGCCTACATGCTGGCCATTTTGGCGTCGCTGCTGGTTGCCCTCACCGTGACGCCCGCGCTGTCGCTCATGCTGTTGAGCCGGTCCAGCGGCCGCCGCGAAACGCCCCCGCTGGCTCGCGCCCTGCAATCCGCTTATGGGCGCGTGCTGCCCGCGCTGGTTAGCCGTTGGCGCGCCGCGGCGGGGTTATTGGTGCTGACGCTGCTCGTGTCCGGCATTGCGGCGGCGCGCATGGGAGAGGAATTCCTGCCCAACTTCCAGGAACGCGATTTCCTGATGCACTGGGTAGAGAAACCGGGCAGCTCGCTCGAATCCATGCAGCGAATCACGATGCGCGTGAGCCGAGAGCTGCGCGCGGTGCCCGGCGTGCGGAATTTCGGTTCTCACATCGGACGCGCCGAAGTGGCCGACGAGGTCGTGGGCCCGAATTTTACCGAGCTTTGGATCAGCGTCGATCCGGACGTCAACTTGCCCACCACCGTCGCCAGTATTCAGCAGATTGTCGATGGCTATCCCGGCTTGTACCGCGACGTGCTGACGTATTTGAAGGAGCGAATCAAGGAGGTGCTGACCGGCGCTGGCGCGACGATCGTTGTGCGCACGTTTGGGTCGGACCTGGCGGTATTGCGCGCCAAAGCCGACGAGATCAAAAAAGCCATCAGCGACGTCGAGGGCGTGCAGAATCTAAAGGTCGAAACCCAAACGCTGGTTCCGCAGTTGCAAATGCGCGTGCGGCCTGACTCTCTCGCGCAGTTCGGACTGACCCATGGCCAGGTCCGCCGCGCGGTGGCCACGCTTATCAACGGCACCAAGGTTGGCGAGGTCTACGAGGATCAAAAGAGCTTTGACGTCGTGGTGCGCGGCACGGAAGAGCTTCGCAACGATCTCACGGCGCTCAGCGAGCTCTCGATCGACTTGCCGCAAGGGGGACACGTCCCCCTCGGCGAGCTCGCCGACCTGGAGATTGTGCCCGCCCCCAACGAAATCAAGCGCGAGTCGGCATCCCGCCGCATCGACGTGACCTGCAACGTGCAGGGCCGCGACTTGGGCTCCGTCGCGCGCGACATCGAATCCAACGTTCGCGCGCTCAAATTCGATGCGGGCTACCACCCCGAGTTCTTGGGCGAATACGCGGCCCGCGAAGAATCGCGCAGGCGGCTGGCGCTGTTGGCCGTGGCTTCGTTCGTCGGCATTCTGTTGTTGCTGCACGTTGACTTTCGCTCCTGGCGCTTGACACTGCTCGTGTTCTTGACGATCCCGTTTGCCTTGGTGGGGGGGGTCGCCGGCGCCTACTTGCAGGGCGGAGTGTTATCGCTCGGATCGTTGGTCGGTTTCGTAACCGTGCTCGGCATCGCTGCCCGCAACGGCATCATGCTGGTTAGCCACTACCGCCACCTGGAAGAGATGGAGGGCGCGCCGTTCGGCGCGCAACTCGTCATCCGGGGTTCGCTCGAGCGGCTCACCCCCATTCTGATGACCGCCTTGGCGACCGGCCTTGCGCTCGTGCCGCTCGTCGTGCGCGGCAATTTGCCGGGGCACGAGATCGAATACCCCATGGCGGCGGTCATTTTGGGCGGCCTGGTGACTTCCACGCTGTTGAATTTGTTCCTGTTGCCCCCCATCTATCTCGCATTTGGACACGTGACCCGAACTCTGGAGCACATGGCATGGACGCCAAGTACCAGTTCGGAATAATCCTGGTCCTGCTGCTGGCCGGATGCCGCACCGGCGTTCAGTCACGCGCCCCGGATCGCCCGAGCCAGCTCGCGGCAGCCAACTCCCAGCGGCTTCCGACGGCGGCAGCTTCCCCGGAAGTTCACCTGACGGGGTATCAAGAAGACGCAAGCCAGCCAAATCCTGGCCCAGCCCAGGAGCGGCGCCCCTTTCCACAACCATTGCCCAGCCCCAGCGGGCCCGCGCAGCGCGAACAGGTCAATAACCCGCCGCAGTACCTGGAATTGGGCGATGCCATCGAAACCGGTCTCGCCCGAAACCCCGACCTGATCGCCTTGCGGCAAAACGAGGGCGTTGCGATCGGCGTCATGGGCGTCGCGCAGACGTATCCCTTCAATCCCTACGTGCAGGTCCAGGCCACGCCGTTTCAGCACAGAGTGATTCCTGGCCACGGGGCGACCTATCACTACGTGCTGTTGATGCAGACAATCCAACTCGCGCATCAACAACGCTATCGCGACGAGATCGGCTCCACCGCTCTCAACACGGTCCGGTGGAACATTCATCAGGCAGAGCTGGTGAACCTGTCGGCGACCGAACGGTTATATTTCACGGCACTCTACTTGCGCGGACTCCGCGATCTGACGCGCGACAACGCGCGATTGAACACCGAGCTGCTCACCGTGCTGGAGCGCCAACTCGCGGCCGGAGCGGTGGCCGGAGCGGATGTCGCGATCGTTCGACTCGACTACCGCTCGACGCAGCACCAGGCTCAATTGGCCGAGCAGGCATACGAGACCTCCTTGCTGGATTTGCAACGCCAATTGAATCTGGCGCCCAACGAGCCGATCGAGCTCGAGGGAGATCTGACGTGGTACAACTTTCTGCCGGCCGATCCTAGCCGTCTGGCGCAGGCAGTCTGCGGAAGTCAAATCAGGCTGCAGATGGAAGGGGTCGAGTCGCTGCGACAGGTTGCCGGCGGACGCCCGGATGTGCTCGCGGCGCGGAGCGATCTGGACACGGCGCGTGCCAACGAGCGGCTGGCCAACGCGATGCGGACGCCCGACCTGCAGCTCGGACCTTACTATCAGCGCACCGACGCCGGAACGGACTTCTACGGGTTTCGTGCACAGACCGATCTGTTGATCATTAACACGGGCATGCCGCTCTTGCGTCAACGCCAGGCTGAGGTTCGCCAACGATACACGGTTTGGCAGCAACTCGAGGTGCGCGCGACCCTTGAGGCGCAAGCCGCCGTCGAGCGCTACGAGCGTGCGCGGCGATTGCTGGTGTCGCTGGGCAACATAAATGACACGACTCTGCCCATCGAGCTCCAGCGACTGGAACAGCAGTTTCGCGAGGGCGAGGTGGATATCCTGCGGTTGTTTACCGCGCGCACCAGCCTGATTACCAATCGTCGCACTCAACTGGACACGCTCAACGAAGTTGCGCAAGCGGCGGTCCAAGTGACGCTGGCCACGGCAGTTCCGCCCCACGTGCTCGCGGTCGTTCGTCGACCGGCGGGTCGCTAGTTTCCTTCCAGCAAAGTCGCGCTGGCCGGTGCTGCGTTTCTCACGCACCCCCCACGTGGCACGGGCTTTGCTCCCACCCACGCCGCCCAAGCAGTTCGCCGCAAACAAGGCGAAGTCGCTTCGGGCCTGGGAGGGTGGGACGGTGGTGGCGCTGCGCGCACGGCGAGTTTTTCTGACGCAGGTCTGGCTCACGCTCGTGGTGGTCGTCGGCTGCATGGCCGAAGGACAAGGTCCAGGTCACCGGCAGCAGGCGCTTGCGCTATCCGACCGCCAGGAGCTCGAGATTGGGCGCGAGGCGTATGCCGAGTTGCTTTCCGGCGCGCGTGTGCTCAAGGACGGTCCGCTGGTCGAGCGCGTCGAACGCGTGAGCGGCAAAGTGGCGCGCACGGTTGAGATCGAGCCGCTCGCCCGCGAAATCAATTTGCGCATCGCGAATTATCCGTTCGAGTGGGAATACTCGGTTATCGTTTCGGGGCATATCAATGCCTTCTGCCTGCCCGGCGGAAAGATCGGCGTGCTGACTGGGCTGCTTGAGCTGGTCGAGAACGACGATCAGCTCGCGGCTGTCATCTCACACGAAGTCGCGCATGTGGTGGCGCGTCACGCCAGCGAACGCCTGGCCCGCGCGCGCAGCCTGGGCACGGGGTTGTTCGCACTTTCATTTAATCGCGAGCAAGAATCAGAGGCTGACCACATCGGCGTGTTCTTGATGGCCTTTGCCGATTATGAGCCAAACCAGGCAATTCGCTTTTGGCGCCTGATGGCCAATACGTCGCGCGGGCCACAACTGCCCGAGGTGCTGTCCGATCATCCGGCCGATCGCCGTCGCATCGCGCAGCTTGAGGGGTGGGTGCCGCAAGCAAAGGCCGCGAAGCATGCGTATGACACGGGGCGCATCGCGCCAGTTCGATGAGCCAAGGGAACGTCCAACTCTCTCACACAAGGAGATTCTCGCATGACCATGGGACCAGGTGGACCGCTGCTGGGCAGCGGCGGATATTTCCAGCCGACCGGGCCGCGCGGCCCGTGGGCCGGCTGCGGCTGTAGCAGCTTGTTTATCGTGATGGCCGGCATCCTGCTGGTTTTCGGCGGTTGCCTGCGCATGATCGGACAGTGACCTGAATTGGCCAATGCATGCTTCGGCGCGCGCCACGTCGCGCGGTCGAAGCCAATCCCTAGACGAAATTGATACAGGAGAAACTTGCGATGCGAGCACTTGTAGGAGCGATTATTACCGCCGGCGCGCTCGTCGGCCTGGGACTGACGGCGCTCGGCTATGGGCTGCGATTTCAGCACTTTTCGGCTGAGCCGCTCAACGACAACAGTGGTCAGCTGTACGGAGTTCCGTCGATGGCCGTGTGTTTGGTGGTGTTGTTGATCATGGTCGGAATCGGCCTGGGCATCTCGTTCCTTGGCTTGGCGTTTCACCACGAGCGGCGCTATCGAGAGCTGCACAGCGAATACGACCGTGGGAGCCGGGGTATGGTTCCGTGACCAGCCGCCTGTTATGTTTTCGGGCGTAGGTAGGTTGGGCAGGATATCGTGCCGAGTTCTGAGCCATGATGAGCACCACGGCGGCATGCATTCCGCGCTTGCGCGATACCCAAGTTGCGCGATCCACTTTTCAGTTGGATCGTTGCCGCGATGTTGTTCTATCGCGCGCCCTGGTCGGTCCGAATGCAACCTGGTCTGCGCTTGGCAGGCGGCTGAAACCTGTCGCGAGGCCGACGCGCAATCTTGCGGCGGCCGCAATTCGTTTTGCATGTCGCAAAAAACGCTTGCTGGTGCGATGGAGCCCGGCCTCTCCCTCCATTCGGTTGCCCGCCGGGCGCACTATTTGCAGATTCCCCGGCGGAATTAGACTGCGCGGAGCTCGGCCTTCGAAACCGCGTCGCATGTTGTCGCTCACTGGACAACGGATCGATGGCGTCCTGTTGCTGCCCGTTCCCCTGTGTGTAACGAGCGTGGGTGCTTGCGCGCCGGTGTCGAGTGACGGGCGCGCCAGGCGGTCCGACGTGACGCCGCGCGCGTGTTTGGTGCGAGTGTCGTCTTGTAGGGGCTCACGTACTTACTCGGTTTGCAAGGAGGGCTAAAGAATGGTCCGTATGAAGAACCTCTTGTTTGTGACCGCAGTCACGGCCCTCGTCGCCCTAGACCCAGGCCTGATGCAAGCTGGTCACCATTATCGGCGTGGCTACGGCGGCGGCGATTGCGGCGGCTGCGCGAGCCCCTGCAATGACTGCACCGCGCAGGTGCAGTATCAAACCGTCGAGCGCACCGTCATGGTGCCGCAGACCTTCACCGAATACCGCACCGTGAATGTCGTTCAGTGCCGCACCGAGGAACAGCAGTACAACTACACGGTCTACCGGCGCGTGCCCGAGACCCACACGGTCCAGTACCAGTACACCGTGCCGACCTTTGAGACCCGCACGCGGGAGATTCCGTACACGGTCTCCAAGCCCGTGATGACGACCCAGCAGCGACAGTACACGGTGATGGTGCCCTACACCGAGACTCGGCAAGCGACTCGCCAGGTGTGCCGCATGGTTCCGGTGCAGATGACTCGCAATGTGTCGGAGTGCGTGCCCGAGACCCACACGGAAGAGTACCAGTACACGGTGCCGAACTTTGAGACCCGCACGCGGGACATTAACTACACGGTCTCCAAGCCCGTGATGACGACTCAGCAG
>DATJEN010000306.1:0-12086 GCA_035496575.1 Pirellulales bacterium
CCGCCGTTTTGTTGCGCGACCAGCCGGGCCTCTGGAACATCCCGTTGGCACTGCTGGTCCTCGGCTGGCTCTATGCGTTCGTGCGGCTGGGCCGCGAGCGGCTGGGCGTCACCTATAAGCTCACCAATCAGATGTTCTATCATCAACGCGGCGTGATTGTGCGCACCACCGATCGCATCGAGCTCATCGAAATCCACGACGTCACCTTCGAGCAAGGACTTTTCGACCGCATGGTGGACGTGGGCAGCATCAAGATTTCCTCGAACGATCGCACCGATCCCATCTTTTATGTGCGCGGCGTGGAGAACGTGTCCGAGGTGGCGCGCATGATCGATCAGGCGCGGCGCGGAGAGCAAGTGCGGCGTGGCCGGCGCATCGAATCGCTGAGCGTTCACGATACGTGAGTGGCGGCCGAATGTCGCGAAGGAATTCGAACGAGCCGCCAACCTATTCGGCGTGCAATCCGTTCGGGGACCCGTTCGAGGCACTGGGCCCCGCGGGCGGTGGAGTTTCGGCGCTCCAGTCGCGCCGCTGCCGCGAGCTGGCGATGTCCATCGCCTTGCGATACTTGGTCACCGTGCGGCGCGCGACCGTCAGGCCGTGTTTTGCCAGCTCTTTGACCAATTCATCATCCGAGAGTGGATGGTGCTTGTCCTCGTTGTCGATGATTTCCTGCAACTTAAGTCGCACGGCGTCCCAGGCAACTTCTTCGCCGTCGGCGCTGACCGTGCCCCCGCAGAAGAACCGCTTGAGCGGAAAAATGCCTCGCGGAGTCTGAATCCACTTGTCATCCACGGCCCGGCTGACGGTCGTGACGTGCACGCCGACCTTGTCCGCGATCTGCTGCATCTTCAAGGGCTCGATCGACTCGGGACCCTTGCTGAGAAACTCCGTCTGATGGTCCACAATCGCTTGCGCCACGCGTGTCAGCGTGTTGCGGCGCTGCTCGATCGACTCGATCAGCCACTGCGCTGAGTTGATCTTCCGCTTGATGTATTCGCGCGTTTCGGCGTTGGCCTCGCCACTTGTGAGCAGCTTGCGGTAGTAGGGGCTGATATACAAAGTCGGCGTGCGGCCGTCTTCCAGCCGCACCCGGTATTTATTGTCATCGCCCAGCTCGACGAACACGTCGGGCGTCACGTTCGGAACAAAGGCTTCGCCAAAATTCGCGCCTGGTTTTGGATTCAGTTTTCTGAGCTCCACCAGGGCGGCTTGAATCACCGGGATCGAATAGCCAGTCTTGCGTTCGATGACGGGCAGGCGATTGTGCTCGATATCTTCGAGATGAGTCGAAATCAGCGTCTTCAGTTGTTCGTAGGACCGCATGCCCGGCGTGAGCTGCAACAGCAAGCACTCGCGCAGGTCGCGCGCGGCAACGCCCGGCGGGTCGAGCTTCTGCACGATGCCCAAAGCTTGCTGAGCCAGTGCCAGTTGCTCGGGGCCGGCGGTCGGATCGATGATGTCCTCGAGCCGCGATTGCAGATAACCGTTCGCATCCAGGTTGTAAATGATGCGATCGCACATCGCGCGCAGCTCGGGCGCGAGATTGAACCAGCCAAGCTGGTCGTGCAGGTAGTCTTGCAGCGACTGCGGACGCGCGACCATGTTGGCCATAGCGTCGTGCTTGCGAGCGCCTTCTTCTTCGACGCGCGTGCTGGAGGGACGAGAGCGCTCTTCGAAGTGGTCGGGCCACTCCTCATCCATGTTGATCAAGCGCTCGAAGTCTTCTTCGTTGTTCTTGGCTTCGCCAACGACCAGCTCGCGCTCTTCCTCGCTGGGAGCGTTGGGATTCTCGTTTTCAACGGGCTCTTCCGGCAGATCCAGGTCTTCTTCGGCCAGATCGAGCACCGGGTTTTCCTGGATCTCTTGCTCGATGCGTTCCTGCAGAGCCATGATCGGCAACTGCAAAATCTCCATCGATTGGATCATGCGGGGTGCGAGCACTTGCTTCTGCACCATCCGCAGTTCTTGGCCGAAAGAGAGTCGCATAAGAATCAGCAGAGTCCGTTACTAACAGGGCGACGCGCCCGAGGTGCCGTGATGCTTAAAGTTTTTGCCGACCGGCCAAGGCATCCGCCAGAATCTCTTTGTTAGCAAATTCTAGCACACTGCCGCTCGTTATGCCCCGCGCCAGCCGCGTTATCGTCAGGGGCATCCCTGCCAGCAAGCTCGAAATGTACAAGGCTGTTCCGTCTCCCTCGAGGGTCGGATTCGTCGCCATGATCACCTCGCGGAAGTCCCCGCCGCGAATCCGGGCCGTCAGTGCCTCGATGGTTAAGTGTTCGGGTCCCACGCCGTCGAGCGGCGCAATCCTGCCCAGCAGCACGTGGTACAACCCCCGATAGGTCCCCGGCTGCTCCAGGGCCATCAAATCGCGTGGTTGCTCGACCACGCACAGCAGACTGCGATCTCGAGCCTGGTCACGGCAGATCTCGCATTCCTCCTGCTCCGTCAGATTATAGCAGTTGCGGCAGTAGCGGACGTTTTCCTTGACGGCACGGATGGCGCCCGCCAGGGCCGCCGCCTCATTCTCGTGCAGACGTAGCACATGGTACGCCAAACGCTCGGCACTTTTCTTCCCGATGCCTGGAAGCTTGGCGAATTCCTCGACCAGCCTGGTTACCGATTCGCTCAGCAAAGGTGCCCTCTCGCTCGCTACGGTGGTCTTTAGCCGCTCGGGCCGCTGCCGGGGTTTTCGCCGGCCAACTCGGCCAAGGCCGAGTCCAGCCCCGGCAAGTTCATGCCGCCGGCCAGCGACTTCATGGCATCGGCGTGCATCTGCCGACTCTTGGCCAGCGCATCATTGATGGCAGCCGGCAGCAGATCTTCCAGTAGCTCGCGGTCCGTGTTGGCATCCAGCGATGGGTCGATGCGGCATGTCAAAACTTCGCCGATGCCGTTGACCTCGACCGTCACCAGCCCACCTGCCGCCGAACCGGAGGCGCGGCGCTCCTTCAGCTCCTCGTTGACCTTTTGCAGCTTGCTACCCATTTCCTGGGCTTGCTTCAGCATAGCGCCAAGGTTCGCCAGATTTCCGAGCCCCTTGAACATGATCTTGCGCTCAACTTCGCGGTCAGGTTTTCGATTCGTCAATGCGGACAATGCGCGCGTCGAACAGCTCACTCGCTCTGCGCACCAAGGGATGCTCAGCCGTGTCCGCCATTCGGCGGCGCGTCGACACCATGCTCTTGGCAGGCGCGCTCGTTGCCGGCTCGTCGGGCGCGGTGACAAACTCCACCTCCACCGGCGCGCCGTCGGTGGCTTCAGCAAGCGCGCTCTTCAACGCGGCAAGCTGATCGGGGCGCTCGCAGAACTTCTTACAAGAAGTATACTTCTCGCGAAATGTAGCGACCAGCTTTCGAGGGCCGGCAAGCGCGACGTGCTCGGCTAGCGCCGCGTTGTCTGCCAGCAGCCCAGAGATGCTCGCCAGGGCCGCATCCCACATTGCCTGCGCTTGCTCGGGGTCGAGCGGCGCCGGTGCGGCTGAGCTGGCCGCTGCGGCCCCGTTCTCAGGTGCGCGAGCATGCTCGGCAGCGTCGTGCTGTGCGGCGGCTTCAGGGAACTCGCCGTTCAGTTCCTCTTTTTTTTTTGCAGTCGGCGCCGTTTGCGGCCGGGCTGCTTGGGTAGCAGGTGCGCCGGCGGGTTTGAGCACCGCCCCCGCCGGTTCCGCGGACCGCAACTGGGCAATGAGATCTGCAAGCTCCGTGAGATTTTCCAAATTCGCGATCCGCACCAGCGCCATCTCGGCCAGCGTGCGACTTTGCGTGCTATAGCGCAGCCGGGCCAGCGTCTGATCGAGTATTTGTAGGATGCCGAGCACCGTTTCCAGGCCCAGCTTGCGGCTGACTTCGGCCAACTTGGGTTGCTCTGTGGCCGAGGTGTGCAGCAGGCTGGCGGCTGGGCAGCCTACCGCCGTCATCATCATGTCGCGGAAATATCCCAATAGCTGCTCGAGCAACTGGCCCACGTCGACACCTTGCTCGAGGGCTTCGTCGAGCTCTTGGATGGCGCCGGCCGCATTGCCATCCACCAGGTGAGCCACCAGGTCGGCCAGGCGCGCCTCGCCCGCGGTGCCGAGCATCGCATGCACGTCGGCCACCGTGATCGTTTCGCCCGCGAAGGCGAGCAATTGTTCCAATAGCGACTGGCTGTCGCGCATCGAGCCATTCGCGCGACGCGCCAACAGCGCCAGCGCCTCGGGCTCGGCCTTCACTCCCTCGGCCTCCACAATTTGCCGCAGCCGTTCCACGATATTAGGAAGCTGGATGCCCGCGAAGTCGAACCGCTGGCAGCGCGACAGGATCGTGATCGGAATCTTGTTCGCTTCGGTCGTGCAGAAAATGAACTTCACGTGCTCGGGGGGCTCTTCCAGCGTCTTCAACAGCGCGTTGAAGGCCTCGCGCGTCAGCATGTGTACTTCGTCGATGATGTAGATCTTGAATCGCGCGCGGCTGGGGCGAATGCTGACGTTCTGCCGCAGTTGCCGAATCTCGTCGATCCCGCGGTTGCTGGCCCCGTCGATTTCCAGCACATCGACGTCGCTGCCGGCGCTTATGCTCTGGCAAATGTCGCACTGGTTGCAAGGCGTGGGCGTGGGCCCGTGAATGCAGTCCAGCGCCTTGGCCAGGATGCGGGCGGCGGACGTCTTTCCGACGCCTCGGGCGCCTGTGAACAAGTAGGCATGCCCAACGCGATTGGCGCTGATGGCGCCGGCCAGGGCGCGGGCCACGTGTTCCTGCCCGATCAGCTCCTCGAAGGTCTGCGGGCGGTAGCGGCGGGCCACGACGACATATTCGCCCTCCGCACTCGACGTGGAGCGCGAAGCGGCCTGGGCGGTGCTCTTTTGTTCGTCGTGGGTCATGGGCACGCGAGCCACGTTTCAACAGCCCCCGTGCGGAGAAGGCCGCACCCCCCGCTTCGGTCCCCACATGAGAGACCCATCGCACAAAGAGATGACTGCTTATGGCTGCTGACTTTCGTCCCTGACCAGGTTCGCAGGTCCCCATTGCGAGGGCCTCTCATGTGAGGCCGAAGTTGTACGCGCGGGCGGCTGGCTCATTTGTACGCTGGTGTGTCGGTTGCGTCAAAGGGCCGAGACCGCAAACGGGCGCGCGAGTTGCAACGCTCTCCAGTTAGCCAACGACGGGCCAAACGCGCGGCGAAATTCCCTGGAGGAACTCCAATCCATGTCGAGCGCAACTTACGAAGAAGTAATTCCGCATTCGGCTGTACAATCGGTCGTATCTTGCGGTCAGCGCGGCGCTTGCGCTCTGTGCTTTTCAGGCGCACAGCTGCCGCTCATTCGGCCGTTTGATGCGTAGAATAATGTTGGCGACGGGCAAATGAGGCGTTTTTTTATAAAGGCACACGCGATGAGATTACGAGCCAATCGATTTATCGCACTGGCACTCGCGCTCCTCTTGGCTCTACCGGCTGCGCCGGCACTGGCACGAGGTGGTGGCGGTGGCGGTCATGGTGGTGGCGGAGGTCACGGAGGCGGAGGTCATGGAGGCGGAGGTCATGGAGGCGGTGGTCATGGTGGCGGCTTTGGCGGCGGTGGGGGCCGGAGTTTTTCCGGTGGCGGCGGCGGTCGTAGCTTCTCCGGCGGCGGCCGCAGTTTCTCCGGCGGGAACTTTTCCGGCGCGCGCAGCTTCTCGAGCGGCGGCCGCAATTTCAGCGGCAGCTCAATGGCTCGCTCCGGTATGAGTGGAAACCGCTCGAACTTCGTGTCGCGCAATTTCAGCGGCCAGAACCGAAGCTTCGCGAACAACAGCGGCTCATTCGCTGGCCGAAATTTTTCGGGTAGCGGCCGCAACAACTTCGTCTCGAGAAACTTCTCGAACTCGGGAATGACTCGCAACGCAAACTTCAACCGCAACAACAGCTTCAACAACAACAATTTCAACCGCAACAACAACAACTTCAACCGAAACAACAACTTCAGTAACTTCAACCGCAACAACAATTTCAACAACTTCAACCGCGGCTTTGGCTTTGGATTCTTTCCGGGCTTCGGCCTGTTTGGCTGGCCGTTCTGGGGCCTGTATGGCCTGGGTTATGGCTTAGGCTATGGCGGCTGGGGCGGCTATGGTGGTTATGGCTATGGTGGCTACGGCGGGTATGGTGGCTATGGCGGCTACGGCTATGGCTATCCGTACTACGACAATGGTTATGGGTACGCGTCGTCGGGAGCCTACTACGCCGACGCAACGCAGCCCACGACCGTCAACCAGCCCGTGGATACCCTCTCGGCCAACGACTACATCGGCCGTGGCGAGCAAGCTTTCCAATCCGGGAACTATCAGCAAGCCATTCACGATTGGCAGCACTCGCTGATCGATAACCCCAACAACGGGGGCGTCGTGCTGCTCATGGCGCAAGCGGCCTTCGCCATTGGCCAGTTCGAACAAGCCGCCGGCATGGTGCAGATGGCCATGCAAATGTTGCCCGAGAATGAGTGGGGTCTGGTGGTGAAGAATTACACCCAGATTTATCCCAATATCGGCAACTACACCACGCAGTTGAAGGCCTTGGAACAAGCGCGCGATGCGAAGCCCGAAGATGCGGCCAATCGCTTCCTGCTTGGATACCACTTCGGCTACTTGGGCTATCCGCGGCAAGCGGTTCGCGAGCTGGACAAGGCTCTCGATCTGCAACCGAAGGACTTAGGCTCGGAAAAGCTGCGCGACATGTTTGCGTCCCAAGCCGGAATGCCGGCGCGGCCGCATGCTCCGCGTGACAACAACCCGGCCAATCCGGGCGCGCCGGCCAACGTTCCTGGCGCCGCGGCTCCAGCGAATGGTCCTGCTTTGCAGGTGCCGTCGGAGACGGTCGCTCCGCCGCAGGCGCAGCCACCCGTTCCGGCCCAGCCGGGCGCGACGGCGGCCAACATCGGCACGCCGAGCTAACGAGAGGTAAAACGGATCGAATCTGCAACCACCGCTCGCACGCGAGCGGTGGTTTTTTTGCGCGCCGCCCGTTTAGTTCCGTCGGCTGACGACCAGCTCGGCCACGGCGAGCAGCGTGTCGCGCGCCGGCCCTGGCGGCAGACGTCGAGCGTCCTCGGCAGCCAGCCGCGCGTATTTCCGCGCCTGGTTCAGCGAGTATTCCACCGCATCGCTGCGCGCCAGCCACGCATCGAGCTGCGATCGGGCTGAGGGACCGCCGGCCGCAAGCAATTCAACGAGCGTCGCACGCTCGCCGGGCGTGCTTTCCGCCAACAGCCGAATCAGCGGCAAGGTTGGCTTTTGCTTTTCGAAATCGGTGCCCAGGCTTTTGCCCATCGAAACTTCGTCCCCGACCAGATCCAGCAAATCGTCGGCGATCTGGAAAGCGATGCCCAGGTTCCGCCCATACCGGTCAAGCGCGTCCTCCTGATCGGGCTTGGCCCCGGCGTAATGGGCGCCCAAGCGGCAACAGCACGCGCAAAGCTCGGCGGTCTTGGCTTCGATGATCGAAAGATATTCCGCTTCGCTGACATTGAAGTTGCCGCGCGTGTTGATCTGCCGCATCTCGCCCGCGCAGACGGCGTTGGTGGCGCGGCCGATGGTCTGGCAAGCGAACGTGGTTTCCAGGCTGCTGGCCAGGTAGAAGGCGTGCGTGAATAGAAAGTCGCCAACCAGCACGCTGGCTTCGTTGTCGTTGACGGCGTTGATGGTTTCGCAATGCCTGCGCATGCTGGCTTCGTCGAGCACGTCATCGTGCACGAGCGTTGCCGTGTGGATCATCTCGAGCACGGCGGCCAGCACGATGTGGTCACGAACCACGCGGCCAGACGCCCGCGCGGACAAGAGCACGAGCGCGGGGCGCAGGCGTTTGCCGCCCAAGCGAAAGGCATGCTTGACCAGCCCATCCACGAACGGATCGTCGCTGGTGAGCTCGTTGCGCAGCATGTCTTCGACCGCGCCCAGCTCCACGGCGATCGGCGCATAGAGTCGCTTCCATTCGAGCGCCAGTGAATCCTGCTCAGCCATCGCTTGCTTCATCGACCGGTCCTTCCTCGAGCGCCGCGTGGCAGCGGCGGTGGCGCGCATCGTTTCGAATCGCGTGGGGGCGCGGCGTAACAGGGCTTTTGTTTCATGGCGAGCGGCGAAAGTCTCCGCTCTTTCCACCCGACTTGGCTTCCAATTGAATGTTTTCGATGGTTATTCCGCGGTCAATCGCTTTGCACATGTCATAGATCGTCAGGGCCGCAACGCTCGCGGCCGTCAGCGCTTCCATTTCGACTCCCGTGCGGGCTTGCGTGCGGGCCTCGGCGCTGATGCCCACCTGGTCCGCGTCAATCAGCTCAAACTCGATCTCCACCGCGTCGAGCGGGATCGGGTGGCAAAGCGGAACGAGTTCGGACGTGCGCTTGGCCGCCATGATGCCGGCAATCCGCGCAACCTCGAGCACGTCGCCCTTCGTCAGCCCACGCTCGGCCAGGCGGCGGCGTGTCGCTTCTGCCATGCGGACTCGGGCGCTAGCGCGCGCGATTCGTTGTGAAATTGGCTTGGCCCCCACATCTACCATGCGGCTGGCGCCGCTGGGGCCGATGTGCGTCAAATCGCTCATGAAATCTCACTGCCGCGGCGGGAATTCCGCGGCGCGGGCGGAAAAATCGCGCGCCGTGCGAACCCAGCCTGGCCGTTCGCCTCGCCTGCGGACCACGACGCGCTTGTCCCCATTCTAAGCCGAATAGGAGCGCCGTCGAGGGGGCGGCAGAACGCCCATTCGGCGGCTTTGCATCGCCAAGCGCGCAAAAAAACCGTCGCGGGGGTCATCCGCGACGGGTTAGTTGCGCGATCCAAAGGCAGCGAGAGTCGGCGAGCGACGCCCTGCGGGACTACACCAGCTCCTTGCGGGCGCCAATCAGCGTTCGCAACCGCTCGGCAAGCAAGGCGGCGTCAAACGGCTTCTTGAACGTCTCGTTGATGCTCGAGCGATCGAAGCTCGTCGAGCTGCCATCATCCGGCAGCAGGGCGATCAAGATCGTGTCGGCATACTCGGGGTTGCGGCGCAGATTTTGGCAAATCTGCAACGCCTCAACGCGGCCGATCGAGAAGTCCACGATGATGCAATCGGGATGGAAGCTTTCGGCTTGAATGCCGGCTTCGAATCCGCTGGCGGCGATAGCCACCTTGAAGGAGCGATCGAGCGGCAGCTTCTGCTTCAGGTTCTCGATCAGCACCTGGTCCTGGCCGACCAGCAGCACCTTGGCCATGGCCTCGTCTTCGAGGTCGCCCAAGGGCATACCGTGTTCCTTCAGGAAGCGGATCAAATACTCACGAGGAATGCGGCGGTCTTGAGAACCCGGAATGCGGTATCCCTTCAGACGGCCGGAATCGAACCATTTACTAACTGTTCTGGGGGCAACTTTACAGATCTTTGCGACCTGACCCGTTGTGAAGACCTTCATCGCAGGCTCTCCAATTGACTCGCGCTTGTGTGGGAACTCTAGTCGGCGGAGTCTTGACTCCGCAGACTTGCTCGCCCCTTGCTCATGGCTTCGACGGCCTTTGGTCCGATCCTTCGGGCCGGCTGTGGGGTCAACCGGCCGTCCATGAACATCTGGGTCGGGGCTTACGTTTTGTGTAAATCGTTTCGCCGTGGCGTGGTTCAGGTCCTTCTGATCCGAGCCTCAACTAAGTCATCGGCACCCTGGCTGCGCCGGCAGTCATGGAAAATCTGCGCGCCGCAAAGTTTACCCAGCGTCTGGGAACCACTTGCGTCACGCGTTTGACTGCCAAACGTGCGAGCGGTGCTTAATCGCATCGGCAGGAGAGAACATGCGTGGGCACAACCGCCGGCGCTGCGCGCCCTTGGTCGTGTCGCTGTGCGAGGCTCGAATCGTGGCCTCAGCGGGCAGGTTCCCCCCTGCAGTTCGTGACGCCTAAAGCGTTTGAAACTTTTGGCGCCACAAACCTTCCGAAGTTAGTTTCGATTCGCGGAGGGGGGCGACTTTAGAAACTTTCGCCAGTCGTAACGAGCACTCCGGTCTTGGCGCTGGTGACGAACCTTCCCGAGGGCGCGAAAGGGCAAGGCGCAGCGATGCAAAACCATTCTGCGGCTTGCTCTTAACGCCGACGGTTGTGTCGGGTGTGACGATTGTCGCCGGGGCCGGAACCTGGAGAAATGATGCGACCGGCAAGCCTTTTTCCGTGGCCAAAAGGGCCCTATCCTTGCCGCTGGTACCAATTATATCGCCGGCATCGAGTGGCGGCGAATTCAGCCAGCAAGATCGCCCGCAGGTCGACAGCACTTCGCTATGCCCGGCAAGGCAAAGCGCTCGCGCCGCGCTGCTAGCTGGCCGGTCCTTGCACCACGGTGTTTCGCAGCCGCCCGATGCCGCTGATCGCGATCGCGATCACGTCCCCCGCTTCGAGCGTGAAATCGTTCGGCGGCACGATGCCCGTGCCTGTCAGCAGGATAGCGCCGTCCGGAAAGCTGTTGTCGCGCGCGAGCCATCCGATCAGGTCTGCGAAGCTGCGCGCCATTTGGTCGACCGAGACTTTGCCAGCGAAGGCCTGGCGCTCGGCGCGCTCAATGACCATCTCGATTTCGATTTCTTCCGGCCGCGGCATCGCCGCTGCCAGCGTGATCCAAGGCCCCAGGGCGCAGGAGCCCAAGTACAGCTTCGCTTGCGGCAGGTACAGCGGGTTCTCTCCCTCGATGTCGCGCGAGCTCATGTCGTTGCCGATCGTGAACCCCACCAGCTCCAGCCGCGAGTTGAGAACCAATGCAAGCTCGGGCTCGGGCACGCTCCACGTCGCATCCTGACGAATGCGGACGGCCTGGCCGGGGCCGGAGACTCGGTGCGGCGTGGCTTTGTAGAACAACTCGGGCCGGGCTGCCCCATACACCTTGTCGTAAAAAGATGCCCCGCCTTCCGACTCTTCCATCCGCGCCACCTGACTGCGGCGATAAGTGACGCCCGCTGCCCAGACTTCCTGGCGATCGATGGGTGCAAGCAGCCGCAGCGAGTCGAGTGCGACGCGGGTCCGCGCGCGCGTTTCGAGCTCGCGGACCTGCGCGGGCGGATCCGAGGCCTCGAGCAGTTGCTGCAAGCTGGTGCCAGGCTCAAACAGCGTGACGGATTCGTCTTCGACGAGCCCCACGGTCTCCCAGCCTTCCGCGTGGCGTACTTTGGCGAGCTTCATGGCGCTAGAATCCCCGCGGTTGGGCAGCAGTGACGCGATCATTGTAGCGGCCAATTGCATGGGACAGTGCCCACGCCTGCGCAGCTTGCAATTCGAGGGGCATCCAATAAGATGCGCGGTCTTCCTCGAAGACTGCATCGAATAGGAGCTATACCTGGCATGGGCCATCACCAGACCGCATCGCACCGCTCAGGAAAGCATTCGCACCACCAGATCGGCCTTGTGCGCGGGCAGTTCGGCAACGTGCCTGAGGACGGCTGGCTCGACTGGATCGCCAAGACTGGCTTCGATGGCTGGGAAGAAGCCACCTGGGAGCTCGACCTGTCGCGGTGCCGTGACGATGCTGGCGCAAAGGCCTATGCCCAGGAGCGCGTCAACAAGGCCAAGAGCCGCGGCCTCGAGATCTTTTCGCTAGCCGCGCACTTGCAAGGCCAGGCGCTGGGGGATGAACCAAGCGCCAAGACCATTCAGTTCTTGGGCGGCGAGTCGGTCGAGGCGTATGCCCGCTGGCGCGCGGCCGGCAACAACCCACCCCGCACCGATCCCTTCTTCGTGCCTGATGACGTGGCCGAGATCGTGCGCCGCCAGGCAACGGACAGCCTGGTCGCGGCAGTCCGGTTGGCTCACTTCATCGGCAAGCTTGAAGATCGCGTCGTGCCCGTGTCAGGCTTCGTGGGTTCACCCGCGCATTGCTGGAGTCATTGGTTTTTGTTTCCGCCGTTGCCCAGCTCGCTTGGCGGCCACGCCATACCGGACATTTACAAGGTGAGCCTGGAGCTTTTGACCGAGCGATTCGCGCCGGTGTTTCAGGCTTGTCTGAAGTACGGCACCACGTTCGACCTGGAATGCCACCCCAGCGAGCGCGCTATGGGCGATATCAGTAGCGCGGGCGACTATCTGGCGGCGGTGGACGCGGCTGGCTTTGCGAAGGCCGCGGGATTCAACTTC
>DATJEN010000307.1:0-7578 GCA_035496575.1 Pirellulales bacterium
GGCCGACGGAGACCAGCACTCGGCTGAATCGCTCCGACTTCTGCCCGCCTGCGCCTTCGAAGTTAACCTCGATATAGTCGCCGCCGTCGGTGAGCGACGTGACCTTGGTTTCCAGATAGATGTTTGCAAAATGCTTTGCCAGGCGGTCGTGCAAAGGTTTGACGAGGTCGCGATCGGCGCCCGGCAGCAAGAACGGCGTCAACTCGACCACGGTGACCTTCGAGCCCAGCTCGGCGTACACGGTCCCCATCTCGAGCCCGATATAGCCGCCGCCAATCACCAGCAGACTTTCGGGCACATCGGCCAGGTCGAGGGCGCCAGTCGAATCCATCACGCGGTCCGTCGGCAGCTTGAACGCCGAGGGCATGGCGGGCAGTGATCCGGTTGCCAGGATACAATGCTCGAAGATCAGTCGATCGTCCTCGAGCTTCGTGCCCTCGGCAGGCGTCAGGCGCAGCGCTTGCGAGTTCTCGAAAGTGGCTCTTGCCGTAATGACCTGCACCTTGCGCTTTTTTGCGAGTTGCGACAGGCCATTGGACAGGTTCTGAATGACCTTGTCCTTGCGGGCCCGCATGGCTTCGATGTTGACCTTGGGATGGGCGAACTCGACGCCCCACTCGCTCATTTCGCGCGTTTCGCTCATGACGCGCGCCACGTGCAGGAGAGCCTTGGAGGGGATGCAGCCCTTCAGCAAGCAGGTGCCGCCCAGGCGCTTCTCGGCCTCGATCAGCGTGACTTGCATGCCCATGTCGGCCGCCAAAAAAGCCGCCGCATACCCGCCAGGACCACCGCCAATCACGACAAGCTGTGTTTCCATGGAAGATTATCCTCGGTCGGGGTCCGCGAAAGGTTTGCTCGAGCGCGCTCGCGCTTGATTATGGGGCGCGCAAATCATATCCACGCGGGCCAGGTTCTCAAGACGCATCGCATCCTGGCACGCGCACTTACCATTCTAGCGCGCTTGGGAATCCTTGAACTCCAGCATCAGATCGCGCAGGGCGACAACGCCCTCGCGCGGCATCGCATTATAGATCGAGGCGCGCATACCGCCGACCGAGCGATGGCCCTTGAGTTCCACCAGATCGCGTGCCTTCGCCTGTTTGACGAACGCCGTTTCGAGCTCCTCGTTCGGCAAGCGGAAGGTGACATTCATCATCGAGCGGCTGTCCGGTCGGGCATGCCCACGATAGAAGTCGGGATGCTCGTCCAGTACTTGATATAGAAGGCCGGCCTTGTCGCGATTGATCTTGGCCATGTTCGCCAGCCCACCGATCTCGTTTTTCAGCCAGCGCGTGACCAGCAGCAGCACGTAGATGGCGAATACCGGCGGCGTGTTGTAGAGCGAGTCGTTAGCGGCTTGCAGCCGATAATCGAGCATCGTGGGCAAATTTTTCGGCACGCGCTCGAGCAAGTCATCGCGCACAATGACGACCGTCACGCCGGCGATCCCGGCGTTCTTTTGCGCGCAGGCATAGATCAGTCCATAGCGGCTGACGTCCGTCGGACGCGACAAAAAATTGCTCGAAGCGTCACACACCAAGGGGGCCGATCCTGTCGGCGGCTCCTGGCTGAATTCGACTCCCTGGATGGTTTCGTTCGACGTGATGTGCACATAGGCGGCGTCGGCGCTCGGCTTCAGCTCCGTTGCGGCGGGCACGAATGAGTAGTTGTCGGCCTTGCCATCCCACGCGGCGCGGGCCGTGCCCTCGCGCTGCGCTTCTTGCAAGGCCTTGCTGCCCCAACTGCCGGTGACGATGTAGTCGGCGGTGCGCCCGGTGCCGCGGAGCAGATTCATGGGCAGCATCGAGAATTGCAGGCTGGCGCCCCCCTGCAAAAACAGGATCTTGTAGTTGCTGGGAATGCCAAGCAGCTCGGTCAGCAGCGCCTTGGCTTCCGCCAAAACGGCCTCAAATGTCTGCGAGCGATGCCCGAGCTCGAGAATCGACATGCCCAGGCCGGGCATTTCCAGAACGGCTTGCTGGCATTGCTCGAGGACGGACACCGGCAATACAGCCGGACCCGGCAGGAAATTGAAAACTCGCTTGGTCATCCGGAGAAACTCCCAACGTGCCTGGGCGTGATAAGGTTTTAGAGGGGCCGAGTTCGAGCGGGGTTCGCCCCGGCTAAAACGCGCGACCTAGGTTGTTATCGAGCGGTGGTTTGCAGCAATATCGCATTCGATGCTCTAGTGGACAACCGCAACGGGCCGTTTCGCAGGGCTGCCGCCAACTGCGCACGCTGGGTAAACTTATCTTCGAATACTGCCACCTCTTCGATCAAATCACGCGCACCACTCGCATGACGCAACACGACCACCATCAAGGACACCACCACGGCGAAAACCATCAAGGTCGCACGCGCACCCAACTGCACAAAGACTGGCGCGCCTGGCTGGTCGTCGCCTTGATGCTGGCCGCCATGGCCATGTACTTGCTCTCGGGGGATGAATCTTTTCAGCCGGGACAAGACGCGCCGGGTCCGCGCTCTCCAGCCGCTGCGGGTCCATGAATGAAAATCTTCGTTTCCGGCGCGACCGGGTTGGTGGGCAGCGAGCTGACGCGAGTCTTGCGCGCGGCCGGACATGATGTGCGCCGGCTAATTCGAGGTCCGGTGCAGTCCTCGAGCGACGACGCGCCGTGGAACCCCGAACGAGGCGAACTGGACCCGCACGCGCTTGCCGGCGCTAATGCGGTCATTAACCTTTCGGGCGAGAGCATCGCCGAAGGCCGCTGGACGAGCGAGAAGAAGCGCCGCATCCAGGAGAGCCGCGTCCAGAGCACGCGCACATTGGCCACGACCCTTGCGCAAATGGCGGAGCCGCCCCAGGTTTTTTTGAGCGCTTCGGCCATCGGTTATTACGGCAACCGCGGTGAAGAGCTGCTCACGGAACAAA
Source organism: Pirellulales bacterium (assembly GCA_035496575.1). GTDB lineage: Bacteria > Planctomycetota > Planctomycetia > Pirellulales > PALSA-1355 > PALSA-1355. The sequence goes on from DATJEN010000307.1 coordinate 2,894, forward strand.
GTCCGCCTGGATCGGGCCAATTTCTACCCGAGGTATGCCGCGATTGGGAAGCGGCGACGCAGCCTGCCGCCGACAAAGGCATCCGTGTCGTGCTCGCGCGCTTTGGGATGATCTTGAGCGGCAAGGGCGGCGCGCTCAAGAAGATGTTATTGCCCTTCAAGCTCGGCCTGGGCGGGCGGATCGGCAACGGGCGGCAATTCATGAGCTGGATCGCCATTGATGACGTGGTTGGCGCGCTCATGTACTGCCTGGCCAGCGCGAGCTTGCGTGGGCCAGTCAACGTGGTCTCGCCGCACCCGGTCACGAACGCGGAATACACGGCAACGCTCGCGCGGGTGCTCGGGCGTCCCGCGATTTCACCGATGCCGGCCTTCGCCGCCCGTTTGATCTTTGGCCAGATGGCAGACGAGCTGTTGTTGTCCAGCCAGCGCGTCGAACCCGAGAAGCTGCTGTCAAACCAATACGCGTTTCGTTGCCCCGCGCTGGAGCCCGCGCTCAAGCACGTATTGGGTAAGCAGTCGTGAGAACGTTCGCGAATCTCATTGCCTTTCTATTGCTCGCAACCTGTGCCCAGGGGAGCGAGCCCGCCCCTGATTGGGTGCGCGTCGCGGAGCATGCCGCGTGGCAACCGCGCGACTCCCAGGCCGAGGTGGTTTTCAAGGATCGGCTGTGGATCCTGGGGGGCTGGTTCGACTCGTTCAAGCCCGCCCCGCGCGACGTGTGGACCACCGCGGACGCAGCGAACTGGCGGCAGGTGACGCTCCAGGCTCCCTGGAAGCACAGCGATCTCGGCATGGCCGCTAACTTCGCCGATCGCATGTGGTTTCTCGGCGGCTGGTACAACGGCCGTCTGCCAGGTCACGAAGCATCGAGCGAGGTCTGGTCGAGCGGGGATGGAAACCAATGGCGGCTCGACGCCGCAAAGCCCGGCTGGAGTCCGCGGCTGGCGGCGGCGTGCGTCGTGTTCAAAGACAAGCTGTGGCTGTTGGGCGGAGTCGAAGATTATTATTTCGGCGATCGTCACAGTCTTAAGAACGATGTCTGGTCAACGGCCGATGGCGTGCACTGGCAACTGGAAACGGACAACGCCGCCTGGCCGGCCCGCGCGTACCATCAGGCCGCCGTGCTGGAGGGAAAGATCTACCTGTTCGGCGGCGGCAATTATCAGCCCGAGTATGAGGCGCGAAATGACGTGTGGTCGAGTGCCGATGGCGTGCACTGGGACCAGGTCAGCAAGCAGGCCGGGTGGTCCGCGCGGCTGTGGTTTTCATCGGTTGTGTATCGTGAGCGGATGTGGGTGCTCGGTGGGTGGTCCAACAACCCATCACAGAATCTAGGCGACGTGTGGTATTCGCGCGATGGAAAGGACTGGAAGCAGCTCATCTCGCGCGTGATCTGGAAAGAGCGGCACGAGCACTCGGCATTCGTGTGGCGCGACAAGATGTGGGTTGCCGGAGGCCATGCGCAACCTTTGGCCAATGACGTGTGGTCGCTCGACATCCCGCCGACCTGGTTCGACACGCAAGATTAGCGCGGCGTTTAGACTCTGGCGGTCACCGCCTCGCAGCGGCCGAAGATCATGCGGCCGGCGCTGGTTTGCAGCACGCTGGTGACCGTGATCTTCACGTTCTTGTTGATGTGCTCGCGCCCGCCTTCGACCACGATCATGGTGCCATCGTCGAGATAGCCCACTCCCTGGCCGGGCTCTTCGCCCTGTTTCACAATCCGCACTTCGAGGTTCTCGCCTGGCAGCACGATCGGTTTGAGAGCATTGGCCAGATCGTTCAGGTTGATGACTCCGACCCCGTGCAGGCGCGCCACCTTGTTGAGGTTGTAATCGTTGGTGACGATTTTTCCCTCCAGGTACTTAGCCAGCAGCACCAGCTTCAGATCGACCGGCTGGCCAGCAAATTGGGGCAGCTCGCGGTCATAGATCTTCAGATCGACGTCGGGGTTGTTGCTCATCCGGTTGAGAATGTCGAGCCCGCGGCGGCCGCGCCCGCGGCGCAGCTTGTCGGAACTGTCGGCCACGGCTTGCAGCTCGGAGATAACAAATCGCGGCATGATGAGCTGGTTGTCGAGAATCCTGGTCTCGATCACGTCGGCAATGCGGCCATCGATCACCACGCTCGTGTCGAGGACGTAGGGCTTGAGGCCTTTGACTTCCTTGACGAACTCCACGTAGGGAATGATGAAGCGGAAATCGTCCTTGGTCTGCAGCAACAAAGTGATGCAGGTGTAGCACAGCACCATGCCCAGGCTCAGCTCGGCGTAAGGTGTCGCCGGATGGCGCTGCGGCAACACCGGGCTGAGCGCCAAGCGCAACACGTACGTGAGAAACAAGCCGACCAGCAATCCCCAATAGACGGCCGAAATCGTTTCCAGCTTCTTGCGGCGCACCAGCACGTCGACGCCAATGACGGCGGCCGCGCCCAACATCACGGCGCCGAACACCACCCAAGGCAGATACTCAGGCTCGCGCGCCAGGTCCGGTGAGTTAATCAACTGCACGCCCACGCCGGCGGCGACAAGCACGAACACCAGTCGAAGGACGACGAGCGCCATGGCGATGGACGATACGTGTTAGGAGGGGAAGGGGAACATTCAATTTTAGGTCGCGCACGATGCCGTTGCCAGTCCCGGCCATCCCGGGTATCTAGCCAACCCGCCGCAAGTTCAAGCGAAAAGCCGCTCGAACTCTCGCATGGCAAAGCGGTCGGTCATGCCGGCCAGGTAATCGCCCACCGTGCGGCGCAAACCGGCCGAATGACTGCGGCCTTGGAAACGTTCGGGCATGAGCTCCGGCCGGCGAAGATAGCCTTCGAACATCCGCGCGAGCGCTGCCTGAGCCTCGATTCGATGCGCGAGCACTTCGGGATGCCGGTAAACGCGTTCCCGCAGGAACGACTCGAGCTCGAGCTTCTGCTCGGCCAATTCCTGGCTGGCGGCGATGACGGCGGGGGCGGCTCGCGCTTCTTCAAAGTCTTTGAAGTTCTGGGTGGCGAACCGTTCGGCTGCCCGCGAGAGCAGATCTCCGACTTGCCACTCGATGAGCTCGTGCAAGATGGCGCGCCGCAATTCGCCGCCTTGCAGGTCGGCCGCACGGCTGCGCACGCGCTTGGCCGCCGCTGCCCACAGGCTCGTTTGCAACAGTTCGTCGAGCTCCAACAGCCCAAGCTCCAGGGCATCGTCAGCGTCGTGGGTATCGTAAGTGATGCTGTCGGCAGCCTCGACAACCTGCACTTCGAGCAAGGGACCGACTCCGGCGGCCGCCGAGCGGACGCGCGTCGCCTGGCCGTCGAGCACTTCGCGCGTCAGATTCAAGCCCGGAAATCGGTAATAACGGGTCTCCAGCTCGCGCACGATTCGCAAGGCTTGGGCGTTGTGAGAAAATCCGCCCTCCGCTCGAAGGCACAGGTCGAGCGCGTCTTCGCCCGCATGGCCGAAAGGCGGATGACCAAGGTCGTGCACCAAGGCCAGGGCCTCGATCAGGTCTTCGTTGAGCATCAGCGCCCGGCCGATCGTGCGCGCCACCGAAGCCACTTCGAGCGTGTGCGTCAGCCGGGTGCGGTGATAATCGCCCAGGTCGCCGGTGAAGACCTGGGTTTTCGAACTCAGCCGCCGGTACGCCGCGCTATGCACGATGCGATCACGATCGCGCTGGAAGGGTCCGCGATAGGGATGCTCGGACTCCGGATGCTCGCGTCCGGCGGAGCGCGCGCTAGGCATGGCATAAGGCGCCAGCAGGCTGCGCTCGCGAGCTTCGACCGATTGCAGAAAGCTGTGCATCGAGCAGCTTTCGTCTAAGGATCGGTGCTGCCGCCGGACTGGCTGCGCAGCAAATCCCACAAGGCTTCGAGCGCTTGCGGAATCACGCGCACGCCTGCCAAGGCGGGCATGAAATTTGTGTCCCCGCTCCAACGCGGCACGACATGCCAATGCAAATGTCCCGGTACTCCCGCGCCGGCTACGCGACCGAGATTGAGGCCGATGTTGAATCCTTCGGCGTTCATCAGGCGCTCGAGCAGCCCGACATATTTGGCGATCAGCCGATCGAGGTCCGCTCGCTCGCGGTCGAGCAGCTCGTCGAGCCGCCCCTGATGGCGCAAGGGAGCAATGAGCAGATGTCCATTGTTGTAAGGGAAGCGGTTAAGGATCACGATCGCCTCGCCGGTCCGCTCGACCACGAGGGTCGCCTTCTCGTCGAGATCCACCGCGGCGCGGCACATGAAACATTGGGCATCCGCGCCGGGCAAGTACGGCAATGATTCGCCAGGCTCCTCGCGCGGCGCATCTTGGGGGCTGATGTACGCCAGCCGCCAGGGAGCCCACAATTGTTCGTGCCGCGACACGGCTGGTTCTCGCTGTGTTTAGTGTCGCTTGGGATCTTATTCTCAAGCACCCAAGTACGCTTCTTGCACGCGCGGATCTTTGAGCAAGACGTCCGCGCGGTCGCTGAACGTAATTCGTCCCATTTCCATCACGTAGCCACGGTGCGCGAGCTTGAGGGCCATGCGGGCCGCCTGCTCGACCAGCAGGATGGCCATTCCCTCCTCGTTCAGCCGCCGTACCACTTCAAATATTTTAAGCACGATGAGCGGCGCCAACCCCAGCGAGGGCTCGTCCAGCAATAACAGCTTCGGCCGGCCCATGAGCGCCCGGGCCACGGCCAGCATCTGCTGTTC
>DATJEN010000308.1:0-15753 GCA_035496575.1 Pirellulales bacterium
GCTAAGAAAGCGGTTCGGCGAAGAGTTGAAGCTGTATGACCCGGCGGACAAAAGATTCTCGTGGGTCATCGAGTTTCCGATGTTCGCGCGCGATGAAGAGACCGGCGGGTGGGCGGCCATGCACCATCCGTTCACCGCTCCGCGGCCGCAAGACTTGCAATGGCTCGAAGCCGATCCCGGCCGTTGCCGGGCCCAAGCCTATGACCTGGTGATCAACGGCACCGAGGCGGGCGGCGGCACGATTCGGATCCACGATCCCGCTATTCAGCAGCAGGTTTTCGGCCTTTTGGGGATTTCGCCGGAACAAGCGCGCGAACGATTTGGCTTCCTGCTCGATGCGCTCGCCTTCGGGGCTCCGCCGCACGGCGGAATCGCCCTTGGCATCGACCGCTGGGTCATGCTGCTTGGGCAGCTTGATAACATCCGCGATTGCATCGCATTTCCCAAAACGCAAAAAGCCGCCGACCTCATGACCGAAGCCCCCGGTCCCGTCGATAGCAAGCAATTGCGCGAGTTGGGCATTCAGATCCGCACTGGCGAAGCCGCCGTTCGACGTTGACGTTTGCGCCGGCGAAGCCCAGAATGCCGGACGGCTTTGCAAGCTGCATCTCGAAATCGAATCATTCTGCATGTAGGAGTACCGCAGATGAGCGCCGCGCGAAACGTTCCATTCAGCGGTTGGTTCTTGGCGTGCCTCGTTCTCGCGCTTGGCTGCACTCAGTCTCCACCGCCCAGCGGCCAACAAGCAGCCTCCCCGCCCGCCGCAGCGGAGCGCGAGCATGTCGATCCGCAAGTGAAGGTCGCTCGGGCCGAGGTGCCCCTCGAGCGCGCGCCTCAAGTCTCGCCCACGCCGCCTGCCGACCAGCAACCTGAGCCAGCGGCGAACGAAGCTGCTGCGGAGCCGGGCGCGAGTTCCGCCCCTGCTCCTCTTGGCGAGCCGTCCTCGACGAGCCCCGCCCAGCCCACGCGGCCGCCGGGCACCAAAGCATTCGTCCCGCTCGGCGAAATCGCGGACGACCAGTTGACGATGCCGCGCGTCAGCCTCTCGCGCGCTCACGCCCAACTGTGCAAGGTACAAGTGGGCGATCCATTCCCGAATGTCGAGCTTGCGAAGCCCGACGGTCAAGCGCAGCCGATGGCCCAACTGCTTGGTCCCAAGCTGACCGTGCTCGTGATTTGGAACGGCAAGAAGCCGAGCTCTCTGCAACAGCTTGGCGATCTCGAGCCTGAAGTCATCGCTCGTTTCGGCGAGCAGGGGGTGCGCGTGGTCGCCATCAACTCGGGCGACGACCCACAGTTGGCCGGCGAGCTGGCCGCGCAGGCAGGCAGTGGTTTTGTGGTTCTGTGCGATCAGGCGGGAAAGACGCTCGAACAAACTGCGCCCGGCCGCGTGCCCTCGACGTATTTGTTGGACGCGTCAGGCCGGGTGTTGTGGCTCGACATCGAGTACTCGCCCAGCACGCGGCGCGAGCTCGTGCAGGCTATACGCTATGTGCTGGCGCACCCTGCCTCCTAGTCGCTTTTCCCCGGGTTTCTGACAGCTCGGCGCCCATTTTTCTCGCATTCTCGCCGGTGAGCTAAAGTTTCAAGGCCACCGAGCTCGCGCAGTTCGAGCTGTTCTCGCGTGGCTCTGCTAGGTGCTGCGCGAGCGCTCGGTTCGCGCGTCGCCCGTTTCACTCTCGCACGCGGCCGTGAGCTAAGGTTTCTTAGTCCGTCGCCAGGTCGGTCTCGCCGGCGGCGCTCGCGCTCAATTCAAATGAATCTGCTGGGAAAGGTATTCGATATGAATCGCAAACTTGGGTTCCTGTTGGCGATGGCTGCAATGGGCTTGATGGCAGGACAAGTGTTCGCGCGCGGCGGCGGCGGACACGGCGGTGGTCACCATGGTGGCGGACATCACGGCGGACATCATGCCAGCCATCACCATTCGAGTCATCATCATTCGGGCCATCACCATGTAGCTCACCACGGCGGCCATCATGGTTGGGCCGGCGGCGGCGGTTGGGGAGGCGGCTGGGGTGGTGGTTGGGGACGCGGCTGGGGCTACGGAAGTCCTTGGGCCGTGGCTGGCTTCGGAACGGCTGCCGGCTGGATGGGGGCCCAAGCGCTCTCGCCGGCCGTCGGCGCCTACGCTCAGCCCGCCACCGTCTACACCGGCAGCGAAGAGGTAACCGACGCGGAAGAGCCGCAACAAACGCCTGAGCAACTGGCGCAGCAAGCTGAGCAAGCCGGCAAATTGGTGGAAAACGGAGCCACCGATCCGCCGCAGGACGAAAAGTTTTTGCCGCTGGGCGTCTTTTCGCTCGCGCCGGAAGGCCACACCGAAGCGACCGCCATGTTGCAGCTCGCGCTGAGCAAACAAGGCCTGCTCCGCGGTTCGTATTACGACATCCTGAGCAACCAGTCGCACCCGGTTCGCGGCGCGGTCGATCGCAAGACGCAGCGCGCGGCGTTCCGCTTCGGCGACAAGGGTAAAGCCACCTTCGAAACGACGCTCGCCAATCTGACCGAAGACACCGGCCCCCTCACGGTCCACTATGCCGATGGAAATTCGAGCAAGTGGACCATCGCCCGCTACCAGGGCGAGCCCGGCAAGGAGAACGAAGCCGACGAGGATGGCGACTCGGACGATTTGGAAGACGGCGAGGAGTCGGCCCCATCGACGATTACCGGAGCGAATGAAGCGCCGGCCATCCCACCGGCCGCTCCTCGGGCGCCCAATTAAGCTGGCGCGGGCGAGTTTTACAAACTGAGCTGTCGAGCGCAGCCGGCCGAGCCGTCACTGGCAAGCGCGGCTGCGTGTATTTCCCGCCCTCGTACATTTGCGACCCACGTGCGGCCAACCTTGACACTTGCCGCGAGCCCGCCGAAGCTACGAAGAGTGAAACCCACGACGAAAACTCGCCGCCGAACCGCTGCTTCCAAAAGCTCGCCTGCTCCCGAAGCCAGGCCGCAGCCGGCAATCGGGTCGGGCGCTGGTCGCCTGCGGGTCGCGCTCGCGCAAATCGCCCCCGCGCTTGGCGATCGCCAACGGAACGCCGAAAAGCATCGTCAGCAAATCGACGAGGCCGCCGCGGCCGGAGCCGACCTGGTCGTGTTTCCCGAGCTGTCGCTGACCGGCTACTACCTGCGCGACATGGTGCCCGAGGTGGCGCTCGAGCGCACGAGCCGCGAGATTGAAGAGCTCGTCGAGCGTGCCGGGTCGCTGGCGCTGGTGGCCGGGTTCGTCGAGGAATCCGCCGGCCATCATTTTTACAACGCCGGTTTCTTCTCTCAGGCCGGCCGCCTGCTGCACGTGCACCGAAAAGTTTATTTGCCGACTTATGGGCTGTTCGAAGAGCAGCGCTATTTTTCGGCGGGCAAGCGGTTTTCCGCCTTTGACGCTCCCGGATTCGGCCGGGTCGGACTCGTGATCTGCGAGGACCTGTGGCATGTCTCGGCCGCCACCATCATGCAAGCCGAGGAAGTCGACCTGCTGGTGTGGGTCATCAATTCGCCTGCCCGTGGCATGGATGGGTCCGACATTCGCACGGCGGAGACGTACAAGCTATTGGCGCGCAGCTACGCCCAATTGTTGGGGGCGCTTGTTGTGCTCGTGAACCGGGTCGGGTTCGAAGACGGTTTGTGTTTTTTTGGCAACAGCCTGGTGGTGGGGCCGGATGGCCAAATCCTGGGCGAAGCCCCGCAATTCGATGAGTGCCTGCTAACCGTGAGCTGCGACCTGGCCGAACTGCGTCGGCAAAGGCTGATTACACCGCTGGGCCGCGACGAACAGTTGCTGCTCACGATCGAAGAGCTCGAGCGCATCAAGCGGCGCCGCTATGAAGAGTGACTCGCACGAAATCACGCTGGCCATCAACGCCCGCCTCGTGGAAGAGGTGCTCGTGCGGTTTATCCGCAACGAAATCACGCGCACCGGCTTTCGCCGCGCGGTCTTTGGCTTGTCAGGCGGAATCGATTCCAGCGTGGTGGCGTACCTGGCGGTGCGCGCCTTGGGCCCGGCCAACGTGCTGGCGGTCACCATGCCCTACAAGACGTCGAGCGACGCCACCCGCGACGACAGCCGCGCGGTGATCGAGGCACTGGGACTCCAGAGCATCCAGATTCCGATCACGGCCCAAGTCGACGCCTACTTCGCCACGGTGGGGGAGCCTTCGCGGATGCGGCTGGCCAACAAATGTGCCCGCGAGCGAATGACAGTGCTCTACGACCAAAGCGCGGCGTTCGAGGGCCTGGTGCTGGGCACCAGCAACAAGACCGAGCTCGTATTGGGATATGGCACGCAGTTCGGCGATCTGGCATCGGCCATCAACCCGATCGGTGATCTCTACAAGACCCAGTTGCGCGCGCTAGCGGTGCACCTGGGCGTTCCCCGCGCGATTCTCGACAAGCCGCCCAGCGGCGACTTGTGGGTTGGCCAGACCGACGAGGGCGAGCTGGGCTTCACCTATGACGACGTGGACCGGCTGCTCGTGCTTTTGGTCGATCGCCGCTGGCAGCCGGCGCAACTGGTCGAGGCGGGCTTTCCGCTCGAGCTCATCGAGCGCGTGATCAAGATGATCCGCCGCAATCAGTACAAGCGCCGCTTGCCGGTGATCGCCAAGCTGACGCATCGCACGATGGACCGCGACTTCCGCTATCCACGCGATTGGTGGACGTAGTCGCGACGCGGCCACGATTTTTCAGCTTACGTGATCTCGACCCATTTGCCGCTCTTGGCGCTGGCGAGCACGGCATCGCACACCTTTTGCGTCTCGAGCGCGGAGCGAAAATCCGGCTGGGTCGGCTTGCCGCTATCGAGCCCGGCCAGAAAATCGGCCAGCGCATTGGTGAAGGTGTGCTCATAGCCGATCGTGCAGCCCGGCACCCACCAATGTTTCATGTAAGGGTGCTCGGGGTTGGTGACGTGAATCTTTTGCCAGCCCGTCAGGTGGCTTTCGATCTTCGAGCCGGTTTTGGGATCGGAGTACTTGAAGTACTGGAGGTATTGCGGGTCTTCCAGATCGAAATAGACGCTGCCTTTTTCGCCGTTGAGCTCGAACGTGTTGAAGTTCTTGCGACCGCGGGCATAGCGCGTGCTTTCAAAGGTGCCCATCGAGCCGTTTTTGAAAACGGCCAGGAACATGCAGGCATCGTCGATGCCGACGGGCTGCATCTTGCCGGTCTCGGCGTGGACGCGCTCTTTGACGAAGGTTTCCGTCGCGGCCGTAACGCGCGCGATCGGTCCGTTCAGCCAGATCGCGGTGTCAATCGAGTGCGCGAGCAAGTCGCCGGTAACGCCGGAACCGGCCACGTCGATATCCAGCCGCCATAAAGCCGCGCCGCCCTGGGGCACGTCGGTGGCGATCGTCCAGTCCTGCAAGTAGGTGGCTCGATAATGGAACGGGCGGCCGATGCGTCCTTCGTCGACCACCTGCCGGGCGAGCGAAATCGCCGGCACGCGGCGATAGTTGAACCACACCATGTTCGGCACGCCGGCGCGCTCGACGGCCGCGCACATTTCTTCCGCCTCAGCCACGTTCATGGCCAGCGGCTTTTCGCACAGGATCAGTTTGCCGGCTTTGGCCGCGGCCAGCACGATCTCCTTGTGCGTGTTGTTGGGCGAGCCGACGTCGATCAGGTCGATATCCTTCCGCTCGATGAGCTTGCGCCAGTCGGTCTCGTACGACTCATAGCCCCAGTTGGACGCGAAGGCTTTGATCTTGTCTTCCTTGCGCGCGCAGCAGGCTTTGAGCACCGGCCGGCGGCCAAGATCGAAGAACTGGCTCACCTGGCGATACGCGTTCGAATGGGCCCGGCCCATAAAGCCGTAGCCGATCATGCCGATATTGAGTGGCTTGGACATATGCCGCGACATTCCTGGAAAGAATCAGAATTAGTTTTCGATCGGCGCCGGACGGTCGCCACTCGCGCTGCCACGGTAGGCGATCGCCCGCCGCACGGCGGGCGGCATGGGCGCATCTTTTCCCTTCACCGCGTACCACAGGATCTCGTTCAGCTCGAAATCGTCGACCTTGTCGTACTCGCTGAAGTCCATCTTGCTCGAGCGCTCGGCGCCGTACGCCAGGGCCGTGTTCTTGGCCTCGAGGTCGATCTTCGCAGGCACGTGCGTGTAGGGTTCGGCGTTCGCCACGTCGCTGAACGAGGCATACATGGGATTGGCGGCCGCGTCATATTGGCTGAGCGGCGGCAGGCCCAGAATCAGCTCGATCGTCCGCAGCATGCTGGTAGTGGTGTACTGCGCGCTATCCAAATGCTTCCGCTTGGTGTACGGACTGATCACCAGTCCCACCGTGCGGTGCGCATCCACGTGGTCGGGACCATTCTGCGCGTCGTCCTCGATCACGAAGATCGCCGTCGTGGGCCAGTACTTGCTATGCGACACGGCGTCGACCAGCCGGCCCAGCGCCAGATCGTTGCTGGCGACCATCGCTTGCGGCGTGTACGCGCCGGGAGTCGTGCCCGACGTGTGGTCCTCGCCCAAGCTCATCACGATGAAGCTGGGCAGATTGTCATTCTTTTCGAACTCGCGAAATTCGCCCAGGAAGGTCTCGACGTTGTCGGTATCGCGCGAACGGCGGCCCGGCTCGCGCGGAATGCCATAGTTCGGGCACATGTGCCCAGCCAGGCCCGGCACCGCCCCTTCGACCCGAATCGAGCCATCCGGCTGACTGACCCGGCGGCCGTATTCGCCATAGCTGCGGTAATTCAAACCGGCCCGCGCACAGGCATCCCAGATGTAGCCGCTGGGGGCATTCGAGAGATCGCCTTCATCGTCGTCCTCGACGCCCTCGCGGCCCGAGTAGGTGAGCGTCCAATCCTTGGCGATGTAGTCGGTGTTATAGGCCATCGTCGACCAGGGATGCCCGTCGCGCGACACCTGGCCGTTGCAATACAAGTTGTCGAGCAGCACGAACTGTTTGGCCAGGGCGTGATGGTTGGGTGTGATTTCCTCGCCAAACATCACGAGCGAGGGATCGCCATTCGCCGCGGGGATGTCGCCGAACACCTGGTCGTACGTGCGGTTCTCTTTGATGATGTAAATGATGTGCTTGATGGGGGACGGATCGCCAAGTTTGGTCGGCACCGCGGTCTTGGTTTCACTAGGCGTGCCCGTCAGCAGCTTGTCGGAATAGGGGCAGTTCTTGTAGACCTGCGCGGTGTACCGGGTCAACTGCTCGTCGTCGGGGATCGAGACGATCGACAGCGCGCCCGACAAGGTGGTACCGATGTAAGGATAAGGCAGTCGCCGGCGCTCGATGGGATTCTTGTTAGCAGGCTCCTTGTCCGTGGGGATTGGGTTCGGCTTGGTTTGATTCCCCTTGCCGACGCCCACCAGCAACTGCTTTCCGTCTGGCGTCACGGCCACCGCGCTCGGATACCAGCCCGTGGGAATCATGCCCTTCACCTGGCTGGAATTCGGGCGTTCGATATCGATGACCGCCACGCAGTTGTTGTCGGCATTGGCGACAAACAGCGTGTCGCCGTCGGGCGAGATGGCGAGAGCGGCTGGCGTGCTTCCCTCCGGAGCCCGCGGAAAAAGGGTGGTGAAAATCGTCTCCGTCACCACGCCGCGCCGCGTGTCGATCACCGTCACGCAGTTGCTCGAGGCACAGGCCACGAACAGCCGGTCGTCTTTTGGGTGCAAAGCCAATTGGTTGGGATGCTCGCCGGTCGCGATGCGCGCGACCACGCGCAGATCGGCGGGATCGACGGCCAACACCGCCCGCGCGGCCCAGTCTGAGACGTACAAGCGCGCGCCGTTCCGCGCAAGCTTCACGTCGTAAGGTCGGGTTCCGACCTTGGCGACGCGATCCGCGGCTTTGCCCGCCAGGTCGGTTTCTCGCAACGTGCCGGAATTGATGTCGAGCGAGTAGAGCTTGTCCTTGGTCGCGAGCACGCCGCTGCGGAAGCTGCGATCGGCGCGGCGTTCTTCGCGTGACCGCTTGGATTCATCCGGCTCCTCGGGACCGCTGCGCTTGAGCTCGCCCGCGGTCAGGCTATAGGCGTGCAGGACGTCGCTGCCGCCTCCCGCCCACCACACCTTGTTCTGTTCCCCGTTGAGTGCCAGGCCGAACCAGCTCTGGCGAACTTTCTCCCGGCTTTTGATCTTCTTGTCGGTCAGGCTAATCAGGCATAGCTCGTGTTGGTTGTAACCGCTGGAGGCGACCAGCACCTGCTTGCCGTCGGCCAGGGGCACGATGTTGAGCGGCATGTCCGTAAGCGTGATTTGCTCGCCGGCCGGCGTCAGGGTCCAACCATTAGGCAGCAAAAAACCTTCCTTGGTCTGCCCAGCCGTGCGCCTTTGCTCGGGCTGCTTCTGCGCGTGAGCCACGCATGCAATGCCCACTACCACGATCAACGTGCCGCATAAGACTCGCGCGTTCATGGGATCACCTCGAGCTTGTATTGTTCCTAACCCCCAATCCCTAACCCCTGCTCCCCGCCCCTACTCCTTCCATCCGTGCGCTTCTCGCACGGCAATCATGGTAGCGAGAATCTGATTCCAGGTTTTTGGATCGAGCATGACCTTGTTGGGAAACATGCACCCATCCCAGCAGATGTGCTGGAAGTTCCTGGTCGGCTTGCCAGACTCGTCGCGCAACCAGAAGCCGGCCACCTTGACGATGTCGAGCTTGGCGTTGGGGTCGTTCGGCAGGCAGTGCCGCCCCGTTTTGTCGTGGCTACCGGTGCCGTGGACAGTCGCGTCGTTTTGCGCGACGTGGAAATCGATGGTCCACGGCCGCAGGGCCGCGGTCAATTGTTTGAGCGCCGCGTCCAGCCGCTCCGTGTCTTTCCAATTGAAGTCGGCGGGCAAGATGGCGTCCTCGGGCGCGTTGTGCCCCAGCACATACAGTAGCGTATGCGCCATGTCGGCCTGAAAGCCCAACACGTCCGGACGCCCCACCATCTCCAAAAGTTCGAGCATGCGCCGCCAACTGTGCATTCCGCCCCAGCAGATTTCGCCTTCCGCGGCCAGCCGCTCGCCGGCGTCTTGGGCGATCGCGCAGGCCTGCTTGAACGTTTCGGCGATCTTGCGACTGTTGGCCTTGGGATCGCCTGCCACCCACTCGGCGACGCTGGTTGCCGAATCGATGCGAACCACACCGTAGGGCCGGATGCCCAGCTCGCGCAATCGCCGCGCGATGCGGCAGCCTTTGCGGACGGAATCCAAAAACTTTTTGCGATCCTCCTCGCTCCCCATGGCGGATCCGCCGCCCGTCGGCGGCCACACGGGCGCCACGACCGAGCCGATCACCAGGTTTCGTGAACGAGCTTTGTCGGCGAGCCGCTTGAGCTCGTCTTCCGAGGCGTCGATGCTGACGTGCGGGTCGAACAGAAACAGATCAAAGCCATCAAACTTGACGCCGTTCACCTCGGCGGCGGCGGTCAGGTCGAGCATCGTATCCAGTTCGATCGGTGGTTCGGAATCCGGCCCCTTGCCGACAACTCCCGGCCAGGCAGCGTTGTGCAATCTTGGATAATTCATGGAGAAACTCAGTTTACGTGTTCAGCCTTTGCTTTTCCCCGCGTCGCCAATTTTGGGCAAGTTGTTGTGAACGTCCGGTCCGAAGTAGCGTAGCCCGACTAATGGTTCACTGCCGGTGTTTTCGATTTCAATTCCCGCGGTTGCTGCTTCGTGCGTGATGAACACTTCGTCTTCCGTCTCTTCGCCGAAATGGATCATGGCCGGGGTTTGCAGATTCAGCCGGCCCATGCGGCCGCGTCCTTGTACCGTGATCCAGCCGCTGGCGCCGGGATCTTTGAGCGCGCACTTGGCGCCCGGTTCGATGGTCAGCTCCTTGGCGCTAAAGAGCTGCGCGCCGTCGACCGTGCCATACACGATCCAGCGGTCGGTGCAGCCCTGGCCGCTCTGCGAGCGATCGACGATGGGCTCGAGGTAGTTGTGCTCCTTGAAGTGCGTGTCGACGTTCTTTTCCCAATCGAGCTGCTCGATGATGAAGTCCAAGTCCTGATGCTTCTCTTTTGGTACGTCCTTGACCAACAGCGACCAGGGCACTTCGCGGCCTTCCACCAGCGATTGGAACATGCCAAACACGTCGGAGCCCCACTGCGGCTCATAGGTGCACAGCGAACCGGGCGCGTGCAGCACGCCAGGCGGAATCAGCCAGCCGGTACCGCGCTTCAGGCGATAGGCCTTGGACAGGTCCAAGATTCCATTGTCCCCTTTGTGCCAGTCCTCCAGACACTTGCGCAGTTGCGACTTCGTGGTGCCCGGCTCCAGGCCCATGAAGGTATAGGCGAAGTTGTTGTCGACGTTGTTGTATTGCGGCGGAAAATAGTAGCTCTCGGGCTTGCCCTGCTGGCCGGTCAGGGCCGCGTGCTTGAAGCCCTGATGCATGTGATGGGGGATTGGACCCATGTTGTCGAAAAACTTCGAGTAGATCGGCCAGCGCTTGTATTTGTCATACATGGCCTTGCCGATCAGCCGCGCGCCGGCCTCGGCCACAGCATCGAGCAGGGTGAACCGTTTGCCTTCGAAGGTCACGTAGCTCAAGCCTTCGTCGGGCGTCCGATTTTCGTTGGCGGCTTCGGTGGTGCTGGCGAACCAGCGTTCATCGATGCCGCCCCGATGCGCTCCAAAGGCATACCAATCGCCCGGCGCCAGCTTGATGCGCTTGCCGGGATGCAAAAAGCTGCGCGGCACCCAGGTGGGCGTCAGACGCAGCAATCCCCCGCCGGAATCCAAGGCGGCCGAAAGAGCACTGCCGACGTTATCGCGCTTAAGAGTCGTGGAAGTGGGCATACAATTTCGCTTGAGCTGGGAGGACAGGAGGTCGTTCGACCTCGATGAGTGCCGGGCCCGGCCAATTCACGAAACGAACCGAGCGCCGGGCATTCGCGGCGGTGAATGGGGCCGCGAAGCTCCTGTTTTATTCGTTGGTTCCGCCAGTGGCAAGCGAACGGCTTGAAAGGCGGCGAACAGCTTATTGCCCGCTGTCTACTTGCGCTTTCGCAAAGCGCTCATGCCAACGAATGCAGCCAGCCCTAGCGATGCCAGAACCACCGACGACGGCTCAGGAATCAAATAGCCGACCAGGTTTGCGGCCAAGACGGGACCGAAGACAAAGCCGTCGTCGAACACGCTGGAGTCGGTAAGAAATACGGCCCGTCCGCTGGTCGGGGAGATCGCGCCTCGTTCGATCGCCGCCATCACCGGCATGCCCGTCACGGTTTCGATGGCGATGGTGTGCGCGTACGGCCCCAGGCTGGTGAGCCAGCCGGTGTTGTGCAGGTCGAAGTGCGTCAACGGTCCACCGGGTCCGTTCGCGATCGGGTGCGTGAGGGCAACGATCTGCGCGGTATCGTTAACGATCCAGCCGGTGGTGGTCAGTCCGAACGGACCGATCAGGCTCGCGCGCGATGCGGCGCCGTTCGCGAGATCGTAGTTGCTGTTCTCGGTGAACACCACCAGATTGCCGCCGTTGGAAACGAACTGGAACAGGGCCGACTGTTCGGACGCGGAAAGCGCGGCGATCGTGTGCGATGCGTCGAATCCGTCGCCAATGATCATCGTGTTGACGGTCGACAGATAAGCGTTGGTCAGCGTGCTCGTCGAAGAGTAGGTGACCTCGGGATGCAAGAAGGAGATCAAGGCCTTCTGGTCTGCCTGGCCCGGATCGTCGAGGCTGTCGAATCCGCCGCGGCTCACGTCGAAGCTGCCAACCACCCAACTGCCCTGGCAGCTATTGCCAACTGCCGCGCAGACGATAAGACACGCGGCAAGCGCCAGGAGCCGTCGCCCCTGCAAGAAGCGAATTGTGCGAGTCCTCATTAGCGTGCTCCAGCATTCGGTTGGAGAAACTTGGCAGAGTCAGGTAGGCGCGATGGTCCGCAGTGCTTCGAAAAATACTCTGAGCGCGATCTGAATTCAAGAAAAATCGGGAAGGATTAGGATCGTGTTAGTGGCAGGCGGCACGCCGGCGGCTTACATTTGCAATTCCACACACGGCTACGCGTGGCCTTGCGCTAACGCCTAAAACTCCAGCAGAGATCTGCACAATGGCCCCGACGTATTCGATTTTGACCGACGCTGAGCGCGGCATCTTTGAGGCCGATTTCTCCAAGCAGCTCAACGACGGCGCTAGCGTCAAGCGACGCACGCTGCGTGGTGGCATGCGCGAAGGCGTCGACACGATAGAAATCGATAACGGCAAGTTCCGTTTAGTGGTCGTGCCCACCCGCGGGTTGGGCTTGTGGATGGCGTGGCTCGGCAAAACCGAGATCGGTTGGCAATCGCCGGTCAAAGGGCCCGTCCATCCGAATTTCGTGCCCGTGGGCGACTCCAGCGGCCTGGGCTGGCTGGAAGGCTTCGACGAGCTCATGTGCCGCTGTGGCCTGGAGAGCAATGGCGCCCCTGACATGGGACCGAATGGCGTGCCCAAGTATCCCTTGCACGGCCGCATCGCCAACCGGCCTGCGCATCACGTGGAAGTCGCGGCCGATCCCGATACGGGCGAAATTTCCGTGACAGGAACCGTCGACGAAACACGGTTTCTGTTTCAGAAGCTGCGCCTCAAAGCCACCTACCGCACGAAGGCCGGCCAGAGCGGCCTGACGATCGTCGACGAAGTTACCAACCTCTCAGGCGACCCGGCCGAGCTGCAGTTGCTCTATCACGTGAACTTCGGCCCTCCCATCCTCGACCCGGGCGCGCATGTGGTCCTGCCCGCCAAAAAGGTTGTTCCGCGCGATCCGCGCGCGGCCGACGGCATCGCGAAATGGGACAGCTATCCAAACGAGCAAGCCAGCTTCGCCGAGCAGGTGTATTTTTTCGAGCTGGCGGCCGACCGCGACTCGAAGACGCAAGTCGTGCTCAAGAACGCGCACTCGAACATGGGCGTGAGTCTCCGCTACAGCACGAAGCAGCTTCCGTACTTCACGCTGTGGAAAAACACGCAGATGGTGGCTGATGGCTACGTAACGGGACTAGAGCCGGGCACGAACTTTCCCAATCCACGCTCGTTCGAAGGCGAGCAGGGCCGCGTCGTCAAGCTGAAGCCGGGCGACACGGTGAAGTTCGAAGTGGCGCTCGACGTCCTGGACGACTCGGCGGCCGTACGGGCAGCGGAAAAGGAAATCGCCAAAATCGCCGGTGGCGCGAAGCCCGAGGTCTTCAAGACGCCGCAGCAGGGTTGGACGCAAACCTAATCTCAAGGCGACATGGCGCGGTCACGGCGACATCTCGGACGCGGGTGCTTTTGTCGCGCCGGCAACGGACCAGCCGGCAAGCTTCGACGCGATCTGCCGCCACGTCCAGGCGTTCGGCTCTTGGATCGCCGCCGCTAGCGGAACCGCGACGAGCCGCATGATGAAGCCGGCAACCAGCAGGATCGTGCAGCTCCGCAGCGGCTCGAGTTCGCTATCGGTTGAGTTCGTTCGCAGCCAATCGAACGCCAGCCCTCCGGCAATCGTGGCTAGCGCATGCAGCAGACTGCCCAGCGCCTCGCCGGCCGCGACGTACGGCGACACCATCGCCGCCGGCGCAAGCTTGAGCGTCAGGTTCGGCAAACAAATATTGTGGGCCGCATAGGCTGCGAACAGGATCCACGCACCCAAGAGCAACCAGCGCGTGTCCGGACCGGCCGCGATATAGAACAGAAGCGCCGCCGACACACACAACTGCCCCGCAACCAGCAGCGGGCGGTTTCCAAAACGGTCGCTGGCTTTCCCGATCGGTCGGCTGGCGGCGAATTGGCCAGCCTGCATGCTGACCCGCATCGTGGCCATGGGTGCGACGCCCAGGCCAAGCACTTCCTTGGGGTAGATCACGTTCTGCACGGTCTGCGAGATGCCGTTGGCGAACGAAAACCAAGCGCGGAAGTAGAGCAGCCGGCGAAAGCGCGCGTCGCGAAACGGCATGGCGAGCGCCGTCCACGCAAATCCCCGCACGCTCTCGTAGCGGCGCGTCGCGGGCATCAGCGCCAAGGGCGCGATCGACGCGAGTAAGCAAAGGGCGCCCACCCCCGTCGGGATTGCATAGGCCAACAGCAGCCGATCGGGTTCTTGGGCATATCGCTCCCGCCACTGGTCGGCAAAATATCCGCTCGCCAATAGGGTCGGTACCGTAACGGCCAGTTGGATCATTTGTCGGCGTGCAAAGTAACGGCCTCGAATCGCCAGCGGTACCAGGTCGGCCCACCAGGTCCATAGCGACACCGTGCCCAAGTATTCGAGCAGTTGATGGCCGAAGAGTAGCGCGATCATGGCTGCCACGGCCGCGCGTCGCGACACCAGCGGAACCCCGGCCGCGATGGCCGGCAGGCCGATGATCGCCACGTAGCTGGCCGAATAGAGGGCGAGGCAGGCACGCCGGGCGGTGCCCGCTCGCGCAATCAAGCTGGGCGCTGCCAATCGCAGCACGCCCGTCAGATTTGGCAGGGCCAGCACAAAGCTCAGCGCCAGGCCCTGCGCGCCCAGATCGCGCGCAAGATAACTCACCAAGGAGCCAGTGGTCAGGGAATTTCCGGCCGCCCAAAGTGCGGCATTGACGTGGCCCAGCGCAAGGGCGCGGCGACGCTGCGGCAAAGTCAGCACACTGGCGGCGGGCGGCATGGTAACTAAGAATAGGCAAACACAGCACCTTGCAACAGAGTTACCCGCGTGACCGAAACGAGCCCGGCAACGATCAGCGCGCCAGGTGCTTTTGTACTAAGAACCTGGCTGTGGCGGGTCCTTTTCGCGGTCACGCTGTGCGTGGCAGCCGCGCTGGCGGCCGGCACTCTTTTGGCCTTTGCCGCGGAAGACCATTGGCGGCTCGAGCTGCTCTCGCACTTTCGCGCGCAGTATTGCTGGGGGCTGTTTTTGACGACGGCGATTTTTGCCGCGCTCCGACGCTGGTTCTTCGCCGCCGCAAGCCTGGCCGCGGCGATCGTCAACTTCGCCTTGATCGTGCCGCTCTATGTTGGTCTCGCCCTTCCCGCCGGTGACCCACCACGCTCGCGCATCATGTCGCTGAACGTGTACTTCCACAACAAGGACTACGAGCGCGTGCTCGAAGCAGTGGCTCGCGAGAACCCCGACGTCTTGTTGCTATTGGAGCTGACCCCCGACTGGGCCCGAGCCGTCGATGGCCTGCGGTCCGACTATCCATTTGCGAAGGTCGCGGCCCGGGGGGATTCGAGCGGGATGGGACTCTACAGCCGGTTGCCGATTGACACCTTGCAGGTTTACAGTCTCGCGGAAAGCGGACTTCCCACCATGGTGGCCGAGCTACTCGCGCCGTCGGGCCGCTTTGCGCTCATTTGCATCCATACCGTCTCTCCAATCGCACCGAGCAACTTTCGATATCGCAATCGGCAGTTGGACGACGTGGCAAAACTGGCCGCGGACAGAGCTGGCCCTGTCATGTTGATTGGCGATCTAAATACGACGAGCTGGTCCCCCTATTTTGCCCGTCTCGTGGAGGTCTCCGGGCTGCGAGATTCGCGGCGTGGTTTCGGGGTAGAAGGAACCTGGCCGTGGCTGCCGCTGCCGCTACGGATCCCGATCGATCATTGCCTGGTTTCGCCGACGATCGCGGTCTATGGGCGGCACGTGGGCGATTTCGTGGGCTCCGATCACCGCCCAATCGTGGTGGATTTCGCGATCGAGAAATGAATTGCCGGGCAAACGATAGGGCCGCGCCGTCGATGTCCAGTCCGCAGGGTTTTCTCGGAAAAATTTCGCGCATTCGAGAACCTCGCCAGCAAGCTTGCGTAGAAGTACGGGGCTTGCGGAAGTGGGCCGGAA
>DATJEN010000309.1:0-6428 GCA_035496575.1 Pirellulales bacterium
TCATTTGATCGACGACGTTAGCCTCGCCCACAGCGGCGCGGTGGAAGGACCCGCCGTGCAACTCGACAAGGTCTTCGCTCATCCGGCTCGTGGCACAGTTAGTGACGACCGCACCCGGCGTCCGCCGTAGAATGTGATCCAAGCACAGCGCCAGAGTGTATTCCTCACCGATATAGCGACCCTGCTCGTCGATGATGGCCAGGCGATCGGCATCGGGATCCTGGCAAAACCCAATGTCGGCCCGATTGGCCGGCACAGCCCGCAACACGCTTAACAGGTTCTCGGCCGTTGGCTCTGGCGGATGAGCAAACTGACCATCCGGCGTGTCGCCCAGAATAAAAGCATGGCAGCCGAGCCCCGCCAGCAGGGCCTGTCCCAGCAGGCTGCCCGAGCCATGGTTCGCGTCCAGCACCACGCTAAAGCCGCGGCTGCGAATTCGCTCGACATCCACCGTCTTGGCAACCAAGGCCCGATGCTCGTTGACGGTATCGGCCAGCGTTTGGCTGGTTCCTGGCGACTTTTTCGACGCTTCCGGATTGCCGGCCCGGTAACGCGCCATGATCCGGGCCCCCAAGGACTCTGGCACGACACGACCCGCCGTCGAGAAGAGCTTGAGCCCGTTGTATTCGGCCGGATTGTGGCTGGCCGTGATCTGAATACCGCCCATCGCGCGGCATTGCCGCACCAACACCCCGGTGGTCGGGGTGGCCGCGATGCCCGCATCGATGACGTCGCGGCCGATGGCCGTTAGTGCATCGCGGACCGCGGCTGCCAACATGGGCCCGCTTGCCCGGCCATCGCGCGTCACCACGAACGGCCCGGGCGGCAGCTCCAGGGCCAGGGCTTGAGCGTAGCGCTTCGCGACTTCAGGCGTCAGCGAATCGCCGACAATTCCCCGCAGTCCCGAGACGCTGATAATGGGTTCGGCCACTCGGTTCCTCCGCCGCTCATTTGCCTGATGCACCCCGAGGTCGGCAATTCTAGCAACTTTGCCATGCCGCGCAGCAGGGTTGCTTCTCGGGCAAGGTCCTGAAGGAAAGTCTACGTCGCAACCGCGACGGTTGGGCTGGCCCTGGCAACGCGGGCGCGTGCCTTGCCGCTGGCGGCGAAGTTCGGACAATTAAAGCTTCCCGCTGCAAAGTGATGATTCCCCTTCAAACCGTCGCGGAGTCACGATGGCGAACGTCTCGACCGATTTCGATGCAAGCGCGGCGCTGGCAAGCCTGGCCAAAGCCGAGCGCGAACAGCTCGTCTCCGCAACTGCCGCAAACAATATCCGCGCCTGGCTCGCGGAACCCCGCTATCACGAGTATGCCGCCCAGGTGGCCGAGCATATCGCGGCCGCGCGGTGGAAGGAGCTGGACGACGCCTTCTGGACCGTCATCCCGTTCGGCACAGGCGGCCGCCGCGGCAAGATGTACCCCATTGGTTCGAACACCATTAACGACCGCACCATTGGCGAGAGCGCGCAGGGGTTGGCCGACTACGTGAAACGAGTCGTGAAAGATGGCGAGCTCTCCTGCGCCATTGCCTACGACACACGTCATCGCTCGCGGCACTTCGCCGAGCTGTGTGCCGAGGTCATGGTCGCGGCGGGCTTCAAAGTGTTTTTTCTGGATGGCTTTCGCAGTACGCCGGAGCTGTCGTTCACGGTGCGAAATAAACACTGCTCGTGCGGCATCATGGTGACCGCCAGCCACAATCCACCCAGCGACAATGCGGTCAAAGCCTATTGGTCGACGGGCGGGCAGCTACTGCCGCCGCACGACCAGGGCGTCATTGATTGCGTCATGTCGACCAACGTTATCGCGCGTGTGCCCTTCGATGATGCGCTCGCCTCCGGCCGGGTGGTCTTTTGTCAGGATGAGATCGACGCCGCGTATATCCGCGCCGTGCACGCACAGGGCTTCGCCGGTCCGCGTGATTTGAAGGTGATCTACTCGCCCCTGCATGGCGTGGGCGCTTCGGCCGTCCTGCCGGCGCTCGCGGCCGATGGGTTTCATGACGTGGAAATCTTCGCGCCCCATGCCCAGCCCGATGGCGATTTTCCCAACGTGCCGGGCCATGTCTCCAACCCCGAGAATAGCGCGGTTTTCGATGGCATGATCGTGCACGCGCAACAGTGCTCGGCCGACCTGGTGCTGGCAACCGATCCCGATTGCGATCGGATTGGACTGGCGGCGCCGCTTTCGACAAAGCCGCTCAGCCCTTGGAAGACCATGACGGGCAATCAGATTGGCGCACTTTTGACGGAGTACGTGCTCGATCAGCGGCGCCGCGCCGGCCGGCTCACGCCCGAGCATTACGTGGTCAAAACCCTGGTCACCACCGAGCTTGTCCGCCGCATCGCCGAGGCCTATGGCGTGCGGACGTTCGGCAACCTGCAGGTCGGCTTCAAATACATCGGTGGGACCATCGACGACGAAGGCCCCGAGCACTTTGTGTTCGGCACCGAAGAATCGCACGGATATCTGGCCGGCACCTACGCACGCGACAAAGATGCGGGCGTGGCCGGCATGTTGCTGGCCGAACTCGCGGCCGAAGTCAAAGCCAGCGGGTTGACGCTGCACGAAAAACTCGACGCGCTCTATTGGCAATACGGCTATCACGCCGAGTCGCAGATTTCGGTCGTGATGCCCGGCTCTCAAGGCATGCAGCAGATGTCGAAACTGATGGCGCGGTTTCGCACCGATCCTCCCCGCACGCTAGCAGGCCTCGCGGTGCGGCGGGTGCGTGACTACTTGGGCCTGACAGAAGGCGCGCCGGGCGAGAGTTTCCGGCCCTTCGACGGCCCGCGTGGCGATATGGTGATGCTCGACCTGGCGGCCCCAGGAGTCTACGTGGCCGTGCGGCCTTCCGGCACCGAGCCCAAGGTGAAGTACTATATGTTCACGTACGAGCCCGCCGAGATGCTGGCTGATCTCGAGACAAGCAAGGCCGAACATGCCGAACGTCTCGCCCAGCTTGCTCGCGACCTGACGGAATTCAGTCGAGCGGTCGAATAAGCCCAAACGCGGCGCAGGTCGCCTGGCTGCTGGTGCGGCATAGAATGGCTGTATACGCAGTCCCGTGAGCGGATAGGTCTCTGCGCGTTCCTTCACGCACAGCAGCAAAAATGTCCGAAGCCAACCCGGAAATCCCCGATCCCACCCAAGACGATGCCGCGGCCCAGGAAGACACGCAGGGGCTGCGGCGGGCCGCCGCGCGTGTGCGCGAGTTCCCTCAGACTCCCGGCGTTTACTTGATGAAGGACTCCGCGGGCCGCGTGATCTACGTCGGCAAGGCCAAGAACTTGCGGGCTCGGGCTGGCAGTTATTTTCTGAAAGCGGCGGCGCTCGACCGTCGCACGGCCGACCTGGTGCGCGAAATTGCCGACGTCGACTTCATCGAGGCCGACAGCGAAGTCGACGCCCTGCTGGCCGAAGCGCGGCTGGTCAAAGACGTGCAGCCCAAGTTCAACCAGGAGCTCAAGGACGACAAGACGTTCCCTTATTTAGAGATCACCACGCGCGAAGACTTTCCGCGGGTCGAGTTCACGCGCACGCCGCACGATCGGGGCACGAAGCTGTATGGTCCTTTTGCCAGCGCAAGCAGTTTGCGCGGCGCAATGCAGGTGCTGCAAAAGATATTCAAATTTCGCACCTGCACGCTGGATATCGACGAGCGCGAGGAGAAATGGCGCTGGTACCGCCCGTGCCTGTTGGCCTCCATCGATCAATGCTCCGCCCCCTGTAACCTGCGGATTTCGAAGGAAGATTATCGCCGCGACATCTATCGACTGCGGATGTTTCTGGAGGGCAACAAGAAACGCCTGCTCGACGAAATGAAGGAAGAGATGCAGTCGGCTTCCGCGGCTCTCAAGTTCGAAAAAGCGGCCCGGCTGCGCGACGAAATCCACATGCTTGAGACGCTCGATGAGCGCGGCGAGTTGGACACCCACGTGCAACCGGAGGTGTTCTTCGTCGACCCGAAGAAGGGGCTGGCCGGGTTGCAGCGCGTCTTGAAGTTAAATGCACCGCCGCGCACGATCGAGGGAGTCGACATCGCGCACCTGGCCGGCGGAGAAACCGTGGCCAGCCTGGTGCAGTTCATCGATGGGCTGCCATTCAAGCCGCACTACCGGCGATTCAAGATTCGCGACGTGAAAGGGGTCGACGACTTTGCCAGCATTCGCGAAGTGATCGCCCGGCGTTTTCAGCGCCTGCACGATGACTCGCAAATGTTTCCCGACTTGTTGTTGATCGATGGTGGAAAAGGCCAGCTCTCGGCGGCCTCCGGCGTGCTCAAAGAGCTTGGAATCGAAGGGCCGACGATTATCTCGCTTGCCAAGCGCGAGGAAGAAGTGTACCTGGTGGGACAGGACGACCCGCTCGTGCTCAGCCGCCATTCCTTTGCCTTGCGGCTGCTGCAATACGTGCGCGACGAGGCCCATCGCTTCGCCCAGCACTATCACCATATCCTCAGGCGCAAGTCGATGTTGGGCGAATAAGGAGCTAGGCGCTGACTTGCGCCAGCAGTTGCGTGAGCTCCTCGATGCCAACCGGCTTGACCAGGTGGTGATCGATCCCGGCCAGTCGCGATCGATGCTGGTCTTCTTCCTGGCCATAACCTGTCATGGCGATCAGCGTCGTGGCTTCCAGCCCTTCCTGAGCGCGAAGATGCTCAGCCACCCGGTAGCCATCCATGCCGGGCAGCCCAATATCGAGCAGCACGGCCTGCGGGTGGCACTCGTGAGCCAGTCGCAGGGCATCGGTGCCCGTGTGGGCTACGGTCACCTGGTGGCCTTGCTTGCGCAGGATCATGGCCAGGCTCAGCGCCGTGTCTTCACTGTCGTCCACCACCAGGATCGCGAGCGGCTGTTGTGACGCTGGGCTCGCTTCGGCAGGTTTTGACGCGGCCGATGCGGCCTGGGTTATGACCGGGATCGCCACCACGAACTCGCTTCCGTGGCCAATTCCCTCGCTGTGGGCCTCGACCCGGCCACCGTGCGCTTCGACCAGCCGCTTGACCAGCGTCAGCCCGATGCCGAGTCCACCCTGGGCTCGATCGAGCGATCGATCGACTTGCACGAACAGGTCGAAAATTCGCGGCAGCATTTCCGCCAGGATGCCCGCGCCATTGTCGCGGACGGAAATGACCGCCTGCTGCCGGTCGTGCGTGACGTTCAGCGAGATCTGCCCGCCGGCATCCGTGTATTTAATGGCGTTGTTGAGCAAGTTTGAGAACACTTGCTCCAATCGGCTGGGGTCGGCGTCAACCCAAATCGGGTCGTCAGGCAACGAAAGGGATAGATAGTGCCCTTGCGCCTGAATGCTTGATTGCGCGGCTTCGATCGCGTGCCGCAGAATGGTCTGCAGCTCGACGCGAGCCCGCGAAAGCTGAAACGTGCCTTTCGAGATGCGAGCGATGTCGAGCAGGTCGTTCACCATGTGCACCAGCAGTCGTGCCTGGCGTTCCACGATGCCCACGACGTGCGTGACCTCGGGATTCTCCAGCTTCTCTGCCTTGAGCAGCTCGATGCTCGTCAGAATCGCGCCCAGCGGGTTTCTCAGCTCGTGCGAGAGCATGGCCAGAAACTCGTCTTTGCGCTGATTGGCTTCGGCCAAGCTGTCTTCGGTCCGCTTACGCTCGGTAAAATCGCGGACCACCTTGGCGAACCCGCGCAGTTGGCCGTCGTCGGTCCACAGGGGGGTGACGACTCCGCTGCCCCAGAATTCGGTGCCGTCCTTGCGACGATGCCATCGTTCGTCCTCACAGCGCCCCTTCTCGCGCGCCTCTTGCATCTCAAACTGCGGCTGCAGCTTCTCGATATCGTGCTGCGTAAAGATGATGCAGAACGGCTGCCCCAGGATTTCGTCCGCCAGATAGCCGAACATGCGCTCGGCGCCGGTGTTCCACATGACGACCAGCCCCTGCGGGTCAAGCATGAAGATGCCGTAGTCCTTGACGTTCTGCATCAAGGCGGTCCAGGCGTCTTCAATGTTCCACAGCGGGCGATTTTCTTGATCGGACATAGGTGCAAAAGTCGAGAAGGCCGACGCCATCGCCGGACGAGAACGCGCAGCGGGCTGGGCGGCTGCTGGAATGTGCGTTGGGCCAGCCATGTGCAGCCCCTGAGAAGTGGTGCGGCCCCCGCAATCCTCTTCTTTGCCGGCCCGGACACTCCCTTCGGGACGCGACAGAACCGCATTATAGAGAGCTGGCGGAGTGAATGATACGGTCCGGCACAAGCGCGCCCGATGGCGCGCGCCAGCCCATGTCAGCAGCGTTGAAACACCATACGTGGCAGGCAGTGAAGAGTAGGCCCGGTAGGACTCGAACAGGGGGCGAGTAGCACGGGAAAACAGCGAAAACGAAATCCGGGCGGCGCAGAATCCGGCGCAGAATCCGGCATTTCCTCCGATCAGTGGGCAGCGCTGCCCGACCAC
>DATJEN010000310.1:0-2919 GCA_035496575.1 Pirellulales bacterium
TTCGGCCAGCGCCACGATGCGTGTGGCGGCGACCTTTGCCGGAACTCCGCGGGCGTGAATGTTGGAAACCAGGTTGCGCTGGGCGTCGGTGTGGCCGGGGCGCGGCTGATACGCCATATATGCTGACAAGCTGTCGGCGGAGCCCAGGCCGGGCCGCTCGCCAATCAGCAGCACGACTACCTGCGGATCGAGCGCCGCGCCCAAGTCGTTGAGGACCCCGACGCGGCAATGCCGGATCGCGACTGTGCGGCCCAGCGTCCAGCCGTGCGCTCGCGCGGCATCAACCAAGAGCGGCAACAGCTCGGGCACTTGCGCCGCCACAGCCGCCGGCGAGAGTCCATCGCCAATGGCGATTTGCAAGTCGCGACGTGCGAGTCCTTCGCGCGCCAATAGCGCCTTTGATTCGTGCGTGAGCTGGCGGCCGAGCCCAGGCTGCTTCACGAACGTGGTCTTGTCCGGTGCCCGCGTGCCAAGCTCTAGTATCCGGTAGCGCTCGACGAGTTCGCGACCGAGGTCGCGCTCGAGGTCCAGCTCGGCCCACACCGCATCGACCGCCATCGCATGATCTGCGCGCAACTCGAGCAGCGTGGCCGTTCGATACGAACTCCCTGCGCGACCAACCAGCAATCGCGCCGGCGTGCGCGCGCGGATCGCCGCGATGGCTGCCTCGGATGCGGCAATCGAGGTCTCGGAGTTGTCGCGCTCGGCATCGTTCGGTTCGTCGGGTCTGGTCATGGGCGCACCGATCGGGAAGTGACGGCCCCGCTTAACGCAGCCGTCATATCGCGGAGTAGCGGCCGAGCACTTGCTGCTGAAAGGGTCAATTGTCCGCCGCGATAAATGCCGCGCGATTCGAGCCACACCAGAAACTCAGGCGCTGGCGCGAGGCCCAGCAGCCGGCGAATCGCGGCTCCATCGTGGTAGCTCGTCGATTGATAGTTGAGCATCACGTCGTCCGCGCACGGCACGCCCATGAAGTAATTGCAACCGGCCGTGGCCAGCAGAATCAACAAGTTGTCGGCCGAGTTCTGATCGGCGGCGGCGTGGTTCGTATAGCACACGTCGCATCCCATGGGCAGCCCCAGCAATTTGCCCATGAAGTGGTCTTCCAGACCGGCGCGGATGATCTGCCGCTCGTCGTACAAGTATTCCGGCCCAATGAAGCCCACCACGCTGTTGACCAGCAGCGGATGGTACAGCCGCGCCACGCCGTATGCGCGAGCTTCGAGCGTCAACTGGTCGATGCCGTGGTGAGCTTCGGCCGAGAGCGCGCTGCCCTGGCCGGTCTCGAAGTACATCACGTTGTCGCCAACCCATTGCACGTCACGCGTCTGGTGGTGTTCGAGCACGCGCTGGCGGGCTTCGCCCAGAAGCGCGACACTGACCCCAAAGCTCGCATTGGCGGCCTGGGTGCCGGCGATCGATTGGAACATCAAATCAAGGGGCGCGCCGCGTTCCATGGCGGCCAGTTGCGTGGTGATGTGGGCCAGGCAGCAGTGCTGCGTCGGCGCGCCCGAGACTTCGATCAGGCGGTCCAGTCCGCGCAGGGTATTGGCTACGGTGTCGACCGACTCAATGGCCGGGTTCACGCCGACCACGGCATCGCCGCAGCCAAACAGAAGTCCATCCACGGCCGATAGCAGGATTCCTCCCAGGTCGTCGGCGGGATGATTGGGCTGCACGCGGATGGCCAGCACCCCGCGCTCACCCAGCGTGTTGCGCAGTCGCGTGACGTTGCGGATGCGGCTGGCGGCCACGACCAGGTCGCGGTTGCTCATCAGCTTGGCAACCGCGGCGGCGATTTCGGGAACGATCGCGCGGCCGATGGTGTGCAGGCGCACTTCGTCCGTGGCATCGTCGAGCAACAGCTCGCGAAACTCCCCGACCGTCAGGTTGGCGATGGCAACAAACGCTTCGCGATCGTACGAATCGAGCAGCAGCCGGCTGACTTCGTCATCCTCCGCCGCGAGCAGTGGATTGGCGACGATTTGTCCCAGACTCAAGTCGGCCAAGGCCAGCTTGGCGGCGGCACGCTCACGCTGGTTTGCGGCCGCGATGCCGGCCAGCGCATCGCCGGACTTTTCTTCGTTCGCTTTTGCAAACAGCTCGCGCAAATCGGCGAACTGGTAACGCGTGCCGCCGACGGTGCTGAAGTAAGGCATGGGCCGGGCTCGGGTGCCGTGACGCCTTCATTAGGCATCAAGCGAGTCCGTCATACCAGGGGGCAGAATCCGATCGGAAACGCGGACAATTCCGCGAGATTCTCATTGAAGGATGGCAATCTGGCGTGCTAAGATGCGACGCGACCAGGGACTTTCGCGCTCCGCCCTTCACGCTTCCATGTCGGTCGTTCCTCGCACGTCACAGGTTTCTCACCTGTTGCTGCAGTTCCATGCGGGCGATGGCGATGCGCGCGATCGGTTGATTGAATACGCGTCCGACCGTTTGCGCGCACTGGCCCATGGAATGTTGCGCGAGAACCGCTTGAAGGCCTGGGAACAAAGCGACGATCTTTTGCAGCAAACGCTCATCCGGCTGCACCGCCGGCTGGAAAGCTGCAAGATCGACAATGTGCAAGCTTTTTTCCGATTGTCCGCGCTGGAGATGCGGCATGCGTTAATTGATTTTGCGCGGCGCTATTTTGGGCCTCTAGGCATGAGCACCCACCAGGCCCCGCCCGATGAATCCAACCGGGTGCAACTTGCCGAGTGCCCGTCCGCGTCGAGCCGACCCGAACAAGTGCAGCTCCTGGTTGAAGCCGTGGACAGACTGCCAGAAGACGAAAAGGAAGTGGTTGACCTGTTGTGGATACAGGGGTTCTCTCAAGCCGAGGCCGCCGATTTGTTGGCCGTTAGCCCGAAGACGGTGGGGCGTCGCTGGGCTCGGGCCCGAGTCCGCTTGCACTGCGAATTATCTAAC
>DATJEN010000311.1:0-15231 GCA_035496575.1 Pirellulales bacterium
CGAGTGGGGAGGCAAGTCGCAGCAAGACCTCGTCGACGTGGCGCACTGGGCCGTCGAGCAGCGCATCGCCCCACGCGAGAAGATCGGCATCTGGGGCTGGTCCTTCGGCGGGTTCTCAACGTTCGCCACGCTGGCCTTCTATCCGGATGAATTTGCCTGCGGCGTGTCCATGTATGGGCTGTCGGACCTGGAGCTGTTTGCGCGCCGCACGAGTTTTATATGGCGCGACACCGCACAGCGCATCGGCGATCCGCGGACGCCCGACGGGCTTGAGCTGTTGCGCCGCCAGTCGCCGCTGCACTCAGCCGAGCGCGTGACGAGCCCGCTGCTGGTGACGCACGGCGGTAAAGACGTCGTGACCCCCAAGCAACATTCCGATCTGTTCGTTTCGGCGCTCGAGAAGCATGGCAAAGACGTGACCTATCTCGTCTATCCCGAGGAGGGACACGACTATCGTCAAACGGAAAGCTGGATCTCCTTCTGGGCGGTCGCCGAGCGATTCCTGCACCAGCATTTGGGCGGCCGTTTCGAGCCGGCAGCCAACGCCTTCGAAGGCGCGAACCTGCAGGTCCCGGCCGGATCGGAACGCATCCCCGGCCTGGCGCCCTATGCGAAAACCAGATCAGGAGATTCTTGAGGGCGACCGATGCGGTGCCCTGGGCGCAAAACGGATGCCCCGGTTTCGCGGTCATTGCTTGTTGCCACCGACACCCGGATCGGCGGCCTCGCGGCGGCGCAGGGCCAGGCAGGCGACGCGAAAGCCGCGCACATGTTCTACAAGGAAAAGGCACGAGTGCCGAGTCGCGAGAACCATTTCGGCCGGTGACAAACGACCGGCTCTGCTTACTGTGATTACTTCTGATCGTTCGTGTTCTGCGATCCGAAGCGGATGTGGTTCACGTTGACGGCGCCGGCGAACGAATCTCCAAACATCGCCCGCTTGAGTCCCCAGCCGCTTACCGCGGTTGTCGCCGCGATCAATACACTAGCCATCGCCAAGCGGCGGATGGGCCACGGGTCGGGCGGGTCCGCTATTTCGGGTTTACGCGAAGACGTCGGTCCCACCATTAGCAACCACGTGCAGGCGAGAATGTGCAGCGTGATTGCCCACTGGATCACGAACCACCTTGGTTGCAGTCTGGAAATCGCGATCGTGAAACTAATCAGAGCGAATGCCCACAGGAACGCCAAATAGAGCAATTGAGCACGGCCCAGCCAGCTTGGGGGAAGAAATGGCAGCGGCCGCCTCGCCTGACGAGCGCACAGCAGCAACATCATCACCCCCAAAGGCAAAAACAGCAGCTCGACCCAGCCGATCCATCCGTGTGACGGCACGAAGCCGCCGACGGCATGCATTCCTTGAACGGATGCGGGAAAGTTACCGTCACGCATCCAACGATCCGGAACTCGACAAGCATTCAAATAGGGGATAACCCACAACACAAAGAAAATTGCAACGATGCCCGTCCAGCGTGGCAGGGCAACGGTCGCTTGGATCGGCTGACACCGCACCATTCGAGCCATACCCAGCGCTAGAGCCATTCCAAAAAACATGCCTTGCAGCCACTCCAGTGTGACGTGCATCGAGGCGAACGAATGACTGTAGGCGCCGGCCAACCGAAGCATCTGTCCCAGGCAAAATCCGGCGCCGCCGAGCGTCCCTGTCGCCAGGGCGGCGTAGGCCACCGGTGGCAGTCGCCAGCGCCAACAGAATGCTAGAAGCCCGGCCAGCACGCCAACACAGCCAGCCCAGTTATCGCCGCGCGGCGGATTGATTCGCAGACCCAAAACGTTCACGAGCAGCAAAAACCCAACCCACCAGCCGATCGCCAGGTGTAGCACCAGCGAGGTGCCCTCGTCGATCCGGCGGCGAACAATCACCAGCACGAGCGCGGCCACCAACGCCACTGCCGCCGACAGCCAATCGCTGTCGTACCAGTCGAGCAACGTGCCGCCATTGCTCTGGTACCAGTCGACCAGCGGCGCTTGCAGAAACCACGCCGCCAAAACCATGACCAGGGCCGGAAATAGCCGCGCGAGTTGTTCGTTGTCGAGCGCTGCCGAAAGTGCCGTGCCAGCGCCGCCGAGCGCGGACCACAGGAACCCGATGAGAAACATCGCGGCGAATCCGTAGAAGACGGTGGCCGAATCGGAGGAATGGGTGAAGCTGATGACCTTCATGTAAGATATGCTGCCACCGAACGACCAGCCGAGGGCGCCGAGCAACGCAAAGTAATGCACGCGCCGCCACCAATCTTCGCGGCACGAGGCCAACACCACGGCCATCGCCCCCAGCGCTCCCGCGATCGCGGCGCCAATCTCATGGCCAAATTGTCCGCGGATGCGCCAGCCTACTGACATCGAGGCAGCGCAGAACAGCACGCTGTAGCCGATGCCAGTCCATCGGTTCGCTGCAGGTGTCGCTGCGCCGGCTTTCTGAATCGGAGATGCGGGTGAAGAGCTCATCGGAATCCTTTGCTTGCACAGCTGATCGAAACGTGGGGCAATTGGATGCTGCCTTTGCCCGATGAAAAATGTCCCAGGGACGACGGCGTCGCGACGTTGTTCGGCCCCGTATTTATAGTCTGGTTAGGATTGTCGGGTGAGCGAAAACTGCCGATCGGTTGAACCGGCGCAGATGCCCGCAGATCACAACTAGAAGTGGGCTGCCAGTGTCTGAGCGGTCCTCAAGAGCCGTACTACCGCGCGTGGTGTTCGCTGGGCGGCGGCGAAGAGGCTCTGCGACCACAGGCGCTGCCGCAGCTATAATCTTTGCCGGACCGATTGATAAGCGCTCGACCAATCAGTGCGGCTGCTTTTTCTCAGCCCCTGCCGATAAGAAAGACAACAAATGAAATCAGATCGTAGAAGTTTCTTAAAACGTGCGGCCGTCGGGGGCGCCGGAATAGTTGCCGTTGGAAAGAGTTTCGTCTGTGACCAGGTCGTGTCTCTTGCGGGCACAAAGGATGCGACCGAACCGGCCTTCACGACAGAGCTGTTTCTAGACAACAAGATGATCGAGGTGACGCCCGGCGTTTCGCGCCGACTTCATAAGCCAAAAAAACATCTTCTGAACCCTGTCGTCCGTTGCGATCGTTGGTGTGAGGGCAACAACATTCAGCCCTACACCACGATGTATGACAAAGAGGACAAGCTCTTCAAGATGTGGGCCAGGACCGGCAGCGACTGGAAGTCGAGTTATTTGGACGGTCACGCAGCGTACATGCTCTATTTCACCTCGACTGATGGGGTCCACTGGGACAAGCCTGACCTCGGCTTGATGAGTATCACGGGTCGGCGCGACCACAATATCATCTTCACCAGCGACATGGTCGCCGCGATGGACGCGGCGAGTTCCCAGGCAGCCAAAGGCTTTGTCGTACCAACTCAACCGGTGCCCCCACAGGGAAAGAAGGCTTTCTTTTGGGCAGTGAACAAGAATCCAAACCCCAGGAACGCGAGCGAGAAGTTTGTTGCCTTGGCGATTGTTCAAGATCACAGGCGCGGAGCACACCTTGTCACGTCCCCCGACGGTATCCATTGGTCGTGCCCAAACGCTCCCTTCTGGCAGACGCCCAACGATGTCTCAGGGCATGGAGACGACTGCCTCATGCACATGATCTTCGACAAGGCGAAGCACAAGTGGGCGGTGTATCGTCGCGTCATTCCCGAGTTCAGCGAACGCATGGTCGCAAACGACAGCGACCGCGAACGAAAGGCTGTCGACCGCTACTATCGCTCTTATGCCTACGCCGAGAGCGATGACCTCGCCCAGTGGAAGAACCACCAGTTCATACTCAGCATGGATCCGGACGACGCGCCTGATACGGAGCTCTACCAGTTCGGATGCCACAAGATTGGCCAGACTTATGTCGGTTACATGAGCGTGTTTTATGTGCGTGACCCGCAAACGGTTGACATTCAGTTAGCCACCAGCCGCGACGGACTCAACTTCACGCGCGTCTGTCGGGGCGAATCGTTCATCCCATCGGGCGATTTGGGATACTACGACGTGATGGCCATGGCCTGTTCGCAACCCGAGCCAATCATCGTCAACGATACGGTCTACATCTATTACGCCGCGGCCAACTTTCCGCACAGCGTGGACGTGGCACGCTCGGATCCCAGCGTTCTCAAGGTCGGCGCAGCACTTGCCACCTTCAAGCGAGACCGTTTTGCATCTCTCGAAACGAGCGCTGTGGATCCAGGGCCGTGCCGGGTTGTGACCAAGCCGTTTACCGTACGGCACCCCAAGCTGTTCCTGAATGCCGCCACCTGGATGAAGGGAACCATCCGCGTGGAGGCATTGACGCGCGATTGGCAGCCGATTCCAGGCTTCACCGAGTCACAAGCCCGCAACATTCAGGGCGATGCTCTCGACCATGCGGTCCGCTGGAACGACAACGCCGACCTCGGCAAGCTGCTGGGGAAGGAGATTCGCCTCAAGTTCTATATGAATCGTGCGCGAATTTACGCCATGACGCTGAGCAACGACGACCGAAAACTGGGAGCAGTCGACAGCGAATACCAGGACGATTCACGTACAGACTCTGCTCCAAAGTTGAACTGAACCTCTCCCCGAGACGCAAGCACGAACAGAGTTAGCACCTCATTTGGGACGGCACGAAACACATGGTGGCTGATGTCCCGACAAACGACCGTTTGTCGAACCGCATCACGGATTATTTCCCCGAGCGGGCCGAGAGTTGGATCTCGTATCGCAAGGTTTCACGCATCTCGGTGGGCCGCAAATCCACGCGATTACCAGGCTTGCCCCGGTCCTTGGGGTCCGTGGGTTGGCGGAGATCCGGAAAAGTCAATTCAAGCCGTCGGTCGCGAGTCTGCACAGCCCACGCCTGCATCGCTTGTTGACCCTGCTCGGTTCCGGGTAGCTCGCCGAGTTTCAGGCTGATACTTCCTCGCGGCTTCACGACTTCGTGCACGACGATGCGATCGGGGTTCTGACGGGAAACCGCCACCGCGCCATCGGTGACGATCGGCCCGAAGTCGGTTGACTTCTCGCACCATACGTAATCGTATTCGTCGCAGTGCACCATCTCCGCGACGTTCTCGTCCTTGATTGCCCGGTACTCCAGGAATTCCTTGGGACCGCGAATCAGGAAGCCAAGCGGTCCCAGGCGAAAGCCCTCGACGGTCCACTCGTCGTCGCCGCGATTGACCCATACCCGCGCGCCGTTCGAGTAGGAGACTTTGCAGCAGTTAATATCGTCGTCTTGGAATTCGATCCGCTCCATCCGACTCAGCCCGAGCATCTGGTGGAACGCCTTGGTCATGTAGTAGACCCGCAGCCGCCCGCCGATATCCTCCTGGCGAGTGCCATAATAGGCGGAGACCGCTTGCGGACGACCAAACAGGATGGCCAGGTTGACCATATTCACGTCGTAGTGATCCGGCGGATAATAAATGCTCATGTTCAGCAGCCGCTGGCGGTGGACGAGATCGATAAATGGGAAGTATTGCCATTTTTCGGCCTGAATGCCCAGTTCGGCCGGCGGACGATAGTCCATGAACCAGCCGCCATCCATCAGGCCCACGTAGTCTTCGCCGCCGCCTTCGGACCAGATCGGCACGTTGCCGAGGTACTGACGCGCGAAATCGAACAAGGCCTTCTCGCCGCGCATATGTTGCCAGGCTCCGTGGTGACGGCCTTGTGAATCGAAATAGTGATGCGGCACTTTCGAAGCATGCACGTCAAGATAGAGCGCGCTGGGACCGACCTCTGCCTTCGTGATCGCCAGGTTCGAGTAGCGTGTCGCCGCGGTAGGAATGAATCCTGGTTTGCCCTCGTCATCGTTGAACTCGCGGCCAAACACGCCCATCACGCGGGTCGTCGCTTCGGCAACATACAATTCCGGCAACAACCAGTTTGAGCTCCAGTAACCACGAACCCTCTTGCCCGTGCCGCGATATTGCACTTTGTCGGGCGCCCAACCCGTCGCCTTGCGCGGACCTTCGGCAAAATAGTCCAAGTACAAGTCATACGTGGCGTATAGCGCGCCATGCGGGGACACCTTTTGGCGATCACCCGGCGTCGGATAGTACGAAAGCCACACAAAATCTCGGGCGCCGCGCCCCACCCACTCTTCCAGAAAATCCTGATATCGTTCAGAAATCGGATAGGCCGTCATGACACCCACGCGCCCTGGCAACTGGGCCAGCGTCGCTGGGGCTGGGATCTCGATCGTTCGCCGGTATTCGGCGATCGCTTCGTTTGGGCCTTTCTCAGTAAAGAACAACAAGTAGTCGATCGGCGACTCGCAATACGTGTGTAAATCGTAGCGCCCTTTCGCCGGGTCGAAGCGAAAGCCTCGCGCTGGTCCCCCCGTGGCCTGCAGCTCGCTGAGGCCATTGGCCATCTTCCAGCACCAGAATCGGCACGTGTTGTAGTTGTGCTGATGTTCGAAGGCCTGCGGTTTGTCAAGCACGTACATCCGCCCAAAGTACATCCTCTCTGCTTCGAGCTGTTCGCCTGCGTGATCACCCCAGCCAAGCCGATCCAAGTGCTGGTCTTTTCCCTCGACCGCGATTCGCGTTCTCAATCCACGATCGTCGGGCGTCATCCACAACTCGACGCGCACGGTCGTCGGCTCGGCCAGCTTCGGATGACGCAGGACATGATTCACCTCGATGTGCTCATCACGCAGCCGCGCCACCGTGCTTTGGACGGTGAAACCTTCTGTCTGGTCATTGATGTGAACGTAGATCCCGCCAAGACTGATCGTGCGATGGTTCACCTTAATGCGCAGCGGTGCCTGAAAGATTCCTCGCCGCTTGGATACCGCCACTTGGATCAGCTCATCGCCTTGCCACGTGAGCAGCAACTCTTCATTCGTTTCGCTGGCCGTAACTTTCGCCGGTGAGGCGGCTGCCGGGTCCTGCGATGCGCTAGTGGAATGCATCGGAACCCACGAGATCAGCGCGGCAAGCCACGCGATGGCCGCGGCATGGACGAATCTTGAATTGGCACGACGCGCATCGACATGGATCTCATTCTTCGAAACGCGATGATGTCGAATCGAAGGCATATTGTGTCCTCATGGAAGTTGGTCGAAGATTGCGCCACACGGCATCGCATTGTAACCACGCGATGGACTTCGCAGTAAAGCGTTGGCCGTTCGTGGCGTAGCCATCCATTGGGACCGTACGGTACGCTGCTTTTGGGGGCGTCCCGAGCGAAGAAAAAAGGCCCCTCGCGGGACAAAGCTTCCCGCGCGAAGCTGTTTTTTTGCGGCGGCCACCGCTCACGGTAAACTGGTTCGACGAGGGCGTTCGGCGTTACCCGATCCACCAGAAGATTCCATTCAAATCGTTGAGGCAGACATCGTGAGCCGTCAGTTCAATAGCTGGTCACGC
Source organism: Pirellulales bacterium (assembly GCA_035496575.1). GTDB lineage: Bacteria > Planctomycetota > Planctomycetia > Pirellulales > PALSA-1355 > PALSA-1355. The sequence goes on from DATJEN010000311.1 coordinate 7,375, forward strand.
AAGGTGAAGAGAGCTCGCGCGCTTGTCGAGCAGCGCCTCTGGCCAGCGCGCATGGGCAATTTCGCAATCCTCGCCGGCTTATGGACCGGCCTGGTGATCGTTGCTTCGGCAAGCCAGGCCTTCGCGCAGCTTCAATCGGGCCGAGTCGTGTCCGACGCCAAGTACACGGCGCCCTATGACGCGTTTATGAAGATGAACCGGCTACAAGAGGTGCTCGCCAAGGGCCAGGGAGCCGCCGAATACTGGGGCGTCATGGAATCGCGACTGGGAAATCAGGCCGGCCGCATCCTGATCAAACGACCCGCCAACGGCTTTGGCGATGACGCCTTTCGCGGCTGGTTGATGTTCATTCGCGCCTATGGCGACGCCAATGGCATCGGAAACTGCGCCGCCTGTCATAGCATGCCCGACTTTACCGACAAGGCGAAACATAATATCGGCACCGCCAAGGAGCCGGTCGAAACGCCGTCGCTGCGAAACTTAGGCGGCAAAAAGTCGTTTTTCCACGATGGCAGCGCGGCGACCTTGGAAGAAGCCGTCGCACGACATGTCAAGAATGGCCAAATTGCCCGAGACAATAAGCGAGCTGGGGTCGAGATTGCGGTCGGTCAGATTGCACTCACCGAGACCGAGGTGCGGCAGGTGGCCGCCTTCCTCCGCTCGCTCGAGTCGGTCGATCGGTCCAAATTCCGCGAATACTTAGTCGATGTCGTAATTCAGCCGGTGGAGCTTGAGTTCTCCGACTAGCGGCTCGATAATCACGGCAACGTCAACAACCATGAAGCTCGCGACCGATTTTGCGAGTCGACATTGAGCAAGGAGAACCGAGCGATGCGAAATACCTGGCGGACTCAGATCGCATTCTTGGCCGGGATCGCGATGACCGCGGCCGCGTCGGCCGCCGACACCGGCAGCGTCAATGGCACCGTCGTGGATAGTTCCGGCAAAGGGCTGCGCGGCGCAATCGTCTCCGCGATCAATGAGGATCAGCAAAAGAGCATCTCGGTACTCAGCGACTCTCAGGGCCGATTTATTCTGGATCAACTTCCGCCAGAAGTTTACGTAGTCCGCGCACGCCTGGTCGGGTTCGATGACGCCTGGACCGACGAGCTCGACATCTCGGCGGGCGACAGCGGCAAACCCGTCAAGCTCGCCCTGCAGCCGGCCAAGGATCTGCTCGCGCAGCGCACCGGGGCCAGCTTGTTCGGCATGTTGAAGATCGACGATGAAGAACAGCGCATGAGCTTCAAGATGTCCTGCACCTATTGCCACCAGGTAGGCACGCAAGGCTTTCGCACGCCTGAAGAGCCTGTCGATTGGCAAGTGATGATCACGCGCATGGACGGTTTTGGCGCACTGCACACCGACTTGAAAAAAACGATCGTCAAGAAGCTGGTCGACACCTACGCCGAAGATGCTCCCAAGAAATGGGCCAAATGGACTCCGCCCGAAGCCCCCAAGGGCAAGGCGCTCGCCCTGCGCGTCACCGAGTGGGACATGGGCTACAAGCGACAGACCATGATTCACGATTTGGAACTAGGTAATAACGGCCTGGTCTACGCGGTCGACATGGCCAACGACACGCTCGTGAGCCTGGATCCCAAGAGTGGTGAACGGCGCGAGTACCGCGTGCCCGGCGGCAAGGAGCCCAATTCCGACGAACCGATGGCGCAGGGCCCACACTCGCTGGAGTGCGATGCCGACGGCAACATCTGGATCACCTGTGCCATCGGCGGCAAGATGGCCAAGTTTGACGTGAAAACAGAAAAGTGGCTGGTCGTCTCGTCGGCGCCCGATCCGGCCCGCCGCGGAGTTTACCCGCACACCTTGCGCGTCGATAAGAAGGGGGTCGTGTGGTACACCGACGCCGGACGCGGCGTCTATAGCCTGGATCCCAACCACGACAACGTTCGCAAGTTTTACAAGCTGCCTGACGAGGATCAGGCGGTGGGCCAAGGCATCGGCGAGTCGCGTGGCCGAACTCCCTACGGCATCGACGTGGCGCCGAACGGACACATCTGGTACACCAAGCTCAACGGCAATCGCGTGGGCCGGATTAAGCCCGAGGCGCCTGACGGTGATATCAAGGAATGGAACCCGCCCTTCCGCGGCCCGCGCCGATTGCAGGTGGATGCCGACGGCATGGTTTGGGTTCCCGGCTGCGGATCGGGCGTGTTCGCCAAGTTCAATCCCGAAACCGAGCAGTGGAAGGTCTACGACCTGCCGAACAAGGAAAACCAGTTCCCTTACGCGTTGAACGTGCATCCTCAGACCGGCGACATCTGGATCTGCGGAACGACTAACGACTCGATGTTCCGTTTCATTCCCAAGACCGAGGAGTTGATCGAATACCCGATGCCCTCGCGGGTGACCTACACGCGCGAGATCGAGTTCGGCGCGGACGGCAGCGTGTGGGTTTGCAATTCGAACTGGCCGAACCGCCATACCGAGCGCCGACTAGGATCGATCATTCGCATTACCCTCGACGGAACGGTCGACGAGTCCACCGACAAGTCCCGGGCAGTTGCCGCGGCTAACTCCGGGAACTAGCGGCCGATGTCCAGCTCAAAACTTTCCCGCCACGGCCATCGTTTGATTTGGTCGCGCGCGTGCTGTGCGGCTCTGTTGTTTGTGCTGCCGGGCGGCTGCGGATCGCCGCGCGACGCAACGCCGATCAGCGGCGCCGATGCCGTGCCGCACGAACCGCCAAGGGCCGTTGCTCAGCGGCCCGTGATTACCGCCGTGGCAGACACGGTGGCTGTCGCCAAGGCGCCTTCCTCGGCCGGCGTGAAGTTGAGCGGACGGGTTGTCTACCGCGGCTCTCCACCCGCGCGGCGTCCGATCAATATGAGCAAGGATGCCAAGTGCATCGAGCTTCATGGCGATAAACCGGTCTTGGACGAAGACCTGATTGTGAGCAGCGGCGGCGGTTTGAAAAACGCCTTCGTCCGCGTGCTGCGCGCTCCGAAGATGGATTATCCCATGCCGGAGAAGCCTGCCGTGCTCGATCAGAAGGACTGTATGTTTCGGCCGCGCGTGCAAGGAGTTCGCGTCGGCCAGAAGCTGCTGGTTGGTAACGGCGATCCCGTGACGCACAACGTGCGTTCGTTTCCCACGTTGAATCCGGCGTTCAACTTTGGGCAGCCGCCCGATACCGATCCGCGGGAGCGTGTCTTCGAGCGAGCCGAGCGCGAAATTGAGGTGCAGTGTGATTTCCACCTCTGGATGCACGCGTATATCTTCGTGATGGACCATCCCTTCTTTACCGTATCCGAGGATGATGGCGCGTATGCGATCAATGGCCTGCCGCCGGGCAACTACACGTTGGAAACCTGGCACGAAAAGTTCGGCAGGCAGCGAAAGACCGTCGACGTCGGCAGCGACGACGTTGCTGACGTGAATTTCACGTTTCCCAGGTAACCGCGTCCTTCTTGACGGGGACGGCCAACGCACCTTGGAAACCCGACGTTGATCGTGGCCGCGGAAGCCGGACCCAGTTCGCCGCGATCGTCGAACAATGCCGAGACCTCCGATCGAAGCGGAGAGGATTGCGCCTCACCTTCCTTCAAGTCGCCTATCCGGCTCTTCGTCGGGAAACGCACAGAATCGCTGCAAAGGCGATGGCTGCTAGGACCCAGCTCGATGGTTCAGGCACGCCGGCCACGAACTCCGAGAAGCTGGCCGTCACATAGGTGATCGTGTGATTCTGCACGTCGACTGTGCCGCCGAAATCCCAATTGCCGCTCAGTTTGTTGAAGTGCCAGATGCCCAGCTGATTTTCGTCGATGCCAGCAAACAGGCTCGGATCGTAATTGAATACCAGCGTGGCGAGCGTGCCGTTCACGTAACCCTCGGGATGAACATTCCAGATCTGCATGTTGAGCGGACCACCGGACGCGACGCTCTCCAGCGCGGCCGTAAACACCGAGTTGGCTTGCGCCGCTTCGATGGCTGCCTGCGAGATATCGGTGAGGCTAGGAACTTGTTGCACGCTGACTGAGGTCACGCCCGCGGCGGCCGAGTCGGGCGGCAAAGGCGGTAGCGTGATCGACACTCCGGCTGGGCTGTTGGGCGTGGCGCCCAAACCGGCAATCGTTATCGGTTCGGTGGCGCCGACTTGAGAAGGCACCGAGGTTGCTATGTTATTGAGATCGAAATGCGCGGTGGCCGTAACGTTGCCCGTGGCCGTGAACACCGCACTCAAATCGCCGTAGGTGTATGACAGATTTCCTGTCAATGACCAATTACCCGGTGCGGGCTGCGTGAGCGACCAACTGCCAGTCTGCATGAAATCGGTCGAGCCTGCGTAGTTGGCGTTCCCGGCAACGTTGGTGTTCATCCCGCCGCTGAGTACGGTAAATCGGGTTTGATTACCCGGGAATACCCCGTTGTTGGCCGTAATGGGAGAGCTGGAGAAATCCCAAGCAAAATCACGAATCGCCCATTTAATTTGAGTGGCCATCTCCATTCCCAACATGTTGGCCGGGGCGGCGACGCCCGGGGACGACGGAATGCCTGGCAAGCCCACATAGGGCGTGTCGGCCGTGTAGTAGCCGTGTCCACCTACAAAGGAGATCTGGGCGGGAGCGGGTGACGTCGGATCGAAATCGAGGAGGAAGTGGCCGCTAACCGGAGCGGACAAACTACCAGGAGTTTGTGGGACAAACGCTCCACCGCCAAACTGTTGGCCAATGTTGCCGGCCCAAGAGATGGTGCTCACTGCATGATCGATGGTGAAGATGACCTGTTCGGCCAGCGCGGCGGTAGGATTCACGGCTAGCAGGCCGAGTATGGTAGCAGCAAGGCCAGTCGAACGCAGGCGATAGGCGATCATTAGCATTCCCCTTGAAATCGCGGGCGAAGGTGACAGAATGCCGCCATTAAGTAGGCCGCATAGCCCCCCAATCTAATGGCAAAAACCTAAAGATCAAGTAATTTTTTTGGACGCTTGTAAACTTTTGTTTTTGGCCGCCGGGAGCTGCGGTGAAGCGGCCGGGCCCGACAGATTGGCGCGCCTATCCGGAGCGTATCCGGGGCATGGCGCAGTTTGGCCAGCAGCATTGAAATTGCCGTAGCTGATCGGGTCGATTGCGCCGGGGTAGGATTGCTTGAGGTTGCGGCAGGGGAATCGCCTGCTGTTGGCTCCTGCTACGCGGCGCGAGGGCTTCTAACGCCCGAGGCTTTGCACCCGATGCAGGCGGCATTCGTGGCCTGCGATGGATACCAGTGCGGATATTGCACGTCGGGTCAGATTATGTCCGCCGTGGCGCTGCTTAAGGAACCGGGCGGCGCGGATGACGCGGCGGTAAAAGAGCTCATGAGCGGCAACATCTGCTGCTGCGGCGACTATGCCAACATCGTGAGCGCCATCCAACAAGTCCGCAAACAAAATGGGTAGCCGCGCGCTGGAGCCATCGGCATGAAGACCTTTGAATTTGTTCGACCGGACTCAGCGGCAGCGATCGCGACGGCGGCACAATCGAACACCGCGCAGCAAGGCGCCGACGTGCGGTTCCTTGCCGGCGGGACGACGTTGCTGGATCTGATGAAATTGAACGTCGAGACGCCCGGCCGCGTGCTCGACATCAACCGCTTGCCGCTGGACACTCGAGCACACCTCGTATGACGCGCGCAGCGGCACACCGATCAACAGCAGCTACGCCGATTACGTGGTGCCTGTCAACGCGGACGTGCCCCCGTTGGAGGTTCACTTCCTTGATTATCCGGACAAGGACGCCAACCCATTAGGCGCACGCGGAATTGGTGAGATCGGTCTGGCCGGCGTCGCCGCGGCCATCACCGACGCCGTGCACCATGCAACCGGAATTCGCGTGCGTCAATTGCCGGTCAAGATCGAGGATTTGTTGTAGGGGAAAGTTTGGTCTGCTTTGGCGAGATAGGCGGGGGCTTCTTCTCTCCCCTCTCATCCCATAGCCAGCGGCTGAACCAGTCCATCGTTTGCTCGGCCATCGCGCGCTGCGCCTTGGGGCGCTCGGCGACGTGGCCCACGTCCTTGTACGACACCAGTTTCACGGGCACGCCCTGGTCCTTCAGGCCGCGATACAGCAACTGCGCATTAGCGATCGACACTCGATGATCGGACTCGCCGTGCTGAATCAAGGTCGGCGTGCGGGCATTTTTGAGATACGTGATCGCCGACACCCGGCGATAGATCTCCGGATTCTCCCACGGCGTGGCGCCCAGCATATGCGGCGCAAATGGTGGGTGGTCGGTCGTCGCGTAGTTGAACGCCCAATCGGACACGCCGGCATCCACTTCAAAGGCACGGAAGCGATCGCTGGTGGTGGCGAGGAAGGCCGCCAGCGATCCTCCGTAGCTGTGCCCCATCGCGCCCACGCGCGCGGGATCCACGAATCCTTGGCCGACGAGAAAATCCACGCCGGCGATCACATCCGGCGCATCGGCCAGTCCAAGCGTTTTCAAATTCATCGAGCGAAACTTCTCGCCATAGCCGCCCGACCCACGGTAGTTCGGCCGCAACAGCACGGCCCCCTTCGCGGCAAATTGCTCGACCGGATAAGTGTAAAGGCGGTCATATTCAATCACCGGCCAGTCAACGCCCGCCGGTCCGCCGTGCAGCAGCACAAGCAGCGGATACTTGCGCGCGGGATCAAAGCCCGGCGGCTTGATGAGTATTCCTTCGTTGGGCGTGCCGTCGGCGGACTTCCACTGGATGAGTTCCCGCGAGGCTAGCGTAAACGGATCGAGCTGTTCGCCCAGCGTCGTCAGAACTCGCGGCGCAAATGCCTCCGTGGCGGAAACACAAACCTCGCCATGGTGCGCGGGGTCCATCATGACAAACGCGACTTGCCGGTAATCGCGATCGAATGAAAACTGCCAGAACAAGGCGCGGTCGGGCCGGCTGATCTGCGACACGGCTTGCGTGGCCGGGTCGACGCGAAACAAATGCATGTCGGTCTTGTCGAGCGCCAGAAAGTAAATGCCGCTCTCGCCCCAGCCCAAGGGGAACGCGCGTTCATCGAAGCGCCTCGTGAGCACGCGCGATTCGCCTCCACCGGCGGGAACCGTAGCCACGAAATGATTGCCGTAGGAGTACTCCGTTTTGCCGGCGAAGGTTTGATACGCCAGCGTGCGACCATCGCGCGACCAGATAGGGTGCGTGTCGGGTCCGGGCGTTTCGACGATCTTGCGCACAAACTTCGTCGCTACGTCGACAACGTAAATGTCCGCGCTGCCCTGCCCAATGAGCCCGGCTTCGCGGCTGGCGCTAAACGCAATGCGCTTTCCGTTGGGCGACCACGCAAACTCCCCGACCGTAAAATCACCGCCTCCGGTGAGTCGGTCAGCCGACTTGGGAAGACTTTCATCGCCTGGCACTTCGGCGAGCCACAGATGCGTCATGCGGTCATCGCCATCGCTCGACTTGATGTCGCCATCTCGCTCGCGACGCGCGCGCCGTTCGGGCGTTTCCGCATCGAGTGTCGTGAAGGCGATGCTCCGCCGCTCGGGCGACCAAGCCATGCTCGTGACCTCGGAATCGCCTTTTGTTACGACCCGGGCTTCGCCGCCACGCGGATCGATGACGTGGATCTCCTGACGCCCATCCTGCTCGGCGAGGAAGGCGAGCTGCTTGCCATCGGGCGACCAGCGCGGCGCAGTGCCGCGCTTCACCAACAGCCTGGGCGGCTTCTTCGCGCCCTTGCGGGCGTCCGCAAGCCAAATCGAGGTCACGAACTGATTGGCGTCCCAATCGGTTTCCTGCAACTCGTAGGCGACCTCCTGCCCATCCGGCGACAACCCCGTTGCCATCGCCCGCTTCCATTCGAGCGATTGCCGAATGGTCGGTGTCCGCTCGTCGCCATTGGCCTGCTCCGC
>DATJEN010000312.1:0-11012 GCA_035496575.1 Pirellulales bacterium
AAACGGCACGGTCGACGCGGCGGACGAGCTGATTGCACGCAACAACTACACCACCGTTCTAAATGCCTTGCGCTACCTAAATCTCTCGAACCCGCCCGCCGCCCCGCAAGCGTCGCCAGCCGTGGCAAGTGCGAATGGAGAGCCGGCCGGCCCAGTTTCGGCTGCTCCAGCGGTGTCGCAATTCTCAGCGACGAGCGACCCGCCTTCGGCCCATCCAATCGATGCCGTGTTGGCCGCCATCGCCGCGCACGATCAGCATGGTGCGAGTGCCGCGGCGGACGAGTGGCTTTCGCATGACGACGAGCCGCTCGTGCGACTTTTGGCTCACGCGCGGCCACAGCGCTGGCTGGGCCGGCGCTGAGCTTGTGCATCAGACGCGCAAGCGCTCTGACTCGAGTCTGGCCGCGATAAATTTAAGAGCTGGGCCTGCCATGCGGTTGTAGTACTCGAACCCATGCCCACCGCCGGCCGTCTCCAGGTCGCACTCGTAAGGTATCCCCAGTGCGGCGAGCTTCATGCGCAACCGCTCCGCGCTTTCGTGCCAGCGAAAATCGGCCGGATCGCAACAGAACCAAATGTTGCGCGGCCAATTGAGCGGATGCACGTGCAGCGTGGCCGTGTCCTGGCGCGCTTGCTCGGGATCGTCGTACATGAGCGGCAGCGTCTCGTCCCCCTCATTCATCCGCAGGTGATAATCGATGGCTGGAGAGATCGCCGCCACCGTGGGAAAAAGTCGCGGATGCTTGAACGAAAACCGAAGCGCGCCTTGCCCGCCCATGCTGGTGCCCAGTAGCGCGATCTGCGGCGGGCGCGCATTCCAAGTGGTCTCGATCCAGGGAAGCACGCGCTCGATCACATAGCGCTCCGCCGTCATGCGCGGGTCGAATTCTTCGCAGATTCTGTCCGTCCACCAACTGCGCGCGGCGCGGGGGCAGATGACTCTCGTGCCGAGCAGTTCGAATCCGGCGATGAACGGCTGCTTGCCCACCAGGCTGCTCAAGTGCACTCCATGCAGATAGATGATGGTGTACTCGTGCGGATTGAGTTCGCGCGGCTGATAGACCTGGCATTCGTGGCGGTCGATTTCGACCGTGCTCCATCCTTCAGGCGATGCCATTTTTAGTTTCTGTCGCGGGCCCGCGATGTGGTGCTTTCATGCAGTCTATCGGCCTTTTGCGCGGCTCGAAAGGATGCAGCAACTCGCACGTCCGCTATGATCACGAGCACCGGCGCAAGGCTGTCGCTCGCGTCCGAGTGCCGTGCTAAGTTTTTTCATCCAGGCGAGTCGCCCATGAGTGCGGAAAGCGAGGCTCCGGAGCGTGACATGTTTGTGGCAGTCATAGCCACGCTCGACACCAAGGGCCAGGAAGCGCAATACATGCGCGATCGGCTTGCGCAACAGGGACTGCGCACTCGGCTGGTTGACGTGGGCTCGAAAGGTCCGCCGAGTGTCGCACCCGACGTGGCCCGAGAAGAAATCTTCGCGGCAGCACAGTTGCCCGACGGGCAGATTCCAACCGATCGTGGACAAGCGGTCGCCGCCGCGGCACAAGGCGCTGCCGCCTGGGCCGCGAAGACTCACGCAGCGGGAGAACTGAGTGGCATCATGGGCCTGGGAGGATCGGCGGGCACGACCATTGCCACCGCGGCGATGCGTAGCTTGCCGATCGGCGTTCCGAAATTGATGGTCAGCACGTTGGCATCGGGACAGGTGCGGCACTACGTCGGCGACAAAGACATCTTGATGCTCAATTCGGTCGTTGATCTGTCTGGACTCAACCGCATCACGCGCCAGGTGCTCGCGGCGGGCGCGGATGCCATGGCCGGAATGATCAAAGGCCGCGCGCGGCACAATGGCGTGGACGGCGCGCAACCCGATCGACCACTGATTGCCGCCACCATGTTCGGGGTCACCACGCCGTGCGTGCAATGCGCCAAGGCCGAACTCGAGCGGGCGGGCTTCGAAGTGATCGTGTTTCATGCCACGGGCGCCGGCGGGCAGGCGATGGAGTCGCTCATCCACGAAGGGATCTTCGCAGGCGTGCTCGATGTGACGACCACGGAGCTGGCTGACGAACTGGTGGGTGGCGTGCTCTCGGCGGGTCCTCGGCGACTGACGGCCGCGGCCGAATGCGGCGTACCACAGTTGGTTTCCGTGGGGGCCACCGACATGGTGAATTTCCACGCGCCCGACAGCGTGCCAGCGAAGTTCAGCGGCCGCGTGTTCTATCATCACAACCCGCATGTCACCTTGATGCGCACGAGTGCCGCGGAAGCTGCGCGCATCGGGCATGACATGGGCAAAAAACTGATAACGGCCCGGGGTCCCGTGCGGGTGCTGATTCCAATGCGAGGTGTCTCGGCGATCGACCAGGTGGGACAGCCCTTCGACGACCCGCACGTCCGCGCGGCCCTGGTCGCAGCCATGCGGGCTGCGGCGCCCCAGCTCGATGTCGTGGAGTTTGATTATCACATCAACGATCCGGCATTTGCGCTTGCCGCGGCGCAGCAATTGATTGGGTTGATAAACCAAGGACAAACAGTTGCTCGTTAGCCAGTTACAGCGAATCTCGCGGAATCGACAATTCGCTCTCTCGAACCAAGCGCGATAGAATTTCGTCCACAATCGCTCGGATCGGCAAAGCCCAGCAAAACTTCTGAACGGAGAACCTGGCCATGCGTCCTCGCTCAACTCTGCTCGTCGCGTCGTCGTGTGCGTGGCTGATGCTGGCCAGCACACTGCTTGCCGATTCTACGCCACTGTCGGCCATTCCCGAGAACGCGTTGGGAGTGGCCGTCATTCGCAACTTGACCACCGCAAACGAAGCCGTCACGAAGGTCACGCGCAAGATGCAGATTCCTGCGCCCAACCTGTTGATGTTGGCCAAAAGCTTTGCGGGCGTTGACAAGGGGCTCGACGAGAATGGCTCGATCGCTGCCGCGTTGATGCCAGAACTCGACGATGAGGCCGGACTGGGCGTTCTCGTCGTGGTTCCGGTCAGCGACTACAAGGTTTTCTTGGAAGCCCTCCATCCTGCAAACAACGACGCGACAATCGCCGAGGTCAAAGTTGCCGGACAGGAGGCAGTCGTCGCGAACAAAGGCAGCTATGCCGTGTTCACGTCGGCGGACAAACGCAAGCTGCTCGAACAGGCACTTGCGAGCAGCAAGAGCGTGGAAGCATCGCTTGAGCCGCTGGCGAAGTGGGCCAACGATCAACAGCTTTATGTCGCAACCACGCCGGCCGGCAAATCAAGGCTCTTGAAGACCATCATCGACCTATTGCCGGAATCCGCGCCCGACGATGCGGATGAGGATACCAAGGAGCAACTGAAGACCGCGTTCGAGATGACGCGCAACTTCCGCCAGTTGCTTGCCGCGGCCGACGAGCAGGTGACGCACATCGCGATCGGCGCGCGGATCGAGGAGAATTCGACGATTCGATTGAACGGCCGCGTCGCGTTTGTGCCCGATGGCAGCTTGTCGAATTGGGCCAAGCAAGTGGCCACGCCCAGCGGGGCCATCCTGCAGGGCTTGCCGGAGGGCAAGTACGCGCTGGCGTACGGCGGCGTTTCGCCTCAGTTCAACGCTGAGTTCACCCGGCTGCTCGAACGGTTCACCGAGACTGGCACGCAGCAACTGGGGCTTTCGGAAGAAGCGCGCAAAAAGATGGCCACCGCCGCCCTGCGGCAGCGCAGCGGAGTGGAGCGGACCGCCGGCGTGGTGGGCGTGGCTCGGCCCGGCGAAAGCTTGATGGCTGGCGTTATTTCGGTCGAACGCGTCAAGGACTCGGCTGCCTATCTGGACGCCGCTCGCGAGGTGTTCTCGACCCTGAAGTCCGGGGCGAAGAACGATGCGGATGATCCGCTATTCGCGATGGAAGAGATTCAGATCGGCGACATCAAGGCCATCGAACTCATGACTGATCTCACCGCCATCGCGGCCGCGAACAATGCCAACAACGCGGCCAAGGGAATCATGGAAGGTTTCTTCGCCAAGATGTTTGGCGCCGACGGCAAGTTGCGCGCTTATTATGCCGCCGCCGATGCCAACCACGTGGTCACGACCTACAACAAGGACCAGCTCTCGCGCGCGATTGCTCATCTACGCTCTGGCAAGCCAGGGCTCGAGGCGGACGACGCCATTGGCAACACCGGCAAGCTGTTGACCGCCGGCTCGCAGTGGGCGGCGTATGTCAGCCCACAAGGTTTGCTGGCGACCATCGACTCGCTGCTGCAAAGCTTCTTGCCGCCCGGCTCGAATTTCCGCATTCCGGAATTTCCCGCCAGCGACCCGATCGGACTGGGAGCCAAGATCTCGGGCACGGGACTCGATGGAGAGCTCGTGATGCCTGAGTCGGTCGTAGCGGCAATCGGCCGGTACGTCATCCAGGTGCAGGGGCTGTTGCAGGGGGGCCAAGCGCCGTTGCCGTAGCGCGATCAACACGCGCGGCGACGTAGCGGGCTATTCCATCGCTTCGCTGGAGCGGTGGTGGCGGACGATTTCGCCTTCGACCATGTAGATCACGTCTTCAGCGATGTTGGTCGCCATGTCCGCGATGCGCTCTAGATGCCGAGCCACGGACGAAAAGCTCATCAGGCAATCAGTTCGCTCGGGGTGGATCGCGATCTGCTGCTCGATTTGCCTTTCGATAATCCGCCGCTGGGTGTCCACCTCATCGTCCGATTCGCGCACGCGCTGAGCCAGCAGCGTGTCGGCATTCACCAGCGCGTCCAGGCTCTCCTTGACCATCGATTTCACGCGCGTGGCCATGCCGCGAAAATCGACGGGCAGATCAAACCGCTCAGCGTTGGCCAAAAAAACGACCCGCTTGGCAATGTTCGTGGCCAGGTCGCCCATCCGCTCGAGGTCGTTGTTGATCTTGAGCACGGCGACCACGAACCTTAGATCGGCCGCGACGGGCTGATAGAGGGCCAGAATCTTGAGCACCTCTTCCTCGACGTCGACTTCCATGCGGTCGATCTCGTCGTCCGCCTGGATGACGCTTTTGGCCATGTTACGGTCGCGGTTGATCAGGGCCGCAACCGCCTTGGCGATTGCCTCTTCGACCAGCGCGCCCACGAGCAGGATCTGTTGCTTGAGCGCGTCGATCTGGCGAGGAAGCTGCTTGGCCATGAGCTCGGGAGACGAAAGGAGCGAGCGCATCTGTGGCCGGACAGCAGAGCATCGGGTGCTCAAGCCGCCCGGCGAATAGCCAAGTCTCTTACAATTGCGCCGATCTGTAAAGTCTTTCGGCCAGGAGGTGTTGTCCTAGGAACTCCGTTCCGGCACCTCACTGTTAGGACACCACCAACTCATGGCGCAGAGAGTTCCAGGTTCGCTAGTACTTCGGCTTGCGCTTGGGGTTGTTTCGATCCGGCTTGCTGCGCAGGTGGGATGGCACATACGTCCCCTTCTTGGTCATGTGACCCTCGACGTACACCTGGTCCGAAGGGGGGCGAATCCAATCGGGATCGCGGTTGCGCGAGCTCGAGACATGGCTGCGGCTGGAAGTCTTTCCGGTGCCGCTCGACTTTTTGCGGGCGCCGCTCGAGGACTTGCTGCTCCCGCTTGCGGGATTGATGCGGGTGATGGACGATTTGCTGCCCTTGGAAGAATTGCTGCCGCTCGGGCCCGTTTTGTAACTGGCCGCCAAAAGCGGCGCCGAAGTGACCAATAGCGTTGCAAGCGCGATGAGCACGCACAGGGACATTTTCATTGGGTGGGGTTTCCCCAGAGCACTACGGCTAGTGAACAGCAGCGAGCTGTCACCCTAGGCATCTGCGGGAGCCCAGACAACGATTATCTGCTGGGCAGGCTAAGCGAGTGCCAACTGGGTGTCACTGTCCGACCACTCGAGCCCCTTTTCAGCGGAAAATCGCGCCCTGCGCACTCACCCATAACGGCCCTCGATATACATTTCCGTCTCTTTGCGCTGCGGGTGCAGGAAGATGTCTTTCGTTTTGCCGTGCTCGATGACCTGGCCCAAGAGCATGTAGATACACTCGTCGCTGGCTCGGGCGGCCTGGCCCATATTGTGCGTGACGACGACGATCGTGAAACGATCCTTGAGCGCGTCGATCAGCGTCTCGATGGCCATCGTGCCCTCGGCATCCAGGGCCGAGCAGGGCTCGTCCATCAGGATCACCCGCGGCTTAAGCGGCAAGAGCCGGGCAATGCATAGCTTCTGCTGTTGCTCGAGCGTCAGCAGAGTCGCTTTCGATTGCAGTTTGTCGCGCACGTCCTTCCACAAAAACACGTCCTCGAGCGCCGACTGCACGAGCGCATCGCGCTCGCCGCGACTCACCGCGCCGCGCTCGGTGTGTACCCGCAATCCGAACACGACGTTTTCATAGATCGAGATGGGCAGGGGGTTGGGCCGTTGAAAGACCATGCCCACGGTTTTGCGCAACTCGGCCAGCGAAACATCCGGATCGTAGATGTTTTTTTCCAGGATCGAGATTTCGCCCGTCGTGCGCACGTTGCCATAGCGCTCGTTGATGCGATTGAAGCAGCGCAACAGGCTGGTTTTGCCGCATCCGGACGGTCCGATGAGCGAGGTCACGCACGACTGCTGGATGCGGACGCTGATGTCCTTGAGCGCATGGAAATCCCCGTACCACAGGTTCAGATTGCGCGTCTCGATGCTGTACGTGGTCTCGGGCATCAGCCGATATTCCCGGTCACGTAGTCGTACGTCAGCCGATTGGCGGGCTTGGTAAAAATCTGCTTCGTCTCGCCCACCTCGACCAGGCGTGAATTATTCAGGAAGGCCGTATGCTGCGCGAGCCGCCGCGCCTGCTGCACCAGGTTCGTCACCAGCACGATGGTCATCTCGCTGCGCAGCTCGAGCAGCACTTCCTCGATCTTCATCGTCGTGACCGGGTCAATGGCGATCGAAAACTCGTCCAGGCAAAGAATCTCAGGACGCGAGGAGAGCGCGCGGGCCAACGTGAGTCGCTGCTGCTGCCCGCCCGATAGTTTGGTGCCCAACAGGTCCATGCGGTCTTTGACTTCGTCCCACAAGGCGGCCTGGCGCAGGCACTTTTCGACGAGCACGTCGAGCTCGCCGCGCTGCTTGATGCCGGCCATGCGCGGCGCGTAGGCCACGTTGTCATAGACCGAAAGCGGCAAACCGACCGGCAGGGGGAAAACCATGCCGATCCGCCGTCGCAGCGCGTACACGTCCGGCACGTCGCGCACGTCCTCGCCTCCGACCAAAACTTGCCCGTCTACGCGCGCATGCGAGACGAAATCAATCGTGCGATTGATGCACTTTAGAAGCGTGCTCTTGCCGGAGTTGGCCGGCCCAATGATTCCGAAGATGACGTTGGGCGGGATATCGAGCGAGATATCCTGGAGCGCCACGTGATCGGCATAGCGAACCACCAGGTTTCGAATCTCGATGCCCACGGCCGCCATGTGCTACCACTTCTTGCGCGTTCGCAGGAACATGCGCAGGCCGATCGAGAAACTGTTGACCACGAGCACCAGGCCAATCAGCACCACGGCGGTGCCATATTGCAGATGTTCGAGCGGAATGGCTTCGCCGCGCGCGATTTGTTCGCTGGAGGCTCCCTTGACTTGCGTGAGCATCACATGCAAGTGATAGGAAAGCGCCATGAAGCTGTCGTTCAAGGAATAAGGCAGAAAGTACCTCAGACCGCGATTGGGCACGTTCATGAAGTAGGCGGCGCCCGTGAACAGGATGGGCGCGGTTTCGCCGGCCGCGCGAGAAACCTGCAAGATCACGCCCGTCAGGATGCCGCTGATCGAGTTGGGCAGCACGATCGTGCGGATGGTTTGCCAGCGGCTTGCGCCCATGTTCCAGCAGGCTTCGCGAAAGGTCATGGGCACGCTGGCCAGTGCCTCGCGCGTGCTGCTGATGATCACTGGCAAGGTCATGATCGCCAGCGTGCACGCCGCGGCCAAAACCGAATAACCCATCCCGGCAAACATCACAAAGGCGCCCACTCCAAACAGCGCATGCACGATGCTCGGCACGCCGGCCAGGTTGAGCACGGCCAGGTTAACGATGCGCGTGAACCAGTTGTCGCCCGCATACTCGTTCAAATACACGCCCGCCAGCACGCCGATGGGCGCCGCCGCCAACAGCGAGATGAACACCAGGTAAAACGTGCCCACCAGGGGCGCCCACACGCCGCCGGCCGACATGTTGTTATGCGGGTTTTCGAAAATGAACGAGGGCGACAACACGGGCCACGCTTTCGCGACCAGGTGCGTGAGGATGAGCACCAGCGGCACCACCATCGTGAGCGTCACGCACAACAGCACGTACCTGGCGATCGTCTCGCGACGCCGCTTGGCGCGGTCGACCGGGGTCGCCGAAAACACCTCGCGCACATGCAGGCTCAGGCATTCGCCCGGATCGAGCGGGATCGCGCCCCGACGGTCGAGCTGCTCGAGTCCAGCCACCGCCGTTTCCAAGTCCGGCCAGGGCAGCTTCGCCGTGCCCGTTGCTCGGGCCAGGCCGCTTCCCAGCGGATCAACATAGAAACGATATCGAGGCCGAGCGGCGCCGCGCGAGTTGCCCGCCCGATCGGCCAGCCGACAAATATCGACACGGTCATGCCCGCGCAGCTTCGTGGCGCCGGGTTGTGAGCGGGCATGCGTGTGGGCGATATGCTCGATGACGGTGCCCACCGAGTCAAAGGCCGCCGTGGCGCTGCCGTCGCCCGCGCCCGCCGCGCGCGGCCCGACATAGTATCGAAAGTGGTTGCCTTGCGTGTCAGGCATTCTGCTTGCCTCGGATGCCCTTCACGACAAGGTCGGCCGTCAGGTTGACGATAAATGCAATCGCGAACAGCAGGATGCCGATCACGAACAGCACCCGGTAGTGATCGTCGCCTTGCACGGTTTCGCCGAGCTCGGCCGCGATGGTTGCGGTGAGCGTCTGCACGCGGTCGAGCACGCTGTGTGGGATCTGGTTGGCATGGCCGGTTGCCATGAGGACGGCCATGGTTTCGCCGATGGCGCGGCCGACGCCCAACAGCACCGCGGCCAGCAATCCGTTTTTGGCGGCCGGAAACAGCACGCGGTACACAATTTCCCAGCGACTAGCGCCCAGTGCCAGAGCCGCCTCGCGATATCCGTCGGGCACTGCCTTGAGCGCGTCTTCGCCGACCGAGACGATCACCGGCACGCTCATCAGCGCCAGGATGATGCCCGCATTCAGGATGTTGACGCCCACTGGCGCGCCGGTCACCTCGATGATGATGGGGTTCAGGATCATGTAGGCGATGAAGCCCCACACGATCGAAGGAATGGCGGCCAGCATCTCGATCGCGATCTTCAAGAACTCACGCAGCTTGGGGGTCGAGAACTCCGAGACGTAAACGGCGGCGCCCAATCCGAGCGGCACGGCAATCACCATCGAGAGCACCGTGACCGAAAGCGTGCCCGCCAGCAGGCCGAGGATGCCATAGTGCGGCGTGTCGGAAACGGGATTCCAGTTGCTGGTCGTGAAAAACTCCTTCAGATCCAGCCCGCCGAACAGGAACGGCGCTCCCTCGCGAAACACGAAGAAGAAGATGCCGAACACGAACAAAATCGCGCTCCAGCCACACAGCCGAATGAGCGACTCGATCAATAGCTCCGGCAGACGATGCATCCATTGCAGTCGCCGCCGCGGGCGCGGGGACGCTGGCAGCGGAGCGGCCGGGGGCGCGGGCACAAGCGGGATATTCGACGTGGTGGCCATGGGAGGTGACGGGCTGGCCTGCTGTGGCAATGCGCCATGGGGCTCGCCCAAATTCGCCCGGGCCGGGCCGCCTGGCCGGCTCGATGTGACACTCGACTCCAACTTGCCCGAACTCATTTGGCGGTCACCCGCTCGCGCGAGATGGGCACGTAGCCGTTTTCCTCCACGATCTTTTGGCCCGCGTCCGAAAGGATCCACTGGACCAGCTCTTGCACCGCGCCGGTCGGCTCGCCCAGCGTGTAGAGGTACAGCGGGCGCGAGATCGGATACGTGCCATCGAGGGCCGTGTCCAGGTTGGGCTCGACACCCGGCTCGCCCTTGTGCTTGGCGACCTTGAGCACCTTGACCGTCTCGTTGTTGTAACCCATCCCGCTATAGCCGATCGCGCACGGCGTTCGCGACACCAGGGCCACGACGTCCGACGAGCCGCTTTGCGACGTGGCGCCCTGCTTGTATTCGCGCTTCTCGCCCAGCACGTGCTCGCGGAAGTAGGCATACGTGCCTGAGCTGTTCTGACGACTGACGCGAATCACCTCGCCGTCGGCGCAGGCGGCGTTTTTGATGCCCAGGTCCGACCACTTGGTGATCGTGCCCCCTTCGCCATAGATCTCGGCCAGCTCGTCGATGGAGATCGTGTCGAGCGGATTGTCGCGATGCACATAGATCGCCAAGGCATCGCTGCCGACGACGTACTGCTTTGGCTTTTTGCCGGTGTTCTTTTCGGCCAGCTCCAACTCCTTGGGCTTCATGGGACGGCTGGCGGTGGCGATTTGAATTTTTCCGGCGCACAAGGCGGCGATGCCCATCCCCGAGCCGCCGCCTTTGATCTGCGGAGAGATGTCGGGATGGTCGGCGCGAAAGGCCTCGGCCCAAGCCTGGGCCAGGTTCACCATCGTGTCGGAGCCCGTGATCTTGATCGCATTGTCATTCTGGCTCGAGCAACCGGCAGCGAGCAGCAGGACGATCGACAGTGCGAGGGAGGTGATTGCGAGTATTGGCCGCATTGGGAGTAGGGGTTGGGGGTTAGGGACTAGGTGTCAGGGGTCAGGGGACGGAACCTGAGTGTTGCTACCTGTGGGCCGCTCCGGTTTGCCCGGCAGGGCGCGGTGCACGCGCTCCCGACATGGGCCTCGTAGCGCGCGCACCAATCCGCCAAAATGATAAAGGCGAATTGTTAGGGTTTTGTGAGGAAGAGTGGGTTGGTCGTGTGTGACCAGGTTGTGTCCGATTCTTCGGACCAACAGAGAAGTGCTAGGGCCAGCGGCGGTTAGGGCTGTCATGGTTGGCATGT
>DATJEN010000313.1:0-10887 GCA_035496575.1 Pirellulales bacterium
CATGGGCAACGGCGCTCCGGTCGCCGTAACGATCGCCACGCCCGAAGTGGCCGACAAGTATCCGGGCATCTCGTTCGCTACGTTTGGAGGCAACCCCGTTTCCATGGCCGCGGCGCTGGCAACCTTGCAGGTCATCGAAGACGACGATCTGAAGACGAATGCGCGCGTGGTGGGCAACTACCTGCGGCAGCAGCTCGACGCGCTGAAGGATCGGCACGCGCTAGTGGGCGACGTGCGCGGCATGGGACTGATGCAGGCGCTCGAGCTCGTCACCGATCGCAAGACCAAGCAGCCAGCGCCGCAAGCCGTGCTTGATGTCTTTGAAGAGACGCGACGAGCGGGCGTGCTCATCGGCAAAGGTGGGTTATATGCCAACGTGATCCGCACCGGGCTGCCGCTGAACGCGACCAACGGACACGTCGATGAGTTGGTCGCCGCGCTCGATCGCGGGCTGACGTTCGCGACGAAAAATGTGCGATAGGAGAGGCTGAAGCCCAGGCGAGCGACTACTTCTTGGTCTTCGTCGCGGTGCGCGGCGAGCGCGCGGCTTGCATGCGGCGAATTTCGGCGACGCCTGGCAACGGGGCATCCACGGCCGGTGTGCGCCCGCTCACTCGGGTACCGGGCTGCAGGGAATTCTTTTGTCGAGCAATCGCGCCGTTCTGCTTTGCCCGCAGGGTCAGCTCCCGCTCGCGCGCGGCTGGGTCATGGATTTGGGCATGTACCGATGCTCCGCTCGCTCCGCGATCGATCCCTGCGCCGCGCGCTGGTGGCAAACCGTTAAAGTTCGAGCGTGCGGCGCGGCCCGTGCGATTGCCCGCGACGCTCGCGGCGCCGCTATCGGGGACGACCACGGTGGTATCGACCGAGAACTGGTGGAACGAGGGGAGCTGGATGACTTGCGCCCGCGCGGTTCCCACGCACAAAACGATCGCACTCAACATCAAGACAGAGGTGCGCATGGCCGAACTCCTCTCGGCACTTCGGAAAGCCCCCCGCCATTATAGCGAATTTCAGGAAACGATCTCTTTGATAACGCGGCCGTGAACATCCGTGAGCCGGAAATCGCGACCGGCGTAGCGATAGGTGAAGCGCTCGTGATCGAAGCCCAGTAGGTGCAGGATCGTGGCATGCAAGTCGTGGACGTGCACGCGGTTTTCGACCGCTTGGAATCCGAATTCATCGGTGGCGCCGTGGACGGTTCCACCGCGCACTCCGCCGCCGGCCATCCACATCGTAAAACCATGATGATTGTGGTCGCGGCCGTTGATCTTGCCCGCGTTTGAGCCTTTCTTCGGCAGCTCGACGGTCGGCGTGCGACCAAACTCTCCTCCCCACACCACGAGCGTCTCATCGAGCAAGCCGCGGGCTTTCAAGTCTTTGAGCAGTGCCCCGATCGCCTGATCGCATTGCCCCGCCAGCTTGCGATGATTGATCTCGATGTCGTCATGGCTGTCCCAAGGCTGGCCCTGGCCATGCCAGACTTGTACGAATCGCACGCCGCGCTCGATCAGCCGCCGCGCGATCAGAATCTGTCGGGCTTGCTTGCCGGGTCCATACATCTCGAGCACGTGGGCCGGCTCGCGACTGACGTCAAACGCTTCGGCAGCCTCGGCCTGCATGCGATAGGCCAATTCGAACGATTGTATGCGCGATTCCAAGCGCGGATCGGCCGGCCGGGCGTCGTGATGCAGCTCGTTCAGGCTGCGCAGCAAATCTAGCTGTCGCCGCTGGGCCTCGGGCGAGGAAAATTTATTGTCAATGTGCTCGATGAGCCGATCGATCTCTTTGAATTGGGTGTTGATGTAGGTGCCCTGGTGAACCCCCGGTAGGAAACCCGCTTGCCAATTCTGTGATTCCTGAATCGGATAGCCGTCCGGGCACATGGCAACGAAGCCGGGCAGATTCTGGTTCTCGGTGCCCAGGCCATAGGTAATCCACGAACCCATGCTGGGCCGGATGAGGCGCGCCTCGCCGCAGTTCATCAGCATCAGCGAGGGCTCGTGATTCGCCGAATCGCCATGCATGCCGCGGATCACGCACACATCGTCGATGCTTTCGGCCACGTGCGAGAACAGCTCGCTGACTTCGATGCCGCTCTGCCCGTACTTTTGGAACTTGTAGGGCGAGGCGAGCGCCGCGCCGGTCTTGCGCTCGGTGGGCAGATTGATCGGCAGCTCCTGGCTGTGCCGCTTCGTGAGCTCGGGCTTGGGATCGAAAGTGTCGACGTGCGAAGGACCGCCATTCATGAAGAGGTGAATGACGCTGCGGGCGCGCGGGCGGAAGTGAGGCGCCTTGGGTGCGAGCGGGTCGAGCGTGTCGGCGCGCGCCTGTGGCGCTAGCAGCCCCGCCGCTTCGAGCAAGGGAGCTAGCGCGAGCGCGCCCATGCCCATCCCTGTTCGCGCGAGCAGCGCGCGGCGATCGAGCTTCGCGTGCATCCGCTCGGCCAAGATCGATTTCAATCTCGTTCGCAATTCAATCGACATACATAAACTCGTTCGATAGCAGCACCGCCTGAACGTATCGTTCCCACGGGCTGAGCTTGTTCGGGTCTGACGTCGCGGCCGGGGCTAGTGGCTCGACCGCTTCTTCTTGTTTCAGAAAAGCCAGCGCGATTTGCAGCTCGCCATCAGCGGGGCGGCGTGCAAAGAGACGCTCGTACAATCGAGTCACGCGCTCGATTGGATCCGCTCCGTCAGCGGTTGTGAGCTGGCCGGCCAGGCTGCGCGCCATCTCCACGACGAAAGGGCTGTTCATCATGTACAGCGCCTGCTGCGGCACGACCGTGGTAAACCGCATCGGCGCGTGGGTGTCCGGGCTGGCGAAGTCGAACGTGCGGAAAACGTTGGGCAGGTTCTGCCTGTCGATGAGGCCATAGAGCGTGCGGCGCCGGCAGGTCGGGCTTTTGGTCAGTTCAGCGGCCGGTCCGCCAAGCGTGCGATCGAGCAAGCCCGAGCTCGCCAACAGCGCGTCGCGCAGGCCCTCGAAATCCAGCCGTTTGCGGTTCATGCGCCACAACAAGCGGTTGTCGGCATCGACCTGGCGGCACTCCCCGCGGTCGATCGAGCTTTGCCGGTAGGTGGCCGATTCCAAGATCAGCCGGTGCAGGTCCTTCAGGGACCAGTGGTGCTCGATCAGGTAGCTCGCCAGAAAATCGAGTAGCGCCGGATGCGTGGGCGGTTCGCTGCGCAAGCCGAAGTCGCTGGGAGTGGCGACCAGCGGCTTGTCGAAATAGACCATCCACACCCGATTCACGATCACCCGCGCCGTGAGCGGATTGTCGGGGCTTGCGATCGCGCGGGCGAGCTCCAGCCGCCCACTGCCGGGGCCGAAGGGTTGTTGATTCTCGCCGGCGATCACGCTCAAGAACTGGCGCGGCACGGCTTCCCCATGATTGCCCGGATTGCCGCGCACGAACACGTGCGGCACCACGGGCTGCCCGGCATCGGCCAGGGTCATGTACTCGGCCGGCTCGCTCGGCTCGACCGAGCTGGCAAGCACGCCATACAGCGAGTAATAGTCCTTGGTCGGAATCGGATCGTATTTGTGATCGTGACAACGAGCGCAGCTAACCGTAAGCGCCATCGTGCCGCGCGCGAGCACGTCGATGCGGTCGTCGATGATGTCGTGTGGGTTGTTCAGAAACCGTCGCCCGACGGTGAGAAAGCCCATCGCGGCGAGCTCGCTCACCTGTTCGCGCGGCAGCCGGTCAGCCGCGATTTGACGCACCAGAAATTCGTCGTAGGGCATGTCCGAGTTGAATGCCTGCACGACCCAATCGCGATAGCGGTATGCATTCGGATAGCTGCGGTCCTGCGTGAACAGGTAGCCCTTCGTGTCGGCATAGCGCGCCACGTCGAGCCAGTGCCGGGCCCAGCGCTCGCCAAAGTGTGGCGAGGCCAACAAGTTCTCGACGATCGCCGACCAATTCTGTGGCGCGGCGGTCGCCAAAGCTTGCAGCTCCGGCGATGGGGGCAAGCCCATGACGTCGAACGACGCTCGCCGCAACTGCACGCGCGGCTCCGCTGCCGCGGAAGGCGCGAGGCCACGCGCCTCAAGCTCGGCTAAAATGAACGTGTCGATCGGGTTGGCAGGCCAGGCGCGATCTTTCAGCTCGGGCAAGGCCGGCTTGCGGATTGGCTGAAACGCCCAGTGGTCCTTCGCGGCGTCGCCTCGGGCCGCCGCCGGCGCTTTCTCCTCGCCGGCTGGCCAAGGAGCACCCAAGCGGATCCACTCGGTCAACGTCGCGACGGCAGCGTCGGGTAATCGGCCGTCCGGTGGCATCTTGGGCTCATCGTGGTATTCAACCGCCTGGATCAACCGGCTTTCGCTCGGTTGGCCGGGCACAATCGCCGAACCGCTGTCGCCGCCGGTCAACATGGCGGCGCGCGAGTCGAGCCGCAGCCCGCCTTTCTGCTTTTCGCCATGGCAAGCCAGGCAGTGCTCTGCCAGCAGCGGGCGCACGTGCCGCTCGAAGAATTCGATGGCTTGCGGTGCGGCGGTCGCCGGCGCCTGGGCACGCGCTTGCTCGAGGGCGCCCGCGGCGAGCAGTCCAATGACCATCAGGCGCGCGAGGAAACTCAGGCGATTGGAAAGCGAATTCATGCCGGATAGCGGAGAGCTCTTATGGCGAGCTCGAACGCGGGGTGGGAAACAATTTGGCGGGGAGGCGCCCGACCAAACCGGCCAGCGCCCTCGACGATTATAATCCAGCCGTAACGGCCGACCAAGCAGAGTTGGACCCTTGGACGCCTGATCGGCCCCCCCTTTGTGACCCATTACCTGGCCGGCACGGCACGTTGTGCACACCATTCCTGAAGCGCTCGAAATCGCCCGCGCGGCGCTCCGTTCGGGCGACCGCCAGCAGAGCCGGTTTATTTATGAGCGCATCTTGGCGGCGCTTCCCGACGAGCCCACTGCCCTGAGCGAGCTCGGCATGTTGTGCCTCGGCGAGCGTGCGCTGGATGAAGCCGAGCGCTACCTGCGGCGAGCCCTCGAACTTCGCCCGCAGGATCCCGTCGGCCACAACAATCTTTATCTGGTGCTTCGCGCTTCCGGCCGCAACGAACAAGCCATCGAAACCATGCGCAGCGCCATTGCGCTTGCGCCCTACCTGCCCGAGCTGCACAACAACCTGGGCATCGCGCTGAAGGACGCGGGCCAACTGGAAGTCGCGGCGGACAGCTTTCGCGAGGCGCTTGTTTTGCGGCCCGTTTATGCTGAGGCGTATTACAACCTGGCCAACACGCTCGTGCTCGCGCACGAGCTGGACGAGGCAGAGGCGGCCTTTCGTCGCGCAGTTGAGCTTGCGCCGAGCGACTCGGACACGCGCAACAATTTTGGCGCGCTATTGCGGTTGCGCGGCAAGCTCGATGAAGCGGCCGGCGAGTTCGAGGCGGCGCTCGCCACGAATCCTTCTTCGGCCGAAGCACACCAGAATCGGGCGGTGCTGCGGCTGTTGCGCGGTCAATTCGCCGAAGGCTGGGTGGAGTATGAGTCGCGCTGGCAAATGCCCGGCGCCAAGCTGCCCAACTATGCGGAGCCGCGCTGGCGCGGAGAACCGCTGGTCGGCCGCACCCTGCGGCTGTGGGCGGAGCAAGGGTTGGGCGACACCATCCAATTCGTTCGCTACGCGCCGTTGGTGCGCGCCCAGGGTGCGCGGATTCTCTTGGATTGTCCGCCGGCCCTGCGGCCGCTGCTTGCCACCGCGGCGGGGATCGATGCGTTCGATCGCGCCGAGGATCCGCGCGAGTGGGCCGATTACCATGTGCCGCTCTTGAGCTTGCCCAGCTACTGCAATCCTGATCCGAGCGCGACCGCTCACCTGGTTCCCTACCTGCGGCCGCAGCCCAATCGCGTGGCGTTCTGGCGTGAGCGTTTGGCCGATGTCGCGGATTTCAAGGTGGGAATCACATGGCAAGGCAGTCCAGGCTATGCGGGCGACTATTTTCGCTCGCTGCCGCTGGCCTGGTTCGCAAAACTGTCGAAAATACCGGGCGTGCGGCTGTTCAGCCTTCAGAAGAA
This sequence comes from Pirellulales bacterium, assembly GCA_035496575.1. GTDB lineage: Bacteria > Planctomycetota > Planctomycetia > Pirellulales > PALSA-1355 > PALSA-1355. The sequence goes on from DATJEN010000313.1 coordinate 6,025, forward strand.
TTTCGGCCGCGAGCAGCTCCTCTCGCAATCGGGCGTTGTCGATCTGGCCGATGAGCTCGACGAAGAGGGGCGTGCTTTTACCGACACGGCCGCCGCGATCGCGAACATGGATCTCGTGATCAGTTCGGATACAGCCGTCGCTCACCTGGCCGGAGCGCTCGGCGCGCCGGTGTGGGTCGTGCTGCAACAGACGCCTAACTGGCGCTGGCTGCTGGCGCGCGAGGATAGCCCGTGGTATCCCTCGATGCGGCTGTTTCGTCAATCCACTTTAGGAAACTGGAAGCCGGTGTTCGACGCAATCGCGCGCGAGCTGGCCGCTCTCGCACAGTCGAACGCTCGCTAACCACGCGCGGCGGATTGTTCTTATTTGCGGGCCTTGCCGCCTTTGCGCTTGCCGGGCTTTTTCTTGGCGGCGCGCTTCGCCGGCTGAGCTTTGGCGGCTTTTGCTTTCTTCTTGCGGCCGGATTTTTTGGCCGGCTTCTTCATGGCCTTCTTGGCGCCCGCTTTTTTGCCGCTCGCTTTTTTGCGCGACGCTTTTTTGCCTGCGCTCTTTTTCTTGGTGGTTTTTTTGGCGGCCTTCGCGGTTTGCTTGCGCTTGGCTTTGCCCTTTGATTTTTTCGCGGCTGTTTTTTTCCCGGCCGGTTTCTTGGCCGCCACTTTGCGCGTCGTGGTCTTCTTGGCGGCGCGAGCTTTGCGCCCACTGTCACCTGGCGTCGGCATCGCTTCCGGCTCAGCCCTTAATTTTTCCGCCGGAGCATTGGGAGCAGGCTCGACGTCGGCGGTCGAACGCGCTTCGCGCTCGGCAGGCGCGATTGCGGTGGCCACACTTGCTCCCGAAGCGCTTTCCAGAGGCGCCACTGGCTCGGCTCCATTCGCTTCAGCGTTGGCATCGGCGTCGAAATGCATGAGGGTCCCTCTCTTGAATGGTTTGAAGTCGGTCGCGAGTGCCGATCGGCCGAACGGCCGAACGAAATCTGTTAGTTGAGTCTGGGCGCTCCAGGAAATTTGTACCGATTCTAGCCCTGCCCCAAGAACTAGCAATCAAATACCGGCGGGCGCGCGCCATTTTTTCGAAGTCGACGAGCGCTCGATTCGCTTCACGGCCGACCGATTGCGGCTTGGCTGCTCGATGGCGCCTGCCGTGCTATAAAGGTGGGCTCGAATTCTCGGCCAAATCAAGGCGAGGACCGCAATGCCCCAGCGCGAGTTCAAAGTAGCCCTGACCGGCGATTTTTACGGGTCCGACGGTGCGCTGCGCTACCGGGACATTGGCCTGTCGGTGCTCGAGGCACAGCCGGGAATCCGGCACAGTAGCTTCGCCGAAGAGCTCGCTGAGATCGCCCCCCGGCAGATCGGAGACGCCCAGGCGGCGATCGTTCTTTCGCCCCGGGTAACAGCCCGCAGCCTGTCGGAATCGGCCGGTCTGCTCATGATCGGGCGATTTGGCGTGGGTTTCGACTCGGTCGATGTCGAAGGCTGCACGGCAGCCGACGTCTTGCTGGCGACGGCGGTGGGTGGCGTGGACCGCTCGGTAGCCGAAGCGACGCTCGGCTGGATGCTCGCGCTCACACATCACATGCTCACCAAGGACCGCCTGGTGCGCGACGCGCGCTGGAGCGAGCGCGGCAACTACATGGGACGCGAGCTGCGCGACCGCCGCTTGGGAATCATCGGCTTCGGTGGAATCGGTCGGGCATTGGCCCAGCTTGTCCGCGGGTTAGGCATGTTGCCGACGTTCGCCTTCGACCCATTCGTTGAGCCAGGCTCGGTCGCCGACGTGCAGTTGGTGCCGCTGGATACGCTGTTGGGCGAGTGCGACTTCGTTTCGGTCCATTGCCCACTCAACGACCAGACGCGCAATCTTTTGGGCGCTCGCGAGCTGGCGCTCATGCAGCCGGACGCCTATCTCATCAACACGGCGCGGGGCGGGATTATCGAGGAAGCGGCCTTGTTCGACGTGCTCTCCCAGCGGCGGATCGCGGGGGCGGCCCTCGATTGCTTTGTCGGCGAACCGCTGGCCGCGGCGCCCCGCTTTGCCGAGCTGGACAACGTGATTTTGGCGCCGCACTCGATTGCCTGGACCGATGAAATGTTCCGCGACATTGGCCGCACGATCTGCCGGGCGGTGGTCGAAGTGGCCTTGGGGCGTCGTCCCAAGGGCGTCATCAACCCGGCCGTGCTCGAGCGGCCAGGATTCCAACAGAAATGGGAGCGGCTGCGGTTGGGCTGAGTGACACGGGCCGCGCGGTCGCTCGCGAGATTGTTGGCAAAATGCTTGCGATTTGATCTGACCCAGCCAACAATCAAGCGCCTCGGCGGCGCGGACCCTGCGATAGCTGGGTCACAGCGAACGCTTGAGATCGCACTGGCACAGCCAGTGGCACCGCACGCACACCCGCAGCGACAAAGGGCAGGTAATGACGAAAGGCAAGATTTGGTTTGCGTTGGGCGTGCTTTTCGCCATCAACCTGATGAACTTTTACGACCGGCTGATCATTGGCGCCGTCGGTGAACAGATCGCGGTCGAATGGCGCTTGGGCGATTCCGAGCTCGGCTACCTGGGCACCGCGTTCATCCTGCTCTATGCGGCCGTCGGAGTTCCGCTTGGCCGCCTGGCCGACCACCACAACCGCGCTCGCATCCTGACCATTGGCGTCACGGTGTGGAGCATCCTGACCGCGCTATCGGGCTTCGCGCAGCAATTCTGGCAGATGGTCGTGCTGCGCTTGAGCGTGGGCGTGGGAGAGGCCACCTGCGCGCCTGCCTCCAACTCGCTGATCGGTGACTTGTTTCCCGCGCACACGCGGGCGCGCGCGATGTCGATCTTCATGTTGGGGCTGCCGCTGGGCAACGCGGCGGCGCTGTTGGTGAGCGGCATGGTCGCCAAGCAGTATGGCTGGCAAGCAGCTTTTTTCGTGGCGCTCGTGCCCGGTCTGTTGTGCGCGATTGGCGCCGCCATGGTGCGCGAACCCAAACGCGGTGGGACCGAGACCCACGACGTGGGCGCGCGCAAACGCGACGGCTCGCCCTACTCGCTCGTGCTTTCCATTCCCACCATGCGCTGGATCATCATCTCGGGCGCGCTGCACAACTTCAACATGTATGCGATTGGCGGATTCGTGAGTCCGCTGGTGATCCGCGTGCACGGCCTCGACGTGCAGCAGGCCGGCTATGTGAGCATGGCTGTGTATGGACTGGCCGGAGTACCGGGCATGATATTGGGCGGGCTGTTGGGCGATGCCATTCTGCGCCGTCGAAAAAATGGGCGCATGCTGTTGGCGGCTTGGGCGATCGCCTTCGCGGTGCCGCTCATGTACTTTTCATTGGGCCAGCCGGCCGGCCAATGGTTGGCGTTCAGCGTGTTGTTCGGCCTGGGCTGCATGATGATGTACGTGTATTACGCGACCGTGTACTCCACGATTCAGGATGTCATCGAGCCGTCGCTCCGCGCGACCGCGATGGCGCTGTACTTTGCGGCCATGTATGCCTTCGGCGGAGCGCTCGGTCCCACGGTGATTGGCAAGACGAGCGATTACTTTGCCAATCGGGCGGCCGCGATCGACAACGTCGATCTGACCACGATGAGCGCGGCCGAACGGCTGCCCTATCGCGCTTTGGGTCTCAATACGGCCCTATACGCCCTGCCCATCACGTCGCTATTGCTGGCAGGCAGCTTGTTTGCCGGGGCTCGCACGGTGAACCGCGACGTCGACAAACTGCAGCACTGGATGCGCGAGACGGCCGGCAGCGCGCCACCCAAGCCGCGCCTGGAAAAAGCCATCACCTGAGCGGGGCGCTCCCTCTCATCAAAGAGATGCTCCGACGAGATGCTCCGACAGACGAACCTCCCTGATATGTGAAACTGCGCAGCCTGGTGCGACCTGCGTCACCTAAGCTCTTTGCGGCAAGCTATTTTCAGCCGAGCTTTTAAGGACAATGGCCTGCGCCAGAAGCTTGGCGCTCGCGCAGCAGACTCCTATCATATTGGCGGGTCTTGATGCGATTGTGTGCGTGCATCTCCCGCATCGGGAATACTCGCGAAGTCGTGGCCCGAAGCCTGCCTTAGAAGCCCAGCGTCCCCCGCTGGTTAACGAGAAGCTTGCCTGCCTGTTTAACGCGCGTGTCGAACTTGGGTGCCCGCCCAGTGGGCCCGCCAGAGACACGCGATTGAGCTTTGCCAGGAGAACGTTGGCCCATGGCACAAGCGTTTGCCCGAGCCCGCGATGCTGCGCGGTTGGCGCTGCTGCTAAGCCTGTTGTGCTTGGCGGCTGTTCGGGTCCAGGCCGACGAGCTGCCGCTGCACGAGCGGATCGATCAGGCCATCGAGGCGGCCGCGGGCGTTCCCTTGGCTCCCGCTAGCTCGGACGCCGATTTCCTGCGCCGCGTCTCGCTCGACCTGAACGGCACGGTTCCGTCGGCCGCCGCTGCCCGCAGCTATCTCGACGATCCGGCGCCCGACAAGCGGACGAGCTTGATCGACCGGCTGTTGGCCGCGCCGCAGTTTGCCCGCCACATGGCGCGAGTGTGGGACGTCATGCTCATGGAGCGGCGGCCCGAAAAAGTCATCCCGGTTGCCGAGTGGCAGCAGTTCTTGCACGAGAGTTTTGCCCAGGGCAAGCCGCTCGATCAGATGCTGCGCGAGATCCTGTCGGCTGACGGATCGGATTCCAAGCAGCGCGGGCCTGCGCGGTTTTATCTCGATCGCGACGCCGACGCCAACTTGATCACGCGCGACGTGGGCCGGTTGCTGTTCGGCCGCGACATGCAATGCGCCCAGTGCCACGATCACCCGCTGGTCGAGCATTACTTGCAAGCCGACTACTACGGATTGATCGCCTTCTTCAACCGCAGCTTTATTTTCAC
>DATJEN010000314.1:0-6373 GCA_035496575.1 Pirellulales bacterium
GACCTCAAACGTCACATAGTTTGCCGGCCGCGAGACGAGCTCCAGGTCGTCGAGCAACAAGGGAGCGGTGAATGTCAGCGCGAGTCGAGCGCCGGCAGCCTCGAACTGGTAGATGGTTTGCGTGGGCCGCACTTCGAGCGAGCGCTGAGTTGCCGTTTTGGCGACTTCCGGAGCGTTGCCCATGAACCGCCAGGATTTGCCATCCACGCGGATGAAGCCGGTCATGGCGTGGACCTTGCCGGTCCAGTGGCGCGGCCAATCGACGTGCAGCTCGTTGGCCATCGACCAGCAACTGGTGTAGGGGTCGATGGTAATCAGCGGCACGGCGGGCGGGCGAAAGTCGGCGGCGCGCGCCGCGACAGTCAACAGCGCCCAGCTGGCCAGCGCAAAGTACAGACGAAGTCGGTTGTTCTGCAGCATGGAAGTACTTTAATCGAATGGAAAGGCGAATAGCGATCCCTACGCGGCCGCAGCACTGCGCTTCGAGGCGTCAGGACCCGATTGTAAGATCGCGATGCGCGTAGCGAATCTTCATGCGCGCCCACCAGCTTACGCCGGCCCCGCGCAGATTGAGCGTCTCCAACACCGGCAGCTTGTCCACCAACAGCCGCACCGCCAGCGCTCCCACGCGCGTGCCCGTCAGGTCGAGATGCTTGAGGGCTTCGAAGACTTGCACTTCTTGCAACCCGCGCGGGCTGACCGAAGTGTTGATCAGCTCGAGCTTTTGCAAGCCGGACAAGATCCGCCGTTTGGAAGTGAGAACTTGCAGAGCGCGATTGTCGATCTTGGGACCGGTGAGGCGAACGGCCGACAGGCGGTCGAGCACCGTTGCGAAATCCGGTCCGATCGATTGCGTAAGCCAGTCGCAGGGTTTGACGTTGACCGTGCCGCCGAGCGCATGAATCTCGTCGATCGCCTGTTGCTGCTCGGCATATTGCTCGACCCAGCGGGACAGCCACTGCATGCGCCCGGCTTTGAACTGCACGTACTCGGTCGCTTGCTCGTAGGCGGTTTGCAGCTTGATGAACTGCTGCTTGTCGCCGCCGCGGTCGGGGTGCGCGGTCTTAGCCTTGTCCAAATACGCCTGCTTCACGTCCTCCAGCGTCACCGGTTGCGCGAGCCCCAGCACGGCCAGGAACTCGTGATTGTGGTCAGCGGCGGCGCGCTGGTTCATGTCGCGGTCTCTGGCAAAAGTTCTCGCTCTTGCGCAAGTCGGCGCTGCGGCCGACGCCTCACGCGTACTCGCGCTTCGTCGTAATGCCGGGCTGTGGAACCGGATACTTGCCGTCGGAACTGGCCTGAATCGGCGCAGGTCCGTTCATGGTCAGCTTCTCGAGCTCGGGCGCGAACTCGTGATCGCAGTTGAGCATTTCGTCGAACGTGATCACCCGCCCGGTGTGAGCGGCCATACGTCCCATCGAGGTGACCAGGCTGGCTTCGACGCCGCGCTGCACTTCGTTGTAGGGCTTGTCCTGGCGGATGGCCGCGATCAGGTCGTTCCACTCGAGCTGGTACGGATTCGGCTCGGGTTGCGGGAAGGCCCAGGCCACGTCGCCTCCGCGCGGCTTGATGATCTGGTTGCGGAAAATCTTGCACTTGGCGGGACTGTGCGACGACTGAGAAATCGTGGCGGCGCCCTTCGTGCCGTGTGCATAGCTGGCGAACTCCTGATGGCAGCCGGGCATCACGCGGCCGTCGAGCCATAGCTTGGCGCCGTCGGCAAACGTGTATTCGACCGCGTAGGTATCGAAGTTCTGATCGATGTAGTCGCCGCGGAAGTGCCGTCCGCCCAAGGCTTGCGCTTGCACGGGCCACGCATTTTTCATCCAGCAGCATTCATCCAGGTTGTGGATCAAGAAATCGCTGTAGCAGCCGCCGCTCGCCCACAAGAAGCTGTGGAAGTTCTTGATTTGCCACATGAGCTCGTTGGCGTCCGACGGCTTGGGCTTGGTGAAGGCCGAGCCGACCGGCGGGTGCATGCGGTAAGCCCGCAACATGGTGATGTCGCCGATTTCACCGTTTTGGATGCGATCGAAAAGCTCCTGGCGACCCTTGCAGTGACGGCACATGAGCCCGACGCCGACCTTCAGGTTTTTCTTTTGCGATTCGGCGCCCAGGGCCAGCATCTTGCGCGAGGTGGGCCCATCGACCGTGACCGGCTTTTCCATGAAGACGTTCAGGCCTTTTTGAATCGCATAGGTGAAGTGCACCCAGCGAAAGGCCGGCGGGGTGGCGAAGATGACGACGTCGCCGGGCCGCAGACAATCCATTGCCTTTTGATAGGCATCGAAGCCGATGAACTTGCGATCCTCCGGCACATCCATGCGGTCGCTGTGCCGCTCTTGCAGGCCGTTAAAGGCGCCGGAGAGCTTTTCGGGAAACACGTCGGCCATGGCCACTAGCTTAAGTGGACCATTGTCGACGCTGAGCGCGTCGTTGGCCGCTCCGCCGCCCCGTCCACCGCAGCCGACCAGCGCAATGCGAATCGTGTTGTCTTCGGCCGCATGCACCTTGGGGACCATCATGCTGGCCAGGGCGCCGGCCGCGGCGATTCGGCCCGTGTTCTGTAGAAATTCGCGACGCGAGGACTGGCCGGTCGTGGATTCGCTCATGGCGAAAGGGCTCCTGTCGGGCATGAATGAGGGCGGGAGAATGTGGGGGTTGGCGAGCGACTATCAGTTTAGTTGACCACACGGCGGCCAGCTAGTCGAGCATCCAAGCACGCCGGCGGGGGGCGGAAAACGATTGTACCGCCGTCAACATGGGCGACAATTGAGAGGCTATTCGGCCGCCACCGCGACCAGCGGCTCTCGTTCCGCGCGCGGAGCGGGGCGGCGACGGCGAAACAGCCCCACGAGCGAATCCAACAGCGAGTACGTCACCGGCGTTACCAGCAGCGCCAACAACAAGCTCAGCATCTGTCCGCCGATGATCACCTTCGCCATGCTGGCGCGCGCACCCGCGCCGGGGCCTTGTCCCAAGGCAATCGGCACCATGGCGGCGATGAGCATCATGGTGGTCATCAAAATCGGGCGCAAGCGAGTATGGTTGGCTTCCAGAATGGCCTCGTCGCGGCCCAGCCCGCTGCGGCGCAGCTCGTTCGTTTTGTCGACTTGCAAGATACCGTTCTTCTTGACGATGCCCACCAACATGAACAGGCCGAACATCGCATAGAGGTCCATCGGCGTGCGGAACAGCACGAGCGAAAGCAGCCCGAAGGGAATTGTGACCGGCAGCGCCGAAAGGATGGCCATGGGGTTGAGCCAGCTTTCGAACTGCGCCGCCAGGATCAAGTACATGAACAGAATGCTCAGCACCAGCGCGACCACGAAGTAGTAGGCCGTCTCGTCAAGCGTTTTCGATTGACCCACGAACTCGGCGCCATACCGCGGGGGGAGATTCAATTCGGCAATGATTTTTTCCGCCGCCTGCTTGGCTTCGGTCAGCGAGATCCGCTCCGGGTTTGCCAACACTGTGACGGTGCGCTGCCGATCAAAGCGGTTGATTTGGCTCGGCCCGCGCGATTCGGTCACCTTTGCCAGGCTGCTGAGCTCGATCAGGCCCACGTTGGGCGAAGGCACGCTCAAGAGATCGAGCGTTTGAGGATTGCCGCGGTATTGCTTGTCGGCCCGCAGCCAGATGTCGTACTGCTCTGTGCCTTCGGTGAAGCGGGAAACCGGCTGGCCGCCCACCAGGACGTTGAGCGTGTTGGCGATGGTTTGCACCGGGATGCCCAAGTCGCTCGCGCGTTCGCGATCGATCGAGACTTGCACCTCCGGCTTGCGCAGCGAGAGCGTAGTGTCAACGTCGGTCATGCCCGGCACGTCGCGCAGCTTGTGGATGAGCGCCTCCGAGTATTTGGCCAGTTGTTCGAGGTCAGGCCCCGATAGCAAAAGCTGGAACACGCGGTTGTCCTGGCCCGAAGCTTGAATCGTCGAGACGTCCGACACGGCCGCGCGCAGGTCGGGGTAATCCTTGAGAATCGTGCGCGCCCGCTCCATTACCTGGAACTGCGTGTAGTCGCGCTCCTCGATGTCCTTCAGCCGCAGGTAAATCGATCCGCGCGTGACGTCACCTTGTCCTTTTCCCGCGGCATTATTGTTTTCGCCGATCACCGTGAAACGGTGCAGCACGCCGGGAAGTTGGATGAGCCGCGACTCGATTTCGCTGAATACCTTGTCGGCCCGCTCGAGCGTATAGCCCTCGGGCGTGATGATAGTGACCTGGAACTCGCTTTGATCGTCGCGCGGCACCAGGTTGATTCCCATCTGTCGCGCGATGGGTCCGGTGCTGAGGATGACCAGCACGCAGGCCAGCACCACCAGCCAGCGGTGCCGCAGAGCTAACCGCAGGGCAACGCCGTAAATGCCATCCAGCGAGCGGTAGATGAATCCGGATTTCGAAGTGGCATGCCCGACCGCCGAAGGCTCGAGCTTCAAGAAGCGCGAGCAGAGCATGGGCGTGAGCGTGAAAGACACAAAAAGACTCATGATGATCGCGAAAGCGACGGTCAGCCCAAAGCTGCTGAAGAAGCGGCCGACCATACCGCCCATAAAAGCCACCGGCAAAAAGATGACCACCAGGGACAAGCTGGTGGCAAGCACCGCCAGCGCGATTTCCTTGGTGCCCTTGCGGGCCGCGGCCATGGCGTCAAGCCCGCCCTCTTCCATGTGGCGGAAGATGTTTTCATGAACCACGACCGCGTCGTCGATGACGATGCCGATGGCCAGAATCAACGCCAACATCGTGATATTGTTGAGCGTGAAGCCCATCCGGCTCATGAATAAAAACGTGGGCACGATCGAGGTGGGGATAGCCAGCGTGGCGATGAGCGTGGTGCGCCAATCGCGAATAAAGAGCAGGATGGTGAGCGAGACCAGCACGCCCGCCAAAAGCAGGTGGAATTTGACTTCCTCCATCGAGCGGCGAACGAAGCGCGATTGGTCGTTCACGATTTCGATGCGGATATCCGAGGGAAGCCGCGCGGCAATGGTCTTGAGCAGCTTTTCGACCCCGTCGGCAACTTTGACGGTGTTGGTGCCGGACTGCTTTTGAATGAACAGGCTGACGGCGTTCTCGCCGTCCATTCGCGACAGGCCGCGCGGCTCTTCGATGGAGTCTTCGGCCCGCCCGATATCTTTGATGCGGATCGGGTACCCTTCACGGTTTTGGACGATGAGCTCGTCGAATTCTTCGGCGGTGGTCAGGCGGCCCAAGGTGCGCAACACGAGCTCGCGCGGACCCTGTTGAACGATTCCGCCAGGCACTTCCAGGTGCTGCGTGATCAGCGACTGGCGCACGTCCTCGACGCTCAGCCCATAGGATATGAGCTGGTGGATGTCGAGGATGATGTTGATGGCGCGGGTCCTGCCGCCGGAAAGGAACACGCGGCCGACACCGGGCACCTTGGGCAGCACTTCTTGAATCTCGCGCTTGGCCAGCTCGGTCACCTCGCGCACGTCGCGGCGGCCGGAGATGCCGATCGTCATGATGGGAGCCGAGTCGAAATCGAACTTGTCGACCAGCGGCGCCTCGATGCCGGTCGGCAGTTGCTTCATCATGGACGAAATCTTGTCGCGCACTTCCTGCGCGGCCACGTCGCCGTCTTTTTCCAAGACAAACTGGGCCACGATCGTGGTCATGCCCTCGCGGACCGTCGAATGCATCTGGTCCACGCCGGAAACCGTGTTGATGGCTTCTTCGATGTGGCGCGTGACGCTCTTTTCCATCTCCTCGGGGCTGGTGCCCGGCAGCGTGGCCGTAACGGAGACGACCGGAAAGTCGACCTTGGGAAACAGATCGATGCCCAGGTCGAAATAGGAGACGGCCCCCATCACGACCGGGATGGCGACCAGCACCCAGGTGAAAACCGGGCGGCGGATGCAGATTTCAGAGATATTCACGGCGCGGTCTCGCGGCTCGCCATGGGCGTGTCGCCGACGGCGGCAGGCTCGGCGTGTTCTGAGTCGCTGGCCACCGGCGCCGCGGCAGCAGCGCTGCGAATGGTCACCAGCGTGCGGTCGGCGATGGCGGTTTGCCCACTGGTCACAACCATCGATCCCGCGGGCAGCGGGGGCGAGGCGATCTCGACCCAGTCGCTGCCCTGCAGACCGAGCGTGACCTGCAGCTCCTTAGCGCGGCCTTCCTCGACCAGAAAGATTTTGGTGATGCCGGCTACGTGCAGAGGTGCTTCGAGCGGCACGGTGGCCGCGCGCTCGTCGACTTTGGTAAGGATGGCCGTCTTGGCGAATCCGCCCGGCTTGAGCTCCGTGTTGGCATTCGGAACGAGAATCTCAACCTCAAACGTCCGCGTCTGTGGATCAATGGCCGGGTTGATGCGCGTCACCTCGCCCGGGAACGGATGACTGTAGGC
>DATJEN010000315.1:0-12066 GCA_035496575.1 Pirellulales bacterium
GCGCGCTCGGTTTGATCGGCCTGGTTGCGTGGGGCTGGCACAAGCGCAGAGCGTAAAGGGCTGCGTCAATGCACGTCGCGATTCCGCTTGAGATTGCCGGTGCCGAGTGTGGCGGAAGCGCTAACATCGCCATACAGGAAAGCCGTCTTAGGGCTGCTTTCTTCATGCGCTCGCAGTTTGTCCGCCGGGGCGGCTTGCAAGAGAATTGATGAATGGAACAAGGCCAGTTCAAACTGGCCCGCCAATTTTGCGAGGCGTGCGAACGGCGTTACAATCGGGACAGGGGCCCGTCACGCAGCCGAGGTGGGACCATGCGGCCAATTGGGTTGGCGTGCTGTACGGCGACCATCGCTCTCTTTGCTCTGGCCAGCGAGGGACGGGGCCAAGCGCCAGGATCGATGCCCGTCGCGCCGCAGCTGTCTCCAGCGCAGCAGTCTCCGGCACAGAATGGGCCCGTCGGCGGTTTCTACTCGTGGTGGGAGTGGAGCCTTAGCGCCGGCGATGGCAAGCCCGGCAAGGTAGTAACTCCTCCCCCCTCGCCACCCGGGCCCGTCATGGTCCCGTACTTTTACGTTCTGCTGCCATCACCTGTCCCGACTGCCACTGACAGCGGTGACGACTATCTGCAAATCCCAAAGCGATCCGCGCGAATTCCTTTTACCGACCAGGCCGAGCGGCAACTTCACCAAATCTTGGCTCGGCCGCGGGAGCTGACTCCCCAGTCCCTTGCCAAGATCGAAAAACTCATCGCAGACGGCGACGAGCGGTTTCGTCGTCAAAACTATTCGCTCGCAGCGGAGCGCTTTCGGACCGCTGCACGCATGGGCTCAGCCGATGCCTACCTGCGAGAGGGTTTTGCGCTCGTCGCCCTCGGCAATTACCGCCTGGCGACAATCGCGTTTCAGAATGCGCAGGCGCTCAAGCCGGACTGGATGGAGGATCCCTTCAGCCTCGAACAAATCTATGCGCCGGGAGTTTTGCGTAGGACGACCGAGAAGCTGATGCGAAAACTAGCCGTCAACCCGGGACAGGAAGGTCTGCTCACGTCGATGTGCATGCAATTCTATTTCTCGGGCGATCTCGAACGGGCCAGGTATTACGCCACGCGAGCGTCCTACGTTGGCGGAATCGAGGCTACGCTCGCCGAATCGTTCCTTTCCGGTCGCAAGACGTTTTAACTTTTTGACTACTCGAATTCCGAGTGGCAAGTGTCCCGAGCCCTCCACGTTCGTGATGGCCGCGATCGCCTGATCCGCCTGGCTGGCGCGCGAACTGCTGACCCTGCGGATAAGCGCAAACTAGCGCCATTCGCCTGGGAATTGCTTTGTTTTTGCAGCGCTGGCGCGCGATAATCCTCCCGGAACAAATTCTTTTTTCCTTTCTTCCGAAGAGGCACGCTAATGAAGAACTCCATCCTGTTCGCGCTTGCGCTGGCGCTATCGCCATTTGCCGGCACTGCTCAAGGGAACTTGCTGATTGACGTTGGTCAGATTTCGCTTCTCCCCAACCAGGCAGGCCAGACTGTCAACGTTCTTCGTTTACTCGGACGCGCCCGACACCACCCAAGGCCTCAGTTTTAACGCTCAGCTAGGCGACGGTGGTCCAGACGCGGGCGGTGTTGATATTACGCCGTTAATGACCGGCAATGCGATTGGTGTCGGCACGCTTTTCGAGCTCAACCACAACCCGCAGTTCGACGGCAGTATTCCCCCATCGTTCGTGAACCTTGGCTTCGCGGTTGTCTCGGGTGTCGTGCCAATCCCTCAGGGCGTCTCCCTGTTGGCAACCCTGACCTTCGATACGACCGGTTTTGGCCCCGGCTATTCCACGACACTCAAGCTCGGAGATACGGCTAACGGTGATACTGAAATAGTTGACGTGGCGAATGGCTTCCCCTTTGACCTGCCCCTCACCATTCACAACGGATCGATCACGATCGTGCCTGAGCCCGGCGGGTTTGCGCTCGCGGGCCTTGGCCTGCTTGGAATGATTAGCTTGGCCTATCGGCGGCGGAAGAGAGCTGCGCGGCTTTAGCGAAGCCTGCGGTGCTAAGGAGCGATCGTGGGGCAGGGCTTCTCGTGGGGTCGCTGCCTCACGTGCGACATAGTTTTCCGGGACTAATTCTTCTTTCCTTTCTTCCGAGGAGGCACGCTAATGAGAAACTCCATCCTGTTCGCGCTTGCGCTGGCGCTAGTCGCCGGCACTGCTCAAGGGGACATGCTGATCGACGTGGGCCAGATTCCTCTTCTCCCTAACCAGGCAGGCCAGAAGGTCAATGTCTTCGTTAACTCGGACGTGCCCGACAGCACCCAAGGCATCGTTTTCAACGTCCAACTGGGCGATGGTGGGCCTCTCCTGGGAGGTGTCGATGTTACGCCATTGATCGTCACAGTAAATGCTGTTGGTCCCGGAACGTTGTTCGAGTTCAACCACAACGCGCCCTTCAACGAAAGTTTTCCACCTTCTTTCGCGTGGACCAGCTTTGCGGATGCCGGGGGTGTCGTGTCCATTCCCGTTGGCCCCTCCCTATTGGGAGTCCTGACCTTCGACACGGCTTTGGCCCCGGCTATTCCACGACTCTCAAGCTCGGAGATACGGCTAATGGTGATACTGAACTAGCTGGACCCCCGAACCCGGAGGGCCCCGTGCTGTTGCTGCCCCTCACCATTCACAACGGATCGATCACGATCGTGCCCGAGCCCGGCAGCCTTGCGTTGGCGGCGCTCGGCCTCATTGGAATGATCGTCTTGGCATATCGGCGCCGGAAGCAAGCTTTGGCGCACTGAGGCAGGCCACTACTGGCTCCTTCAGTTCATGTAAATAGTTTCGTGGGAGGCACGCTAATGAGGATCATTGCTTCGATATTTCTTGTCTGCGCGGTCTCTTTCCTCGCGCCTCTAGCCGCTTCGGCCGTCACCATCGCCTGGTCCCCGGTCGGCAATCCAGGCAACGCGCCCGACCCAGCGACCGGCAGCTTATATGGCGCCGTGCCTTACGCCTACAAGATTGGAACGTACGACGTGACCAATGCACAGTATGCCGAGTTTCTGAACACCACAGATCCGACAGGCGCAAACTCTTTGGGTCTGTGGAACGCCAATATGGCCGATCCGACGCATGGTGGAATCGACAATTCCGGCACTACGAACGGCAACAGGTACACCCTAATTTCTGGCGCGCAGAATCATCCGGTCAACTTCGTGACCTGGTACGACGCGGTCCGCTTCGCCAATTGGCTGAACAACGGCCAGGGAAATGGCGACACGGAGACCGGGGCCTACACGCTGGGGCCGTTGGGCGCCGATGGTGTGCCAATCAACGGGTTAAGTATTACGCGAAACGCGCACGCGACCGTGTTTCTGCCCAGCGAAGACGAGTGGTATTCGCTCGGCGGAAGTCCACCGTCGCCCAGCTCGCGAACCTTCGCCGCCAGTGCAGGCGCTTGAGCGTGCGCCTCTCGACCATCTGGAACCGCTCGTCATCCGGCGGGAGCTGCTGCTCGATCATGCGAGCCTTGTCGCGTTCCCGATCAATGAACCGCGCGACTAGGGCCGGAGGCCACTGCCCAGCGGAACCGTCGCGATTGCCGGTGGGGCTAGAGCTAGATGTCCTCGTCAGGGCGGCCGATGCAGGTAGATCGGGTTGCGGCAGGGGAACGGCCCTCGATCGGGCAAGCATGCCCGATCAGCCGATAAGTGGAGAAAATAGGCTGCTTGGGTGAGATTGTAGAGACACAAGAATGGGGGGTGCACACACTGGCCAAATAAAGTACGGAAAAACAAATGAATTTCACTTGTAATCGGACAATCCCCAATTAGCATAGTGGCTATTCAGTTCGGCCACCTTTGGGTGGGGCGTGTACGGCTGCGATGAGTAGGTTCTAAGTTTGGTACCGATCGAACGTAAGATCGGATTTGTTGGAGGGAACGCTAGTGAACACCAACCGAATGTCATGCTTCGTGACCTCGATGAGGAAGAAACTCTATCGGGTCCTTCTGATCGCGGCGTGCATCTTGTGGTGCACTTCTTTTTCTGCTGCGACGACCATTACCTTCGGACCGGGCGACTACGACAACACGCCGAACACCGTTACGAACCCAGGTGCCGTCCAGCACCACAATCAGACCTCCGGGCTGTTTCGCGACGTCTTTTGGTGGTCGGATCGGAATAACACGACCGGCGTTGGTTCCCCTGATTACATCAATCGGGGAAACAGCTTGGTTTTAAGCAGCGGTTCGCCGCAACACGCCATTCCCGGTCCGGGCCCCTACACAGCGCTGAACTTCACGGGCAATTCGGCCAACGGCGGTCAAAGTTATATGGCCGTTTATGATTCGACTCCCGGCGATATTAATCCCACCAGCCTCTTCGACGCCACGAACGGCCTTACCGTCAGTGCGGATGTCTTGTTTGCCAGTAACGTGCATAGCGTTTCCGCCGGAGTCGTGGCCATGTACAACGAAGGCCAAGACGCTCTTTCCTTGCTTGCCCACCAAGGCGGCGGCAATAACTTGGACCATGCTCGATTGGACCTCATTTTTCAGAGTGCCGGAACGGGTACGCAGTTGGCCTCGATCAATTTGGCAGGCCTGACAACGTTTACCCAAGGAGAGTGGTATAAGGTCACGATGAATCTGTCGGTCTTGGGGGGCACCTGGACCATGAATGGAATGATCCAAGACCACGTAGACCCAACGAATCCGTTTAGCGCCTTGGTGGCGATTCCGATTACTAGCCTGTCATTCAGTGGCTCTCTCACGAACCCCGGTAACGCACTGGACCTCACGAATCCGGGTGAGATTGGCGTCATGGCGCAGGCTAATCAAGCTTTTGGTGACGCGATACCAGATCCCCTTCACCCGACCGTTGATAACGTCGGCGTCAGCATCACGAATTTTCAAGTGCCCGATATCTTTATTCCCGAGCCCTCGAGCCTCGTCCTCGCCGCATTCGGAATTATCGGCCTAGCTGCCTGGGGCTGGCGCGGGAAGCGCTGAGCCTAAGCAGTCTCGGGGCCTGCTCGATTTTCTACCAAGGGACGAACGGGCCCCTTTGTTTTAGGCCGCCGGGCGCTCCCGCGAGACGGCCTGTCGATTTGCCACACTCCAAATCTTCGGCCCTTTGCTCACGGGGCACTCTTGGTCCGCCCAGGCGACCTTCCTGACGAATTCTGCACACGGTCCACTCGATCTCGGCGCGGCGCGGGCTTCAACAACTAAGAACCGCAGCGAGAGCTTGCTCGCGCGCCGCGTTGCCGTTGTTGAGGGGCATCAAGCGGCGGGATATAGTTGCAATCCGATCGGGCGATTCTCGTTCGGATTTGCCGGCCGCACTCCCTTGGCTCAATCACCCATGCGATCGTTCATTGCGAATGCCCGGACCGATTCGGTCGAACAGAAGCTGCGGCTGTTCGAGGCGGCCTATCGCGCGGGCGACCGCAAGTTGGCCATGTCGCTGTTGGACTCGGCGAAGGACACGCTCGCATTCGAGGAATCTTCACAGACTCACGCGGCCGCCGTTGCGAGTCCGGCGGACCATTTCACTCCGGTCAAGAACCTGCCGTCCACCTGGGCACAGTGGGCCGGCGGTTGGACGTATTGCAAGGCGCTTGATCTGTTCGAGATCGTCGGCATCGACCGGCAGGCAGAGCCCGCCGACTTTTGGATCGCGGCGCCGCATGCGCACACGACCGACCTGGGCCGCGAGCTGCGCGTGGCGGCCGTGGATGCCAAGAGCGGCCGACTCGTCGAAGTGCCCTGCCAGGTCGACCAGCTCTCGCGAGTGGGCGACGACGTTCACGTGCAGGTCACGATTCTGGCCAATGTGCCAGCTCACCGGCATGCGAGCTACCTGGTGTTCTATGGAAACCCACTGGCCGAAAGGACGTGTTATCAAACTGGCCTGGCGACGCGCGGCGAGGGGTATGCGCTCACGATCGAGAACGAACATTTTGTGGCGCAACTTTCCAGCCAGGTGGGCCAGCTTGAACGTCTCACGTCCAAGCGGCAGCACGGACTCGAGTTGTATGCCGGCGGCAAGGGACACGGCGAGCCGCCCGGAATCGATTGGGCGCATGATTATGTCGACGAGGGTGGCTTTCAGAAGCTGCGGATGCGCAATTGGCCGCGATGCTTGAATTATGAAACGCTACGTGGCCCGCTGTGCACGTCCATACGCCGCTGGGGAATTCCCTATAGCCCCGTGCACCCGCTGTTCACGCCTGCCCGCGTGCACATGGAGCAAGGCTATCGGTTCTTCGCGGGCCAGCCGTATTTCATCAAGGAAGGAACCATCCGCGTCATTCAGGACGTCACGGTCGAGGCCATGCGCGATGACGAATGGGTGTTCTCGGGCTATTCGTTTACCGACCTGCTGTGGATCGATGCGTATGGCAAGCTGCACGAGGGCGAGGTGCCGGCCGACAAGCAAGAGGAATTGTGGGGGGTCGGGTTTTTTCACCGCGTCAGCCGCGATGCGTTCGTGGCCCTGCGGCTGGAACACTCGGCCAGCGGCTTTGATGGCCTGACGCATGGCGGCGCGCCGACGTTGCAATATGCCGGTCATGGGCAGCTTTGGAGCCGCTATCCGGTCAATCATGCGCAGCTCAAGGCCGGAACCGTCTTCAGGCAGAAGAACGCCTACTACTTCGCCGAGTACGAGGACAAAGCCGGCCGCGCGCGCATGGAACAACTGCGTCATCGGCTGATGAACCCGCTTGAGATTCGCGCGGCCGAGATTCCGCGGCTGGCAGGCACGGCATCGTCGACGAGCGCTCGCCTGGCCCGATTTGGCGAGACGGCCGACAGCGCGCGGCTAAAGCCGGCCATCTGGAAGGCGCTCCGCCAGGTGCGCGACGAGCAGCTCTATAGTATTGACGCCAACGTCGTGGACATGGGCTATGTCTACGACGTGCGCGAAGAGCATGGAACCGCGTACGTCCTGGTCAGCATGCCGCACCGGGGCCGCCCGATGTACCAGTTCCTGGTGACGGCCGGTGGTGGCCGCATTGAGCCCGGCATCCGCGAGCGATTGCTGGAGATCGATGGAATCCGCGATGTGGTCGTGGAAATGACGTGGGAGCCACCGTGGAGTGTTGCTCGCTTAAGTGATGCCGGTCGAAAGGCAATGGGGTTCGATTCGAAGTGATGAGCACTGGCATAGCCAGTCAATGAAGAAGCACTGGCAAAGCCAGTTGCACGCGAGGACGAAGTAGCAAAGCATGCCGACGCAGGTTCAACAGCATATCGTCGAGGGCATTCGACAGTTCGTCGAGCGCGAAGTGATTCCCGTCGCCAGCCGACTGGAACACGCCGACGAGTATCCCGCGCAAATCGTGGAACGCATGAAGGAGCTCGGACTGTTCGGCGCCAATGTGCCGGAGGAGTTCGGCGGTCTTGCGCTGGGCTACTCGACCTGTGCCATGGTGATCGAGGAGCTGGCGCGCGGGTGGATGAGCATCGTCGGCCCGCTGGGCACGCACTCGGTAATCTGCGACATCCTGCATAGGTTCGGCACGCCCGAGCAGCAAACGCGATATCTGCCCGGGCTAGCCAGCGGAGAGCGACGGGGCGGCTTGGCGCTGTCGGAGGCGGACGCCGGCACGGACGTACAGCGGCTGACGACGACGGCCACGCGCCAGGGGGACGGATACCTGATCAACGGCGCGAAGATGTGGATCACCAACGCGCGACATGGAAACACCTTCGTGCTGGCGGCCAAAACAGACCCCAGGGCGGATCCGCCTTACGCCGGCATTTCGGCCTTCGTCGTCGAGAAAGGGCCGGGCTTCGAAGTCGTGCGCGATATCGAGAAGCTGGGCTACAAGGGCGTCGAGACCTGCGAGCTGGCTTTTCACGATTTCCATGTGCCGCGGGCCAATCTGATCGGCGGGGCCGAAGGCCAAGGCTTCAAACACATCATGACCGGCCTGGAAAGCGAGCGGCTTAACGTCGCCGCGCGCGCGGTGGGACTCGCGCGGGCGGCGTTCGAGGACTCGATTCGTTACGCGCAAGCCCGCCACACGTTCAACAAACCCATCTGCGAGCACCAAACGATCCAAATCAAGCTGGCCGACATGGCGACCCACATCGAGGCCGCACGACTGCTGGTCCATTCGGCGGCCGGCAAGAAGGACCGCGGCGAGCGCTGCGACCTGGAAGCCGGGATGGCCAAGCTGTTCGCGACCGAAGCAGCGCAGAACATCGTGCTCGAGGCGCTAAGAATCCACGGCGGGGCGGGCTACTCGAAAGACCTGCCGATCGAGCGCTACTATCGCGATGCTCCGCTACTGATCGTCGGAGGCGGCACCAATGAGCTGCAGCGATTGATCATCGCCAAAGGCCTGTTGGCCAAGTATCCGCTCAAGTGAGCCTCTTGCTGTGGCCCAAGGCGCGTCATTCCGCGTCTTTTCGCGCACCAAACATCGGTCCAGCGGTCGGATTTGCTTGAGTCGCCAGCGCCGTTCAGCTTAGACTTGATGTATTCCAATCAAGGCCTTCCCTAGAGCCAAGCGGGAATGCGCGGCCAACAGCTACAGCCGGCCAATTCCTCCGTCCCCCCGTCGGGGCCGCCAATCGCAGCGGAACAAGCTGCGAAGGCATCTGACGGCGAACGCCTGGCAACCCAGGCGTTTTTTTTTGAAGCCTGCGAAGAAAAAGGGGATAGGTTCAGCTTTCGACTCTTGGCCGCCGAAGGCGCGCGGTTCCTGGGTGTCGACCTGACCGCCTTCGCGGGCGATGCGCGGCAGCTTTGGCAATTTGTCCATCCCGCCGACGAGTCTCTGATCGTTGATGCGCTGGGCGCTTGTTACGCCGGACACGCGGCGCGAGTCGAGTTCCGCGTGCGAGCGGCGGGTGCGCCCCCGAGCGACAACCCGCCCTGGATTCGTTTGATCGTCGTGCCCATTGCTGCGCGATCGAACAACAAGCGTCGCTCATTCTTGGGGTGCGCGGAGGACATCACCGGCCGCAAAGAGCGCGAGGCGCTTCTGCGCGCCAGCGAGCGGCAATTTCGTCAACTGGCTGAAAACATCGACGAAATGTTCTGGGTCAGCGAAGTTGCCCCGCGCCGCATTTTGTATGTCAGCCAGGGCTATACGGAGATTTGGGGCCGGCCCGTCGAAGAGTTGTACGCCGACGCCAACTCGTTTCTGGAGGGCATCCACCCCGACGACCGGCCGCGGATCGAACAGGCGCTGCCAAAGGCGCGCCAGGGGGGATATGAGGAAATCTACCGCGTCGTCCATCCCGATGGATCGGTTCGCACGGTCCGCGCGCGGGCTTTTCCGGTCCGCAACGAAGAAGGAGAAGTGTATCGGGTAGCGGGAATCATCGAAGACATCACTCTCAAGAAGCACGCCGAGGAAGAAATGCTGGCTCAGCGGCGGTTCCTCGAGCACCTGCTGCAAGTGCAAGAAGGCGAGCGCAAGCTGGTGGCGTACGACATTCACGATGGATTCGTGCAATCCGTGATCGCCGCCGTGATGCATCTGGACGCACTGCAGTCCGATCGGGGCGTTCGTCCGCAAACCCTGAAGAAGCTGGCGGCTCCCGTGAAGTTGTTGCGCGATTCGATCGAAGAGGCGCGGCGGATGATCAGCGGTCTGCGGCCGCCGATCCTTGACGAGCAAGGGCTCGTAGCCGCCATCGAGTATCTGATCAACGAACGCTCGGCGCAGGGGACGCGGATCACCTTCGAGCACGCCGCCGACGTCGAGCGTCTGGATAGCGTGGTCGAGGGTTCGCTGTTTCGCATCGTGCAGGAGGCGCTCTCGAATATCTATCGGCACAGCCAGGCGGCCGAGGCCTCCATCAAGCTCTCCTCGCAGGGCGACCGCTTGCAGGTCGTGATCGAGGATGCGGGCGTGGGATTCGATCCGGCCAACGTCAGCGGACGTCAATTCGGGTTGCGCGGCATGCGCGAGCGCGCGAACCTGCTGGGCGGCACGGCCGTGATCCGCTCTACGCCTGGGCAGGGGACGCGGATCGAGATTGACATCCCGGCGCGGCCAACGTTTGAAGGCGTGGGCTGATCAAGCGGGCCCGTGTTGCTGCGGAACAGCAATCACCACACGCCCGGGATCAGACGGTATCGGACGCGGCGCGTGTAGTCTTGGTAGCCTGGAAGTTCGGCCTGCAGGGTGTCGTCCTCCCAGCGCGTGCGAAGGATGAGCAGCGCCGAAGCAATGGCAGCCGGGATCAAAGCCCACCAGGAACCGAGTGCGAGAGCAATGCCGGCGAAAAAGAGGACCGCGGCGGCGTAGCCGGGGTGGCGGACCACGGCATAAGGACCGCGGTCGACGACGTATTGCCCACGGTCGGTCTGCAAGCGCACGGTGGGCTCAAAAAAGCGGTTGAGGCCTTGCGCCCATGCCATCAACGCGTATCCAACCATAAACAAGAAATAGCCAACACCGACCACCCACGGCGCAAGCGGCGACCAGTGAAACCGCGCGTCATCGAGCGCCGCTATCGGAAAAATAGCAAACATCGCCGACAGGATGAACGGCAACAGGATTTTGTCCCAGCGTTTCGTGTCCTTGCGAAAGCGGCTGCGCGCGACGTAGATATCGGGATTGACGAACCACAGGGTGATCGAAGCCGCCAGCG
This sequence comes from Pirellulales bacterium, assembly GCA_035496575.1. Classification (GTDB taxonomy): domain Bacteria; phylum Planctomycetota; class Planctomycetia; order Pirellulales; family PALSA-1355; genus PALSA-1355. Next base: position 10,608 of record DATJEN010000315.1, read on the forward strand.
TCGCGAGGATAAACACCAGGATAAAGAGCCAGCCTAGCGGCCAGGCCCAGGTTCCCCCGGGCAGGAACAAGAACAACGCGAAGAACGCCGGCAGGGCCAGGACGAATTTCACAAGCGTCCAGGGACTGAACCGCTCGGCCTGCGCGGGCATCACGCAATCACGCCCGTGATCGGCTCGCCGCCGTGAGCGATGGCGATCGGGCGGCCGGCCAGGTCGGGCACGGTCATGTGCGGGTCGATGCCTAGCAGGTGATAGATCGTCGCCACGACGTCGCCGGGCGAGACCGGGTCGCGCGTGGGATACGCCGCATGCTTGTCGGTCGCACCGTACACCATGCCTTCGCGCACGCCCCCGCCCGTCAACAAGCTGAAGCCGCACTGCGGCCAGTGATCGCGGCCTGCCTTGGCGTTCACCTTCGGGCTGCGGCCCATCTCGCCCATCACCACCACGAGCGTCGAGTCCAGCAGCCCCCGTTCGTCGAGATCCTGGATCAATGCCGGGTAGGCCGCGTCCAAAATCGGCAGGTTCTCATCTTTGAGCATGCCGAAATTGTTTTCGTGCATGTCGTAGGAGTGGCCGTTCGCGCCAAAGATCTCCGCGTGCACGCTGACGTAGGTCACCCCCGCCTCGACCAACCGGCGCGCCACGAGCAGGCTCGATCCGCTCAGGTTGCGACCGTATCGATCGCGCACGTGGTCGGGTTCCTTGGAAAGATCGAACGCCTCGCGCGTCTTGCTCGATGAGAGCAGCGAGAATACCTGCTCGCCATATTTGCTCATCGTGTCCGCAGCCCGCGAAGCGTCGAGCTCGCGGAAACGCTCATTGAATTGCGACAGAATCGTGCGCCGCCCATCGAGCCGGTCGACGGTCATGTCCGGCAGCGCGTCGAGCGATGGCATGAAGGGCGCGCCGATCGGGCGCACCGGATCGTAGTTCGGCACGCGCGGCGCCCGCGCAAAGGTCGGCTTGCACAGCGAGAAGAAGGGATCGTACTGCCGTCCCAAGTAACCGCCATACGGGCCCGGCCGGCGAATGCCTTCGCCCCAGCCCGGATAGCAGGGCATGCACACCGCGCCGGGCACACCTTGGCCGACTTTGCCCACATATTGGCAGATGGCGCCGATGTCGGGCGGGTCGGAGCTTTTGGCCGTGACCTGCGAATTTTCGCCGCCCGCGTAGCCGGTCACCATGGCCAGCGGATTGTGGGCGTTGTAATTGTGCGTCACGGTGCGAATCAGACTGGCGCGGTGCATCCAGCGCGCCGTGTTCGGCAGGTGCTCGCAGACGGAGAGCCCGGGCAGCGAACTCTGGATGGGCCGGAACAACCCGCGGATTTCGGCGGGCGCGTCGGGCTTCATGTCAAACATGTCCATGTGGCTGGGCCCGCCCAGCAGATTGAACAGGATGACGGATTTAGCGCGGCCGGGATTGAGTGGGCGCCGGACGGAGGCGGCAAGG
>DATJEN010000316.1:0-9665 GCA_035496575.1 Pirellulales bacterium
AGATGCCCGAGACTATGGCGCATAATCAGGCGCCGCAAGCGATGGCGTTCGACGTCCAGCAACTGGGCCGCTTGGGATTGATTGCCGTGAACCTTTTTGAGAACGCGGCCAATCAGCACGCGTTCCGCCTCTGCCAGCGACGTAATGGGCTCGCTGGCCGCTGTGCTATGTCGAGAAGAATGATCGACGCACTCTCGCACTTCGCTCGGCAAGTGGGCAAGATCGATTGTACGATCGTTGCAGAACACGAAAGAACGTTCCATGACGTTGCGCAGCTCTCGCACGTTTCCCGGCCAGTCGTACCTCAGCAGTAGTTGTTGAACGTGCGCGGCAATGCGTTTGTTGGGCTCTTGATAGAACTGCGCCAGCTCGTCGATGAATTGCAACGCCAGTCGGATGATGTCGTCGGGCCGCTCGCGGAGTGGGGGAATTGTCAAGCGAACGACGTTGATACGGAAATAAAGGTCTTGTCGAAAGGTCCCTTCGCGCACCATGCGAGCCAAGTCACGGTGCGTTGCCGCAATGATACGCACATCAATGACAACTGGTTCGATGCCGCCGAGGGGGACGACAGTCCTTTCTTGAAGACACCGTAATAATTTGGCCTGGACCGGTGGCGGCAACTCTCCAATTTCATCCAGGAACAGGGTCCCACCGTCAGCGCACCGCATCAGGCCGAGCGTGGCCCTCTCGGCGCCAGTGAACGCGCCTTTGACATGTCCAAACAACTGCGATTCGATCAGTTCGCTGGCAAAGCCGGTGCAGTCCACCGGCACGAACGGCTTGTCGGACCGCAGGCTGTGCGCGTGGATTTCGCGAGCGGTCACCTCCTTGCCAACGCCCGTTTCGCCTTCGATAAGCACTGTAGCCAATCTAGGAGCGACGTGTTCGATCTGCGAACGCAATGCTTGGGCCGCGCTTCTTTCCTGGTGCTGGGACGTCCGTGAGATGGACTCACTCATGGTCGATAATCCTTCGGAGAAGTTGTGGAAGAAATCTAAGGGCCAAGAACATCGGGGATCCTTCTTCCGTCCCGTGCATCCTGCGCCAGTCCGTTAGGAGACTGCGCGGAAGCTGTTCATTAGCGTCCCTCCACCAACTTCAAAGATTATCTGTGCAATTGGCACCCAATCTAACGACATGCTGCACAGAGTCAAAAGTATTTTTAGCAAAATCAAGAAATGTTGGGTTTGGCGAAAGCTTTCGGCCTCGTTTCGCATGCCAAGAACCCTTAGTTTGTCGGCATCACCGCACGATGTGCCTAGTCCAAACCGATCCTCCGTTTCCCGTGCGCAAAAACTCATCTCGGAAATCAAAGTGCCGGGAACTCGTCGAATGGCCGGTTTGTGGCACCCGAAGGAAGCAGGGCTCGAAATCGAAGGCCGAAGCGTGCAAACGACCGAGATTGCCGGCAGCGGAATGGCTTGCTCTTAAAGAATTGACTGCTCCTTCGACATCGAAATTGCGCACGAGTCACACTCCCACTTTGGACGTTCATCCCCAGCGATCGCTTGACCAAGCCAGCCAACAAACTGCCTGATTTGGGAAAGTCGGAAGTCCACCAAAGAGTCAGTCAGTTCGCGCCGCCCGCCGCCGCTTTGACCATCGCAAGTATGCCGGCCTTGATAATTGTTGGTAGCGTCGGCCATGCTTCAATGACTTTGGCCAAGTCGGCGCACGCTGGGACCGCACCCTTTGGTGCGGAAGTCGTGTTGTTGCCGGATTCGAGTGCAACAGGGAGTGCAACAGGATCTTGCTCACTTGCTAAACGCTTTGATGTATTTGGCTTGCGGGAAGTAGGCAGCGGACTTCTTCGCGAACAACTCCCCAGCCGTTAGCTCGACGGTCGGACACCCAATTTGTGAAGGATGGGATCGATACAACCAAGAAAGAGCGGATGACCATGGATTCTGTCCTGATCCTGTCGACCGGGCAATCACGATCCTGGAGGTCGCGCCGCTCGGATCAACGCTATGACGCCCGCCTTGATGGGGTCCGGCAGAGCCGGCCAGGACTCGATGACTTCGGCCAACTCGCGGTCGCACAGAGTGGAACCATCCGAAGATGCACCGGATTTCGCAGCGCTTGATTTCGCGGATTGCCGTAAGTGGCTAGCATCTGTGTCACTTACGAATCCCTGTTCGAATCCTGTCGGGCGTAGTTTTTGAGTGTGCCAATGAACAAGAACCACCAAGACTGGCCCCGGCCTGTCTCGCGAAAGCCATAACCCACCCGGTCGAGTCGTTCCCTTCCTTGTTGGCCAGGTGTGCATGCTGCTCCTCCGCCGGCCATCGGAAGCGACTATCTGTCGCTTTCTCGATTCACAACGCTCTCTCAGTTTCAGCTATCCGCATGTTGGTGCGACTGCAAGTGAGCCGCCGCCGGCCGGCTACACGGTCGACCATACGCGCGTGAATCTCGGCAATGGTCAGCGAGTGTTTGATGCCGCTCGGTCCGGCCTCGAGCGCTGGGAGCATTTTCGACTTGGCTGGGTCGAAGCATGGCCCTCGACCACGCCGATTCAGCCCGGCGAAGCCATTGCCGTCGTCGCCCGCTCCTTCAGGCTGCTGTGGTCGTTGAACGCGTGCCGCATCGTGCGCGTCATCGACGAGCATGGGCCCATTCGTCGGTTTGGGTTTGCGTATGGAACGTTGCCCGGGCATGTCGAATTGGGCGAAGAGCGGTTCTTGCTCGAGTTTAATCAGACCAAAGGTGACGTCTCGTACGACATCTTGGCCTTGTCACGGCCCAATCACATCTTGGCCAGGCTCGGATATCCGATGGCCAGGCGGCTGCAAAAGCGTTTTGCCAGAGATTCCGCGGCTGCGATGCAACGCTGCGCACGTGGTATCTAGCGCCGCAGTTCGTCCACTCACCCCAACAACTTCGCCTGCGCGCACTTCGCCGCGGTGCTTGCACGCTTCAGAATCGCTCGCACGCGCGTCCTCAAATGATCCACTAGCGCTCGAGGACTGAGATAATCGGCACACCGCTTGCTCGCCCTCGACCCATCAAGCGCAGGTGTGCGCCACACGAAAGCATCCAGGTCTGTTCACAGCGGAGGCAGGTTATGCGACTAAAGGGTTTCGAAGCGATCGAGTTTGCTGAAAAAGAAGGTCTGTCACTCAATAAGGCGCCCGATTCGATCGACGAGGGCCGAGCTGGATTGAATGTGGCCGAGGCCGAGGCAATCGCCACGGACAATCCCGACCTGATTTGGTTGGAAGTCCCGGACGACGAGTATTACTCCGAAGGCAGGAATATGGAGCCGGGGCGATAAGCCGGTAACCCCGCGTTTGTTCGCCTGGTTTACATTTCCTGCATCCGGTGCCACTGGCTTTGCCAGTGTTCTCGGTATCGGTCCAGTTTGAAGTCACTCCAGTACAAACCTTCACTCCCCTTGATCCGGCGAGCCTCCGACGGTGCTGTCGCCACGGTGTGCTGTGCCTGGCGAAATGCCGTGCCGCTGGTGGCCGCCGCGGACGCGCTTTTCGGCCGGAGTTCCGCCGACGGCTCCGCCGCTCGGGCCAGCGAAGGGCGGACCGCCCTGCTCCTCTTCGCCCGTCGTGTCGGAGTCACTGCCGCCAAGCGCGTCTTCGATCTCGCCCTCCAGGTCGTCGATCGATCCATCGCCGGCGTTAGTCCCTGCCAGTCCGCCAGCGGCCATCCCGCCCGACGGAGTACCCGCCGCGTGGATTCCGCCTGTTGCGCTGCCGGGCGGGCCAGGCGATTCGTCAGGGTCGCGCTCGTCATCGCGCAATCCTGCCCGACGGAGTGGGACATAAGGATCGTTTTCGTCGTGTCCTTGCGGATTACCAGATCGCTTGCGTTTGTGAGTGCTCATCGTTGCTCGCATTTCTGCCAGCTCGAGCCCACGAGCCGGCCATCTCGTCGATTGCCGGCGGCTATAAAGGGCACATCGCGTGCCGCAACCACTTGTCTTGCCGGTTAGGCGCGGGGCGGCGTGCCCAGGTTGTGGCCCCCCGAGTCGCTCCGTATGATCGACTCCGCGGCCGCGGCTACTCGAAAGCGCGCCACTGAGACAGCGAGCAAAGGCCCATGTATTACTTATACGGCTACAAACCCGGAAAGCCCGGCAAGCTTGTGGCCACCTTCGACGGCGAGCAGCAATTGCTGGCCTACGTGCGGTGGGCGACGCTCTCGGAGGCCAACGGCGTCTTCAAGTTCGAGCAAGGTAGTTCGCTGGCGAGCTACAGCGGATGGAGTTACTCGGATACGCCGCCGACCGATGAGGACCCCAGCCAGTTCGATCACAATCCCACGCCCAGCATGCTCTGAGCGACCCAACAGGAGATCTCCGTGACACTGTCCCATCCAGCTAGTTGGTTGCAAGCGGCTGTTGTCGCCCTGCTGTTGGCGTCGGCAGGCGCGGCCGCGCGTGGCGAAGACGTTCACCGCGCGCTGATCGACGGAAACGCGCCAGGCTGGCAGGCCATCGGCCAGGCGGACCTGGTGAACGTCAATTGCTCGGCGGACACTTGGACCTGGAGCGGCGACGTGTTGCATTGCACCGGCCAGCCGGTCGGCGTCATTCGTTTCAAGCCCCCGCTCACCAACTTCGAGCTCCTGGTCGAATGGCGGCATCTGCGATCGGGCGGCAACTCGGGCGTCTTCTTGTGGGCCAGCCAAACCTCGCTCGATGCGCTCAAGCCTGGCCAGTTGCCGCATGGCATCGAAGTGCAAGTTCTCGATCACGGCTACACCGAGCAGTACGAAAAGAGCTCGAACAAAAAAGCCGATTGGTTCACGACGCATGGCGACGTGTTTCCCGTGGGCGACTCGAAGATGATTCCTTTTCCGCCGATCGCGCCGGACGGCAAGCGTGCGTTTCCGCGCAAGCAATTGAGCAAAGGGGTTGGCGAGTGGAACCATTACTACGTGCGGGCCATCAATGGCGAAGTCCGCTTGTGGGTCAATGGCGAGGAAGTGTCCGGCGGCAAAGATTGCAGCCCCGCAACGGGCTTCTTGTGCCTTGAATCGGAGGGCGCGCCGGTCGAGTTTCGCGCCCTCAAGCTCCGCGAGCTGCCGTGAAGGAAGGCGGTGATTGCGGGAGGACGCGTTGGGGCGCACCTCACCTTCCCAGTAGCCGCGATTGGTCAATTTGACCGCAAATCACCCTATTTCGCGGTGCATTTCGGCACGCCAGTCGCGGGTGCTCGCTGGCAGGCGTTCGAACGTTGCCGCCGGTCGCGACGTAGAATTCGACACGGGGTCATTGGCACGACCCTGGAGTGTCCCGTATGGCAGCCCAGGCAATGCAGCGCGAAGCAGCTTTCAAGCCCGAGTCCAGCGCAGACGGCCGGCCCGTTGTGCACGCCGAGGTCGCGGGGCATGGCTTCACGTTATTCGAAGAGTCGCCGCCGCTCATGCAGGCGATGGTCGACGACATCCGCCAGGCGCACGAGCGCGTGTGGATGGAGACCTACATCTTCGCCGATGACGCGGCCGGACGAGCTATCGCCGACGCACTGGCCGACCGCGCGCGTGCGGGTGTGGACGTGCGATTGATGATCGATGCTTGGGGAAGTTTCAGCACGCCGCGGGCACTGCTCAACCGCCTGCGCGAGGCCGGCGTGCAGCTCCATTTTTTTCATGCCTTCGGCCAGGCGCTGCCCGGTCCACGCTGGCTGCGTTTGATGAATCAGCGCAACCATCGCAAGTTGCTGGTGATTGATGACAACATCGCCTACTTCGGCGGCATGAACATCGTTGATCAGAGCGGCATTCATTCCAAGGCGGAAGCCCGCCAACGGCACTTGCCGGCGTCGGCCGGTTGGCGCGACGTTCATGTGCGGATGGTGGGGCCATGCCAGGCGCAAGTCGCCGAAATCTGTGAGCGGCTGTGGAATCGCGTCCATCACGAGCACCGCAAAAAGGCGCCGCGCTGGCCGCTCGAGGAAATGTTGCGCGCCGACCACGATTCGATCTTCTTTTTCGACTCGCGCCCCAGCCTCAAGAATCGTCGCCCGCACCGGGTGCTTGTGCCGCTATTGAAGCAAGCCCGCCGCGAAATCATCGTGTCGATGGCCTACTTCATTCCGGTCGGACGGGTGTTGCGCGAGCTGATTCGGGCTCGCCGCCGGGGCGTGCGCGTGAAAGTCATTGTCCCGCAACAAAGTGACGTGAAGATCGTGGAGTGGGCCACGCGACACTTCTACGAATACTTGCTAAAGCGCGGCATTCACATCTACGAGCGGCGCGACCGCATGTTGCACAGCAAGGCCATGGTGATCGACGGCCGCTGGTCCGTCGTCGGGTCTTGCAATCTCGACCCGCGCAGCTTGCGCATGAACCTGGAGTTTCTGGCCGTGATCCATTCGCCGCAAATGGCCGCCGCGCTCAAGCGGGTTTGTTACGAAGAAATCTGCGCAAGCGAGCGCGTGCGGCTGGCCCACATCCGCAAACATTCCCGCTGGCAGCGGATGCTCAATCGGCTGGCGTGGGCCATGCGCGACTGGCTGTAGCGGGGAATTCTTCAGGCGGCTTCTTCCTCATAGAGCTCGAAGGCCTGCCACACCTCGGGCGGAATCTTGCACGGCGCTCCGCTTGCGAAGCTGATAAACGCCCACTGCGTTTCGGCACGCGCAAGCAACTGACCGTCGCGTTCGATGCGGTATCGGCGCGTCGATCCCACGCGCTTCATGCCGGCCACCCAAGTCCGCACGACGATCTTCTGGCCAGCATAGGCCGGCTGCAAATAGCGAATCTCGTGCGAGCGCACCACCCAGCCCGCGCCAAGCTGCTCATAGCGCTCGGGCGGCCAACCTTGTGCGGCCGAGTGCGCGAGCGCCGCGCGTTGCATCCAGGCCAGGTAGCACAAGTTGTTGACGTGCCCCAGCCGATCGATCTCTTCGGGCCCGACAGTCAACAGATGTTCGTAAACGGCTGGCATCAAAAGGCTCCTTCCTTCGCGGTGCATCGCTGGTTCCAGGCTAACGTTCGCGCTACGGCGCTTGAGGGTGGGGGCTCATCAGGTAGGCCAGCAAGTCACCGAGCTCGGCGGGCGTTTTGACCAGCCCGGTCGGCATGGGCGAGACGGGCTGCAGTTTGCGGGCTTCGATGGTGGACTTTGCAACCTCTTGCCGCGCGGCCGACGGCAGCAACAACACGAGTTTGTTTTCGTCTTCGTGAACCGCCAGGCCGGAGACGGTTTTGCCGTCATCGAGCGCGAGCGTGGTCGTGCCGAACACGTCGGCGACTTGCTTGCTAGGCAGCAGAACGGATTCGACGACGTGAGTCAGCGTGAAGCGGCGCGCCGCATCGGCCAACGAGGGGCCGCCTCCGCCGCGCTGGTTCGGCAAGATGGCGTGGCACTTCGCGCACCCCAACCCCGCGGCGCCAAACAAGCGCCGGCCGCGCTCGGCGTCGCCACCTGCCAGCGCCGCGCGCCAATCAACCGTCAAGAACTCCTCGGGCACACGGGCATCGGCGCTGAGCTGCGCGGAGCGCAGACGATCTGCCAGGTTCGACGCAGCCAGCTTTTCAGGCAGGCGCACCGCCAGCGATTCTCTCGACCGCAGTTCGATGTGCACATCGGCCCCTTGGCTTTCGTGGACCAGGCGCAGCAGAACGTCGTTGCTGCCGGGCTCGAGCGAAATCAGAAACGGCGCTCGGGCGATCGGTTGTCCATTGTTCCAGCAGCGCACCTGGTTTGCTCCCGCAATACGCAACAAGGCCGGCTGAGGCTCGAGCGTCTGCACGCGAAAATACAAATAACTCGATTCGCCGTCTTTGGCCGCGGTTCCATCGAGATTGATGCCGTTTGCGCTTCCCGCGGTTCGCCACGTGAGGGTTCTCTTTCCGCTTTGCACTTGCTCGGCGAGGTCGATCGGTCCTTTTTCCGGCGCGTGCACTGTTTGCAAGTCCGAACCTGAGTCGCCCAACGGGCCGAACATCCAGACTTCGGCCACCTGCATACCGGGCCTGCTTTCCAGGCGTTCGAGCGTTCGCTTCCGCCGCGACGCCACGACTTTGTCGTTGGCTTGCTCGTCATTGAGCAGCCACAGGAAATAGCCGGCCTGATACTGCACGCGATCGTCTGGATCGTCGAGCATGGCCAGGAGCGCGGCGAAGAGCTCGCGAGAGGTGGGGTCGTTCCGCTTAAGCTTCCAAAGATCGGCCGTCGTGAAGCTGCCGGTGCGGCCAAGCTTCTTCAGATCAACGCTTGCATCGGCATAGTTGATTGTAAACAGCGCGTTCGTCGATTCGTATTTGAGCGGAAGCTCGTCCGGCAGCGGTTGATCCACGGGTGGAATCGTGAGCCGAAATCCGGCCGCCAATACGCCAACCAGCCGATCGCGCGCGTCCGTCGATTTCAGCAGACGCGACAGCTCCGACGAGTTCGCTCGATTGGCCAGCACGAAGGCGCTGGTCTGCCGCAGCAACGGGTCCTCGCTTCTGGCCGGACCGGTATAGAACGGCTTCGGCAGCGAGCCGGATCCTCGAAGCAGAGTGGCCACGCCGGCATGCTGGACGTGCGCATCCTTATCGTCCAGGGCTAGTTCGATCGCGGTTTCACGTGCCCCGAGCTGGTCGAATTCGCACAGCGCCCGCACCGCTTGCAGCCGCACGTCGACATCTGCGTGCCTGGTTAAACCAACAACGGGATCACGGGCCGCCGATTTGCCGCTGGCAGCCGCGATCCAGGGCAGGTGCAACATCGCCACGTCGTTCGGGCCGGTCTTCGCAATTCGCGCGATAGCCTCACTCAACAGCGGCTCACCGCGTCGCAAGATTTCCGCGTGCGCCTGCTGTCGCCGCCACGTGCTTGACGCACTCAATTCGTTCCACAGCCGCTCGGGCGAAACTCTTGTCGCGTCGTATGGCTCGAAGGCCGCAGCGGACGAAGCCGCGCGGCTGCTGATCATCACGATTTCGCTCGGATACTTGGGAGACCACTCATTGGCCGCCATGTACGACAGCGCGGCGAACACGCGCCCACCGCCGCCGACCGCGACTCCAACCGGCCGGACGATGTCATCGCACGCGATGAGCGGAATCTCACGGCCCGAGAAGGTCGCGCCGCGCTTCGCGAGTTTGTAGCCATCGACTTTGCGCTGGCCCCACCGCGCGACGAGCAGGCTATCGCGATAGCCGTCCCCCAATCCCGGCTCATCGAAGTACGCCTGGCCGACGGGCGCTTCGCGGCCCATCCCGCCATTCACGACGTCCAGCAGGTCGGACCGCTCGGGCGACATGTCGGCGATCCAGCCGCGAGGCCAGAAAAAGTTTGCTCCCGCGGTCACGTGCAGCAGTCGAGCGGGCGAGTAGCGATCGGCGATCGACTCGTGGTCATTGTCGTTTGAAAACAACTGCCAGCGGCGGTCAAAGGCAATTCCAACCGCGCCGCGCGTACCGCCGGCCACGCTACGGAAGCGCGTGCCGTCAGGGCGACAACGAAAAAACCCGCCCACGCCGGTGTAGGGATATTTCGCTCCATCGGGTCCGTAAACTGTCCAATGTCCCCAGTGATCGGGCCGGTTTGCAAAATCACCATAGTTCAACAGCGGATCGCCGGACGAAAAGTACAGATCTCCTTCCGGGCCCCAAGCCAGCCCATGCCAGGTGACGTGCAGATCGACCGGCGTTCCCCACAGCAATCGTTTCGGTACGAGGTTCGCGCGGGCAATCCGGCCATCCGGCAC